>CANRGF010000001.1 GCA_947630075.1 uncultured Clostridia bacterium
CTTACGGCCTTTTCTGCACCTTTTGCTTTATAGTGCATAGTGAATGCACCAATGGCTTGTTTGCCCACAAATTTTGCGCCTTGCTTCATCTTGCCGGTAACTCTATTCATAATGCCACCGCCAGCAGAGTAGGCATCGTCCCCATGCAGATATTGAGATAGCATAGACACGAAATCGCTCACCATAAACAGTCCTGCAATAGTGATTATCAATGGCACAATGCCAATGGCATCACTGCCAACTTTTATATGCGTGATTAGTGGCAAGATTTGGAAATATATATTTAACCCAACCACTGCGCCATACGCCATGAAGAAGTTTTTGGTGAAATCTCCTTTCCATTTATTCACACCCGAGCCATCATCAAGCGGATAGAGCGCACACACAACAGGGCTAATGACGAAGAGAAGCAACAGTGTGAACAATCGCTTAATCATGCCAAAAGATAGTTTCATGAGCGCAAATATCATAAACACACCACCCGCACCCAGCAATAGGTAGTTTATATCCCAAATTTTATAATCCAACATTACGGATGTAACTGTGGAAATGTTGGCAAACGGGGTTTTATAATAAGCGTCTAGCAAATTGGCATAATCTTCATCTCGGCTAGAATCGTAAGAGCCACTAACCAAAGAAGTGTCTAGCCCCTCCATATCTTCAAATATTTGCCCAATCGAAGAGTATCCATTCCCTCCAAAGAAGTGTGCCCACCAAGTGCCCGTGCCGAGTTGTGCCCAACCCGTTTTGTTAGTGTCATTATAATATCGTTGCAGTCTGCCAAAAGACACTTCTTTTTCCCAGCCTCCACCACAGCGAAATACATTGCCTGTGTATGCCGACGAGACAAACAGTTGATGCGAGAGCGAACTATTGGTGAGAGAAGAACTTGATGTGGCTTCGTTTAACACAACAAGCAACATATTGCCCGCAAGCACGCCCAGCAAGCAAGCAACAGGAATGAAAACGAAATGAATTAAACCCTTGAGTGCGCTAGATATAATTTCTTGCCATTTTTTTTGCTTTGCTGCATACACATTTTTTATAAATGCCAATATGGTGAATATCACAAGCAAAAATAATGCTAAAATTGAAAACGATATTAGCAAATTGCGAATTGTGGGTGTGTTTAGCAAATAATATAAAATGCCATTTGAATATTCATCTGTGGATGTGAAATTCATCGTAACTTCTGTGCCACCCCAACCGACTGAACCAAATCCACCAAATGTAACGGTGCCAATGCCGGCAAAAGCAAAGAATATATCCTGCACTGCATCTATCACTGAAAAGATAACAGCAAAAAGCGGATATAAAAGCATGCCAACAATTTCTAATACCAAATCTAGCATAAATGTTTTCTCCTTTGAATAGTGGTTTTAACTTGACCATAAGAAAACAAAGATATTGAAAAACCCCTATATTTATTTTTATTATATACTAATTTAACAAATTAATCAAACAAATATTGCATTTTTCGGCAAATAAATTTAAGATTTTTAAAGCATAAATTAAGCATTTTGCACCCATAAAAGCATGAAAAACGGGGGCTTTGGCGCGCGGCACGCGCGCCTGGCGGCAACGCCGCCCGCGGCTGCCAAAAGGCAGCCGCAAAGCCCCCCCCCCTGTTTTAATTCTGCGAATATGAAGGCTGGAAATCTGCAAAAGAGAACGGCTCTTCATTCCCTGAAAATGTGATAAACAATCCAGAAAGTTTGAGCGTGTAAATTCCGTCTTCACCTAGTTGCATATAAAATTGAGCATTTAGATTGGCGTCTTTCAACACACCCCACAAAGATTTTGCAACTTTTAGCGGATTGTTTTCTGCCGATGAAGTGCTGTCTATATCCGCGAAAGGCTCGAGCGTTAAATTTTCTTCTAATTCAAAATTGTAGATATCTCCCGCTCCTTCCGTGTATTTGCCCTCAAGGAAAAGTTTTTTATCAAACTCTGTCTCTCCCATAAGATACATGTTAAACTTTTCTATATCGATCTTTTTAGCATTAAATGATAATAAATTTGCCTTAACTTGCTCTTTTGGCATGATAATTGCAGCGATATAGTTTTCAAATTCCACATTGTTTATGCTATATTCTTCACTTTCACTATCCGCACTCAAAAGATAATCTTTCACATAAATCATCTGCGTGCGAGATGGCAGTTTTTCCCCATTCTCATCTTGCAATACATACACCTCGGCGAAACTCTCCAAAAAAGATTGAAGAATTTTGCCCTCCGCATCTGTAACCTCTTCGTCTGCGGTGAAAAGTGGAGCAGTTTCGTCTGTGATATAGTCGGTGAGAGATTGAGAAATTTCGTCTAAAATTTCTTCATCAATGCCAAAATATTTAATGCCCAAAACAATCTCTTTCAACTCGTCAGGAATTTCCTCTCGCGAAATGTCCGGATTATCTTGCACATACACTTCGATTGCAATTCGTTTTACTGCTTCATAAATTTCAGGATAGTTTTGCTCAAGCGTTTCCAAATCAAACTCTGCAGGAACGTTAATATTAATGGTTATGTCGCTATAATCCTTTTTAAACTCTTCAAGAGCGTAAGAAAACGAATCGGCATAATCTCGCTGCAAATCTTGGCTTGCTTGCTCAGCATCTTCATAGAAAACGCGCATGCCATAAAACATGTCGCCCTTCATGCCCAAAGCTGAAGAAAGCCCACCGGAAGAGCCCCCGCCGATGTCTCCAAGCGTGTTGACAATGCCAATTACTACGCCAATAACCATAATCACGGCAAGAATAATCAACATCACAATTGCGATGCATGGCAAAAGGGGCACGATTGTGGCAAGAATGCTATTAATTTTTGCCGCAAATTCTCCATGCTTTTGTGCCACAACTCTTAAGAAAGATATTGCCTCACCCGGATCTATTTTGCGCATTGCATTAAGCAATTTTAATTCATTAAAGCCAAGGATAGGCCAAAATTTAGATTTTGTCATATAAATGCGCTTCATTGCATTGAAACGAGAGCGAATGTTATTTTCATAGCGTTGTTTGTTTAAAAGTTGCTCTTCCTCAAACGCTTCTTGCTCGGCTTGATCGGCTTCTTCAATCTCTTCTTGTGTGAGATTTTCGTCCTCTTGATTGTCCGCCATTTGACCCTCCTTTTATTAAAAATTTTCTAATTATATTTTGCTTCAAAACGCGAAATTTAGCCAAAATTTGATTTGTGATGTGCGTTGAAAAGCGATTCCAATTAACTATATTATAACAAATTTTTAGTTTTAAACAAATGTTTTCGCTAAGAATTGCAAATTTTCATTCTTTTTTGCAAGAAAAAAGGGCAACACGCCCTTTTAATTTTAGCCTTATTAAGCAACCTTATAATAGATTACGCAACTTTGCCCACCATAAGACACTCTCATGCTATGCGTACCTTTTGTGGTTGGCGAGAAACCGCTAAGCACACCATTTTTGGCAAGCATATCTGCCAAAGACATGCCCGTTTCATCTCCTAATGTAAACTCAGCGCCTGCAGAACCAAGAACGATAAAGTCCTCTCTCTCCTTGTCTGTCATGTTATCCCACTCTTCAGATGTTTTTTGCTGATAATTCCAAGCAGTGTCCTCCGTCATGCCTGTGTTACAAGTCAACTTAGGGGCTTCGCCGCACGCAGCTAAAACGAAAATTGCAGAACAACATAAAATTGCTGTTAAAACAAGAGAGAATAATCTTTTTTTCATGATTCCTCCTATCTTAGAAATCTAACAAAATTCTTCACAAGATTTATGCCACCAATAACGCCTTCATCTTCACTACTATTCGTGTCGCCAACGATTTGTGATTGACGAATAATGTCTTCGATGTTGTATGCCAAGAAGTAGAACAAAGCAACGAGCAAGACAACGACAACGATACCAACGATGACCATAATCAACTTGGACTTTGCCTCTTCTCTTTCTTGCTTTTCGTCAGCCTTAACGAATTTGATGCCGACCCAAATTGCATAAATAATGCCTGCAACACTCACAACGATTAAAATTGGGTTGATAAGGTTAATAACTGCACTAAGCAATGTGTCTAACCAACCATAACCGGTGTTGAATTGTGATGCTAATAAACTGCTCATAATTTCCCCCCTTTAAAGCGGCGCACACTTATTTTTGCGCCTATTTATAAATTAATGATAACAAGTTAAAATTTTAAAATCAACTGTTTTCGCACAAATTTTACAAAATTTTTAAAATTTTTTATTTGCTGCTTTTTTTGCGGAAACTGCATTGCATTAGCTTTGCCTTTTCTCACAAATTTTACAAATATTTTTAATTTTTTTATTTAGCTCTTTTTTATGAGAAAACCGCATTGCTTTGGCTTCGCCTTTTTGCATAACAACTGACAGTTTTTCGCTAAAAAACTGCACACATCTCACTCTCATATTTTCTGATTAATTTGTGATAAATTTGCTCGTTGTCAACTTTATTTTCGCAAATATTATGATTTTTATGCAAGTTGTTTGGCAATTTTGTGCGCTTTATCTCGACATGCAAAAAAATTTGAAAAGCATTTGACAAATTTGATTAATGTTTCTATAATGTATTTATACTTTAATATAAATGTTATTTTTTAACTGCCCCCGCGAGTTTTTGGCTTAAATTATTAATTTAGTTTTTGTTTACTTTTAAAAAGGAGTGATTATGAAACATTTTCTCAAAGTTGGCCTTAAATATGTGATTAGTGCCATATTAATCTTCGTGATTACTGTGTTTGCTATCACATATAAAGAGGATGGATATTTTGGCTTTAACATTGAGCATATCAAGCAAGGCATCCCATTTATGTTTGTGTTTGTGGCGGAAGGATTGTTGCTAGTGTTCGACCTTATGAAGCTTATTGACGGAAAAAATGCTAAAAAAACAAAAAAAGCAGTGGATAAGGTTAAAGATGAAAAGGGAAAGGACACAAAGCAATATTTCAGCCGCGACTTCTTGACAGATGAAGATATTAAGAAAAATAAGGACTTCAACCCAAACACTCTTGCCACACTGCGTTCTTGCAAAAAAGACGGCATTTTGGTTAGAGCAGAGATGAAAGGGAACACCACAGAAATCAACTTCGTGCAGCCAATTCACACGCTCGTGGTGGGAACAACCTCATCTGGTAAAACACAGCGATTTGTTGTGCCTTCACTGCAACTTATGAGCATGACCGCTGCCAAACCTTCGTTTGTTGTTACCGACCCAAAAGGCGAACTTTATAGCCTATGCTCAAACAAGTTTAAGTCGGAAGGGTACGAAGTGAAAGTGCTTGATCTACGCACACCATTTGCGTCTGTGCAGTGGAACCCACTGACCTACCCTTATGATATGTACACCCGCAGTTTTAATTTGGAAAAGGAAGTGAAAGTCCACCCAGCGGGAGATAATCCGCGCAATTACAATGTGATGTTGCAACGCCAATTTGATTTTAATAGTCAAGTTTGGTTTGAATTTGACGGAAAAGCGTATGCAGACAAGGAAGTGATGGAAAACGACATCACCATCCTCAAAAAAGAACTTGAAGATAAGGCATTTGACTCTATCAACGACACTTGCACCACCCTTGCCCCAATCGAATCAGGTAAAGACCCAACTTGGGAAAAGACGGCGCAAAACCTAATCAAAGCGGTGATTATCGCCATGCTTGAAGATAGCCGCATTCCAGAATTGGGCATGACCCGTGATAGATACAATTTCTATAATGTGGCAAAAATTTGTAATATAACCGACTCTGGGCGAGACACTTATGCCACTCTTAAAAACTATTTGTTTAATTATAGAGATAAGTTTTCCAAAGTGGCAGACCTTGCCACCACCGCTTTGCAGAACGCAGACACAACCACTAAAAACTATATGGGCTTTGTGTCTAACAAAATGGTTTTGTTTAGCGACACGGGCATAAGTTTCCTAACAGAAAAAACGGAAATAGACTTCGTTAATCTAGACGAAAAGCCAACCGCAATTTTCCTCATCATTCCAGATGAAGTGAGAACGCGTTATCCACTTGCAATTCTGTTTGTAACTCAGCTATATAAGAGATTGGTTGAGAAAGCGCAAAGCCTTGGCGGGCATTTAAAACGAAATGTTTACTTTATGCTAGACGAGTTTGGTAACATGCCAAAATTTCCAGAATGGGGTTCAATTATGACGGTCGGCAGAAGCCGTGGCATATTCTTCGAACTTTGCGTGCAATCTTACAGCCAACTTTATCAGGTGTATGGTCAAGACGAAGGCAAGATTATTAAAGATAACTGCCCTATTCAAGTGTATATCGCATCTGAGGACACAACCACAAACAAAGAATTTAGCGAACTACTAGGCAAGAAAACAGTTGTGCAAGAAAACGAGCAGCGAAGCGTTGGCCCAGACGGCAAAGAAAGCAAAACCTATAACACTCAAACGCTATCAATTCCTATTGCCTACCCTGAGCAGTTGCCAACCTTCCGTGATGAAGGAAAGGTTGCAATCAAATCATTCACACCAAACGCAGCATTGAAAACCACAATGACTTACGCTTACAAAAACAAATGCTATGACCTAACATCTGTTAGCAGAACATACTCTCAAAAGAGATTGCTTGACGAAGCCAAAGTTTATTACGACATCAAGCAAAGAAATTCACTTTTGGGCAAAAATGACAATACTGACGATGATGATGACGATGATGATTTGTTTTAAAATTAAAGGCTAGCAAATGCTGGCCTTTTTTATGCGGGTTATCAAAAAAATTAAAAAAATTTAAAAATTAACATAAAAAATCAATAAAAAACTCAATTTTTTTGCATTTTTAAAAATTTTTCTAAAATTACGCTCACACTGTGCAAATTAAAATTCCAAACCGCTCACTCTAAAATGTTCGTATTTCCACTTTTCAACCAAATCTAAAACGCTCTCGTTTGGGCGAACAAAAAAATCAACACCATTTAAGTCTTTTAAAAATGCACCTCGCCTGCACTCGCGATTGATAAATTCAACAGCATCTGGGATGATCTCGCTAATAATATCTTTCCCTTTAAGTCCATAAATTGTTTTGAGCCCGCTTGCGTCATCTTCAATTTTTAAAGATTTATATGTATAAACTAAATTGCCTTTCATATTAACCTCCAACATTCGTTAAATGTTATAATTTACAAAACAAAAATTCATTATATAACTCCAATAGAAGAAATCAATGAAAAATTTTATTGCAAATTTGTGATATAAACTCATTTTATGACGAATTTTGAATTCTGTGAAAATTTTATAAATTCGCAATTTTTAACACAAATCTATTGACAAAACGCATATAATATGTTATTATAAAAAAGCAAGCTAAAAACATCGCGGGGTGGAGCAGCACGGCAGCTCGCTGGGCTCATAACCCAGAGGTCATTGGTTCAAATCCAATCCCCGCAACCACTCTAAACCTAAATTGAACCACAATTTAGGTTTTTTATTATTTATTAACAAAAATAATATTAATAATTTAAAATTCTGACTTTTGAAGGGAATGCTCCAAATCCTGTACCTATTCCAGAATTATCCTCTAAAATCTCCAGCAATCCCAATTCTTCTAATCGTTTTAATGTTTTAATTGTGCAATTACCTCCAGGAGAAAAAACTATGCCATTTTGAGCATCTATAATAGTTTGAATCGCTTTCAAATCTTTTTTCTTTGCATTTTTTATATTGACTACCTGTTTTCTTGCTTCATCAATTTGTTTTTTACAAAATAATAAAGTTTCGTTTTGCAATTTTGTAAGTTTCATATATCACCTCTTAATAATTAATTTTATATAAAATGTAAAATAAAATCAAATGTTTTAAGCTTATATACCATCTTTATAGTGGCGGTTTATGCCGTGAAAGGTGCTTGACAAGAGATGGAATGAAAAATAATATCACAAAAGGCAAAGGAGACAGCATAATACTTCTTCTTTGCCTTATTTATAGGGATAAAACCATTCCAGAGTTCTCTTGTCAAGTTCACCATGGAATAAATAGCCACTATGCAAAGAATTTTACAAGTATGTTATTTTTTTTAAGATTTTTGCTATGTAAATTTTTTGTAAAACTGAAAAGAAAAAAGCCCTGATGATTATCAGGACTTTTCAATGGACTGTTGAATGTGATTTCAATTTCGTCATCAAATGCTTTAATTTCTTTAATTGCGTAATCTATAAGCATTTTGGGTTCAAGCTTTATTGCTTGTATGTAATATTCTTTAATTTCTTGTTTAGTTAACTTTACATTTGTTTTATTCTTTTCAATCAATATCAATTTTTCCAATTCTTCTATTTGCGTTTCTAACTCTTTCATTCGTTGATTTGTTGTTTTGTTTATGATTCCGCTTTCTATCGCTTTCATAATGTTGTTTAAAATCGTTTTCGCTTCTTTTTGCTCATTCAACAGCGTTTTCAATGTTAAATTTATTTCTGTTGAATGTTCTTGTAATTTCATTAGATTGTTTATTAAAGTGTCAATGTATTTTGGCGAATTTAAAACATTTGTTATGCTTTCAATTACAAAATTTTCTAATGTTTCTTTGCTTAATTTTAAAATTTCTTTTTCCGATAAAATTTGAGATTTATATAGATGTTTTTCATTATTGGGAAAGTATAATTGGTTTTCTAACAAGATGATTCCATTTGCATTAAAAAATTTTCTATATTCGGCCACAATTTCATCTATTGTTTTACACTTTTCATTTAAAGATTCATCCCACAATTCATGATTTCCTAATACAAAAAAAGTTTTTGCAAAGAAATATTCTTCGTTATATAGTTTGAAAAACATTTTTAAAATTTCAAAGTTGAATGAAACATCCCCCACAAACAATATATTTTTATCACTACTCCAATGAAGTATGCTAGATTTAAGCGATTTTACAATATCTCTTAGATATTCAATTATCTCATTCTTATTAACAGATTCTTTAAACTCTAAAAATAATTTATGATTTAAATGCAAATCGCTTATGTAAAATATTAAAAAATCATTATCATTCTCTAGGTCATCTTGAGACAATCTTCTTGGAGCAATAAGTTCTAAAGAATTTGATGGTGTAAATTTTGCCAAAGGCAAGTCTTTACAAAATGCTTCATAAAATGCCGCATCATAAGTGCCTATTTTTATCATTGTCCTAGACGATAAAAGTGCATTTTTTAGGTTGTAATCTTTGGGATTGCAATCTCTAAAATCATATTCAATCAAATTCGCACCGTTCAAATTTTTCTTAACAGCTAAGTAAAATTCATCAAATGTTTTGTATGTTGATTCAATCTTATCTGCAAAACAGCCTAAATCTGCATTGTTCTTTATCACATGAAACAAATTATCATCTTTTGAATAATATTTCTTGGTTATAATGTATCCCAAAAGGACCCCCTTATTTTTAATCATTATAACACAGATTTATTTTTTTTGATAAGCAAAAATGTTCAATTTAAGTCTTTTAATGTCGGGTTTTGATAATTTAGTGATCATTATATAAATATTTCTAAAATATTTTTAAAAAAATCGTTGAAATGTGAAAAAATGTGATATAATTATACGAGATTTAAAGGAGATATTATGAAAGAGTTTAAAACTATTCCTATCACACTTGTAACGGGTTATCTTGGCAGTGGCAAAACCACGCTTTTAAACCACATCTTGGCAAACACTAAGGGTTATAAGGTGGCTGTTATAGTGAACGATATTGGCGAAGTGAATATTGATGCCGACCTAATTGAAAAAGGCGGAATTGTAAACAAAAAAGAAGAAAGCCTGGTTGCCCTTCAAAACGGATGCATTTGCTGCACGCTAAGAAAAGATTTAATTGAGCAGTTGCACGAAATCATCAAGCAAAAGAGATTTGACCACATCATTATTGAAGCGAGTGGCATTTGCGAGCCCATTCCTATTGCGCAAACAATCAATTTTTTAACTGACAGCTTTAAAAAGCAAGGAATGCCAATTTTCTGCAAACTTGATGCCATTGTTAGCGTTGTGGACACACTGCGCATGGTGCAAGAATTTGGCTGTGGCGATGAACTTTTGAAAAAGGATATTGAAGAAGACGACATCGAAAATCTTGTTATCCAACAGATTGAATTTTGCGACATATTAATCATGAACAAAGTGAGCGATGTTAGTGCAGATGAATTAAAGCGTGTGAAACGCATAATCAAGAGCCTTCAACCAAAAGCCAAGTTGATTGAAGCGGACTATTCTAATGTGGACCTAAGCGAGATTTTAGACACCAACTTATTTGACATGGAAAATGTGCTCACTTCTGCTGGCTGGTTCCAGGAAATTGACAAAGACATTGACGATGATGACCATGATGAAGATGAGGACGAAGATGAAGATGATGACGAGAGCGAGCATCACGAACACAATCACCACCATCATCACCACCACGACCACGAAGGCGGTGAAACGGAAGAATATGGCATTGGCACATTTGTTTACTATCGCAGGCGTCCGTTTGACAGACTAAAATTTGAAAATTGGGCAAATAATGACTACGGCAAGCAGATAATCCGCACAAAGGGTTTGGTTTATTTCACCAACGATAAAAACATGAGTTATATTTACGAGCAAGCGGGAAGGCAAAGAATGCTTAGCGAGAATGGTCCGTGGTATGCCACTCTGCCAAAATATCAAATTGAGCAACTGCTTTTAAACGATGAAAAATTCCGCCACGATTGGGACGAAACCTATGGCGATAGAATGATAAAACTTGTGTTTATCGGCCAACATATCAACAAGGCAAAGATAACTGAAGAGCTAGATAAAATTTAGTGTTGTAAGAAAAAAAGCGGATTGCCCCGCTTTTTTTAATTATGCAATAAAAAAACGAGCCTAAGCTCGTTAAATTCCTGCAGTAACTTTATTTGCTTTTGATTTTTTAGTTTTAGCAGCAGGCTTTTTAGCCGATTTCTTGGTGCCATAATCAATGTCGCCTATAATTTGACCAGATGGGCTTGCTGCCAATTTGGCATGGTCTAGGTCTGCAATCATTTGATTTAACAACTCTTCAAAGCCGCACATCTCTGCCACATAAGAAGCGTCCGCTTTGCCAAAAGCCTTATAAACAGCTTCCAAAAATTGATAGTTGAACGCTCTATCTGATTTAAGATATTTGTGAATATACTGATAAAAATAATTTTTGCAAAGGCGTGGTTTTTGAGTTTTGCCTGCAGCTTCAATCAAAAATCCCCTATCATTTAGCAAAATGCCAAACTTTTCAATGGATTTGTGGTCATAACCAGCCAAAATGCCTGCTGCTTCGCGCTTTTCCTCGCTGAAAATTTCAGTTTTCTTCTTGATTAATTTTTTTGAACTTTCCATGGTTTCTCCTTTGTTAATTGATTTATTTATTATATCTTAAAATTTTTAGTTGTCAAGCGTAAATTAAAATTTTATTGAAATTTTCTCTTAATTTATTATATGCACTTTAAACATTTTGACCTAATTAGCCACAAAAACCCAATTAATGTGTTGAAAATTTGAATTTATATGTTATAATATAACTATGAAAATAATAGTTGGACTGGGCAATCCAGATGGAAAATATAAAAACACATATCATAATGTTGGTTTCAGCGTTGTGGATTTTTTTGCACAACAAAAACACTTAAAATTTAGCACAAAAAAGTGCAAGGCTGAAATTGCCGTTGCAGATGATTTTGTGCTTGCCAAACCGCAAACATACATGAATTTAAGCGGTGATAGTGTGGCAGAATTAAAAAAATATTATAAAGCAAAGTTGGAAGACATTTTGATTGTTCTTGACGATATAGACCAGCCAAAAGGTAGGGTGCGTTTTCGTCTGTCCGGCTCAGCAGGCACGCACAATGGCTTGAGAGATATTGTGGCAAAGGTGGGCAGCACTCCTCGTTTGCGCGTGGGCATTGGGCGAGATGCTTCAATGGATTTAAGAGATTATGTGCTCAGCGTGATAGACCAGCCAAGCCAAGAAATCCTTGCTCTATCAAGAGAGCACGCGTGCGATTTGATTGAAAAGTTTATAAGCGGTGAATTATGCCAAGATATAACGATTTAGCAAAGGCAGGTTCTGCCCCAATTTTCTGCCACAATATAGGTTTTGGAGAGAGTGGTGCTGTTTTATCAAAAATAAAATCTGCCGTTGCAATTTTCCCAAACATTGTTGAAGCAAGAAACATGAAATCTCAACTTGACGCTCTCAATAAAGATTGCGTGATTATTGACGATTTCGACAAACCCTTCACACTTTCAAAATTTCAAAGTGAAGACAATAAATATGATTTAATAAATGCTCTTTTTCATCTATGTTATTTCAACACAATCGTTTTAACCACTCCCGAATTTTTCTTTATGTCCTTATTAGATTTTGATGTTTTTAAGTCCAAGGTTTTCGAAATAAAAAAAGGTGGAGATTATAAAATTGAAGACCTTGAAAAATCACTTGCCCAAATTGGTTATAAAAAAGTGGACAGCGTAACATCTCGTGGCGAGTTTGCAAGAAGGGGCGATATTTTAGACATCTTCAACACAATTAGTCCGCACCCCACCCGCTTTGATTTCTTTGACACCTTGGTTGAAAAAATAAACAATTTCGATGCGCTAACATTTGAAAAATTAGATGAGTTGGAAAGCGTTAAAATTGCGCCAAACAGTCTAACAATGTTTTTAGATAAACCCGCCATCATCAAAAAATTATCCTCTCTTCAAAATGAAAATAATTTGTTTTTTGATTTGATTGGCTTAGTTGAGCGGGACGAAAATGTGCCGCTAGAATTTTTACTTTTTTCAAACAGTGTTATAAATGCTTTCAACTTAAATGTGCCAATCGCAATTTCAAATTGTTTGGAAGTGGAAAGCAAAACAAACAAACTTTTAACTTCGATTAATGAACGAATTGAAAATGTGTTTAAATCAAAAAAGGTGGAAAATTTTTATAAATTTAGTGAAAAATATATAAATTTTGATGAAATTTTAAAAAATTATGGCAATAATTTAATCTTTTTTGAAAATTTTGATATAAACACAATTGAATTAAAACACAAATTATCATCTACTCCAATTCAAATAGATTTTCAAACAAAACACTTTTCAAATTATCTAAATAACCTTGACGCTTTAAAAAATGAATTGGTGGAAGATAAAAAAATTTATTTGTGCCTATCCAACCAAAACACCATTGCCACAATAAAAGATATTTTTTCAAAACTCAACATCAATTATTCAACCAATAAAAACTCAAAAGGAATTATCTTAACAGATTTAAACATTCCATATAATATTTGTTTTAAAGACGAAGATAAATACTACATCGGCGCATCAAACTTTGCTCACAAAAAAGAAACAAAGACACAAAAAAAATCTCAAGTGAAATATCTGCCAAAGGCGGGCGAATATGTGGTGCACAATGTGCACGGCATTGGCAAGTGTGAAGGTGTGGTTAGTTTAAATGTGCAAGGCGTGGAAAAAGAGTTTTTCAAACTAACCTATCTAAAAGGCGACACTCTTTATGTGCCATGCGAAAATGCCGATGTGCTCACTCTTTACATGGCAGATGACGCAAATGTGAAATTAAACAAACTTGGTGGCAAAGAATTTGAAATGCAAAAAATTAAGGCTGCCAAAGCGATTGAAGAGATGAGCAAAGAGTTGATAGAACTCTATGCCAAGCGCAAAGCGAGCAAGGGCTTCAAATTTAGCGAAGACGACTATCTTTATCTTGAATTTGAAAATGCGTTTGAATATAGCGAAACGGCAGACCAACTTCAAGCCATTAGCGATGTTAAAAAAGATATGATTTCTGGCAAAGTGATGGATAGGCTGATTTGTGGAGATGTTGGGTTTGGCAAAACAGAAGTGGCAATGCGCGCAATGTTTAAGGCGGTGGAAGATGGCAAACAAGTGGCAATCCTTGCCCCAACCACAATCCTTTCAATGCAACACTATGAAACGGCAAAAAAGCGCACTGAAAATTTTGGCGTTGCTGTTGAAATGCTGAATAGGTTTAGGTCAGCTAAAGAGCAAAAAAAGATTGTGGAAGATCTAAAAAGTGGGAAAATCAATGTTATATGTGGCACGCACCGTCTTTTGAGTGAAGATGTGAAATTTAAAGACTTGGGACTGCTAATTTTGGATGAAGAGCAGCGTTTTGGAGTTAAGGCAAAAGAGCAGATTAAACAGATGAAAAACAATGTTGATGTGCTCACTCTATCCGCCACCCCTATCCCGCGCACCTTGAGTATGTCGCTTATGAATATTCGTGATATAAGCATAATAAACACTCCGCCAACAAACCGCCTTCCAATTAAAACTTATGTGTTGGCATACGACGAAGATGTGGTGGCAAACGCAATTAATGAAGAAATAAATCGTGGCGGGCAAGTGTTGGTTGTGTTTAACAACATCGAAAAGATTTATGCCTTTGCAGCACGCTTGCAAGACAAGGTGAACAATGAAAATGCCAAATTCGATGTGGCGCACGGGAGAATGACGGGTTTGGCTCTTGAAAATGCCATCAAACGGCTGTATGACCACGAAACAAATGTGTTTGTGTCCACCACCCTAATCGAGAACGGAGTGGACTTGCCAAAAGCCAACACTTTGATTGTTATTGACAGCGACCACATGGGGCTTGGGCAGATGTATCAGTTGAGAGGAAGAGTTGGGCGCAACGGCGAGCAAGCGTATGCTTATTTTACCTACAAAAAAGATAAAGCACTCAGCGAAGAAGCGTCATCAAGGCTGCAAGCGATTGCTGAAAACACAGAACTTGGCAGCGGCTTTAAGATTGCCATGCGAGATTTGCAAATTAGGGGTGCGGGCGAAATTTTAGGCAAAGTGCAGCACGGACACTTGATTAAGATTGGCTATGATATGTATCAAAAATTATTAAATGACACTCTGCGCCGTCTTTCAGGTGAAAAGGTGCTCACCGAGCGCGAAATTAAGATAGACATTGCCGTGCCAACAAAAATTCCTTATTCTTTCGTTGAGGACGAGGGTGAAAGGCTAAAAATTGTGGCAAAAATGGCAAATATAACGGACAAAACTTCTGCAAAAGATGCTATTGCCGACCTAATTAAAGTGTATGGAAAACTGCCAAGAGAGATTTATAACCTTGCAAACATCGCCCTAATAAAAGCGTTGGGCATAAGCAAGAGCGTTAAGCAGATAAGCATAAATAAATATAGCGGATCTATTGTTTTCTATGCAGATGTGGACACTCAGGCTCTGATTAAAAAACTAAGCAATTTCAAGCATTTTAGGCTGGTGAACGCCGGCTTGCCAACAATTAGCCTAGATATGCATGAGTTTAGCGCACTAACAGCCATGAACTATTTAATTGAGTTTTTGGGCTAAAGCGCTCAAATCTCTTGCAATTTCTTATAAAATACGCTATAATAGTCAAATATTATATTGGAGTGATATCGTGAAAAAATTATCAGCATTAATTATTTGTTTTTTATTGATTTTAACTTGCGCCCTATCCGGCTGCGCGGGTTTTTCGGTTAATAGAGTTAAATACTACAACGAAGTTTTGGCAACTGTTGGTGATGAAGAAATCACTAGATATGAGCTTTTAAATGCTTATTCCAACCCTTCATACAATCAAAATTACTATAGTTCCACCGAAGATGAGGCAGACGCTTTAAATAACACGCTAGACATGTTAATTAACAGGGAAGCCATCTACCAATATGCGGTTAATTTCAAGCCTAATGGTGGCGGAGCAAACCCATACAAGCCAACCCCTTATCAGGTAAACAGCATGGTGGAGGACATTTTCTCTTCGCTTGATAGCCAACTAAGCACATACATCAGCGAAGCTAGAAAAGTTTATAAACTTAGCGATAAAACAGAGAGTGATGAGGAAAGCTCCACTAATGAGAGCAGCACAATTTATAAACTTGCAGACTACACTTACACCCCTCGTGCAACCTTAAGAAAAGTTACCACCACGGCTGGAGAAAAGCAAACTGTTAGTTATAAAATTTATTATGAAAAGACGCCAGAAAAGGCAAATTTTGAAAAACTTATTGATGATAAATTCTTAGAAAATCCTGCTTCGAGCGACATTGTGAAAGAAATCCAGAAAAAATACTTTGAAATTGGCAACGAAAAGGGCCATTTAATCACAAATCTTGAAGAGTCGGATGGCGACAATGCAAACCTAATTTATGCTTACACAATCAAGAGACTATGTGCCCAACTGATAGACAATGAATATTATTTGAGAGATAAAAACGGCAAGCCTTATAGCAAAACCACTAACGATCTAATTTATAGGCTCATTGAAAGAATGTATGAGGACGAGCTTAAAAATGGTTATCTCACAAATGTGGAAAATGTTTATTTGAGCGACCCAGACAATCTATCAGTGGACGCACTTATTGACGCATTTAAAGATGTTTATTCATACAATGTTCAAAAGTATGCAGACGGGCATTTGAATAGTTATAATACAGACATTATCAGCACAAACACTGACGTTGAGCAAGTGTTCTATCACCCAAATGGCAAAGATGTGGCTAATTATGGATATTTCCTTCACGCTTTGTTCCAATTCAGTGATGAAGATAAAGCTGCTCTTGGCGGATATAACGAAAGCACATATAAATTTAATAACGCTGATGATGACGACTTCGTGAGCAAATTGCTAGACATTAAAGTTACTAAGCGCAATGAATATGGCATTGAAACAAGCAAAAACGAGCAAGGTAAAGATTTAACTCTTAGAGATGTGTTGAATAGCCAGCAATATAAAGACCTTATGGCAAAGCCTAACCTTGAAGAATTTGTGAAGTTTATGTTTAACTACACGCAAGACACTGCAACTCTCACTTCTGGTGCTCCTTATGTGGTGGGAGATTACGATGAGAGCAACGGCGAAACCTTCTCTTCTCACAGCAGCATGCAAAAAGCATTCACAGATGAAGCAATCAAATTAATGAATTCCAATGCTGGTCCTATGAGCGTGCTAACCGAGGGTTCAGCAGTGGCAGACTTCTGCATCACTAGTTATGGCATCCACATTGTTTACTATGTAGGTCCTGTCTATTCAAACGATGTGCCTTATGCTTCACTTAATGGTGTGTATATGCAAACCGACAATAAATCAACAGACGCTCAGGGTTTATTAAACTTGAACAAATTATACCCTAACCCTGTTGCCGAACTTAGAGGCAAAACTTTATTTGATGTGTTGTTTGATATGGTTTATCCATCTTCTTCTAATGGCTACACTTCTAATTCTCAATATTCAAGTTATCAAGAAGATTTGGCAAATAAGGCAAAAGAAATTTATAAGGTTACAAAATACACAGATAGGATTAAAGCCACTTCCACTTCGATTTAAAAAAAACTCACTAAAAGTGAGTTTTTTTATTTGTTGCCTAGCGATAAATAATTGTTTGGGTCAACCGGGTCTCCGTTTAAGTGAATTTCAAGATGAAGGTGCGCTCCCATTGCTTGTTCTTCTGCCATGCTATCCGATGCCGTGCCAATCAGCTGCCCCGCTGAAACCACATCTCCAACTTTAACTTTCACATTTTCGCTGAGTGATTTATATATTGATTCTAGTCCGTTAGAGTGCGATATCACGATAACTGTGCCTTCAAGGTGATTTTTATACACTTTGCTAACAGTGCCGTTGTGAATTGCTGCCACATTTGCATCTTCCCCAACTAAGAAATCTACTGCCTTGTGAATTTCCCATTGTTTTAGCGAATTATTGAATTGAAGTTTTGTGGAAGAATAGTCCTTGCAAACGGTTGCCCCAAACATTGGCACAACATAACTTGACCCGGACACTTCAACCAAATCTTCGCTCCCGCCAATCTCTTGATTGGTTTTCCCCCTTTGTGTGGAGATTGCGGCAATGATTATCGCACAAGCAAGGATAACTAGGCCGATGATTAACGCATAAATGCAAGTGTACAGCGTTCTTTTCTTTTGTGGTTGAGAGTTTGTTTTGTTCATTTATTGCCTCCTAGTGCAATAATTGACAATTTTGCTCTCTTTATTCAAAAATTTAAAAACTTATTAAAATATTTGGCCAGCCAACTATTGCATACTCATCTAAATCAACAAATTCAAGATTGTGCCCGTCCGCTCTCGCCTGACATTTAATGAGTGGAGAATAGGCGTAGATAATTGTTGCGTTTGCATCATATTCGGTTTTTATCACTCTTGCTTTCAGTGAATTTAACGCATTTCCTATTTCCAGATTTTTCACCACCATACACTCTCCCGCAAGGTCGTTTTTTATTTGGCAGTTATTGATAAAGAGTGTGCCAGAAAACTCACTATTTTGGTTTATGCGCGAAGTGGAATATGAATAATATTCCCCGCTAAAATAATTAAGCAAACTAAACCGCTTTTCTATTTTTGCTCCTGCTGCAATTATGCTAAGCAACAATATAACTATAAAAAATTTTTTCATATCTTAATTATATGACCAAATTTTAACAAATAAACATTTCATCTGCCGAAAATGTTAAATAAATATAAATAGCCGAAAATTCCCGCTTCTTCTTTGCAAAACTCCCTTAACTTATCTTGCACTTCGCAAATATCATCGCCACTAATTTCCAACATATTAATAATAGGGCTTAACTTTTCAATGGTTAAATCAAGCAAGTTTTTTAAAGATATAAAATTATATTTTATCGTTTCAAAAAACACATCGTTAAACATGAGCATATAAAATCTATCTATGCTTGAATAATCTTCTTTAAAAGCCTTATAAATATCCACCATAGTGGCACTTTTTTCTTTAATTGCACAAATTAAAAGTTTAAACGCCGTCAATAATAAATAGTCCACAATAGGCAAAAGCTCTATACTGATATTCATTTTTTTCAAGATGCGAAAATCTGCAAAAAATAAATTATCATTAAGCAAATTAAGAAGACTATGTTGGTTAATATTTTTTAAATCAAAATCAAAAGAAATTGCACTTTCTCGATTTAGGCAAACATCGTTTAGATAATTAAAAAATTTATTGAAATAGACGCTAAATAATATGCCCACATCTATAGCATTATTTTTCAAAAAAACATAGCCATCTTCAACTAATTGATTTTTTTCACTCACAAAAAATGGCAGAATTTGATTGCTCGTGGGAATAAAAATTTTCACATAGTCTTCACACGAAAAATTCTTTTTTAAAAATGATGCGGCCGAACAAAAAAATATTATTAGCCTATATCCATTATTTAGTTCGTTTGCGTCAAAGTCTAGCAAGTTTGCTTGGTTGAACACGCAGTCGCCTTTAATTTCATAATAGAGTTTTGAAATTTCAAAACTTGGCACGCTATCATCATAAAGCAAAAACACCTTTTGAAATCTTGCTCTTTCTTGAATGATTGATTTTAAATTTTGAAAAAAGTTTTCCTTTATAATCTGCATAAATCAATATTAGCATCTTTCAAATATTTTGAATTTTAAAAAATTTGCACATTTTTTGCTTATTTTAATGTTTTAAAAGGATTTTTAAAGAAAATTAATATGAAAAACCCAAATTTTACTTTACAAAATCATGCAAATTTACTAGAATATAATTGGAGGGAATATGGAAGAAAAAATTATCTCCTTGATAGCAGAAAAATTAGGGAAGAAAAAAGAGCAAATAACTTTAAAAACCAACCTTGTGGAAGATTTGGGTGCAGATAGCCTTGATGTGGTTGAGCTCATTATGGCTTTTGAAGACGAGTTTGGCATTTCCCTGCCAGATGAGGATGCTGCAAAAATGAAATGTGTTGGCGATATTGTTAGTTACATAAAAAATTTAAAAGGCAAAAAATAAAAAACCACCAAATTGGTGGCTTTTTTTATAGCGTTTTAAGATAATCATAAAGGGCAGTTAAATCGGCTGAAACTTTATAAACTTTAGTGTAGTTATCACTCTTTGGATTTTTATTAACGCCGTCTGTGTCAAACCATGGCACGATATAAACTGTAACTTCCTCTTCGTTTGATGCAGAAACTTCAAACCATAATCTCTTATAATAATATAATGAACCATTTGCGTCTTTATAATCTTCCTTGCCATATTTCAAAACTTGAGCCTCGTTATAAACATATTGCACATAATAGCAATTAGATTTTTTAACAATAGTAGTTCGGCTGGCATTAGAGCTATTCACATCTTCAATCCTTGCTTTATCGAATAGTGCTCCGTCAAACAAGGCAGATAGGCTGCTTCTCTTGCTTGCATTTGAAATCAACTTAACAATTTCTTGCTCTTGCTCAGTTGAAGGGTCTGGCATTGAGCCAGAAGGCGTTACAACAATGATATCATCTGGTGCGTTGCACCTAACACTATAATCAACTTTGACATTTGCCATAACGATTGTTGCCACAATTAATAAGCCAATTAAAACCAAACTGATTGTGGCTATTATTTTTTTTGCCATTATTTCCTCCTAGATTGCAATTTTGTTTTATTATTTTAACATATTGCGAAAATTAAATCAACTATTTTTTGTCGCTCTCTTTTTTCGTTTTAGGCTTTTCGGCCTTGACCTTATCTTTTTCTTCTGGCTTTCCTTCGTCCTTTTCTTCCTGCTTCTCACTAGGCTCAGCATTCTCTGCCTGTGCGGTTTGGGATTGCTGCCTAAACTTCTCCATTTCTTTTTCCGCTTCTAGTTTGATGTTTTCATACACCTGCTTAGAAATCACTCCCGCTCTGGCGTATGCTTCGGCTGTTTCAATTCTTAATTTTATGTCTCTCAGTTTGCGTTCTTCAATCGCCTCATTTTTTGCCTTTTCTTGATATTCTCTCTTTTCTTGCTCTTTTTTATCGATTGCTTTCTCCACTTCTTCAACGGTTGAGCCATTATAGAGCATTTCAAATTCTTCTTTATAGATTGTTTCTTTGTCAATCAAAATCTGTTGCACGCGCTCAATCACATCTTTTTTGCTTTCAATAATTTTTCTTGCGCGAGCGTGAGCACTATCCACAATAGTTCTCACTTCTGCATCAATTTCTTTTGCAAGTTCTTGACTATATGGCACTTGGCGTTGATAATCTCTGCCAACGAAAATTTCGCCACCTTCACCAAAACTAATAAGTCCAAACTTCTCGCTCATGCCCCATTCTGCCACCATTTTGCGAGCAACTGATGTGGCACGCTCAATGTCGTTAGACGCACCTGTGGTGATGTCCTCAAGCATAACTTCTTCTGCCGACCTTCCGCCCAACATCATGGTGATTGTGTCCAACAATTTTTGCTTGGTCATGTGAGTGCGGTCCTTCTCATCGAAGGTGAGTGTGTAACCCCCAGCGTTGCCACGAGGGATAATTGATATTTCTTGCACATTGTCGCAATTTGGCAGGGTTTGTGCCACAATTGCGTGCCCAGCCTCATGGATTGCCGTGATTTTCCTATCTTGCTCAGTGATAATACGGGAAACCTTCTTAGGGCCCATAAGCACTTTATTTAGACCCTCTTGGATATCCACCATCGTGATTTTATATCTGCCATCACGTGCGGCTAGCAAAGCGGCTTCGTTTAAGATATTTTCAATGTCCGCACCTGCAAGTCCGCTTGTGAGCCTTGCAATACGCTTAAAGTCCACATCCTCGCTCATTGGCTTATTTTTAGCGTGAACTTTGATGATTTCTTCTCTGCCCTTAACATCTGGCAAATGAACATAAACCTGCCTATCAAATCTGCCCGGACGGGTGAGTGCTGGGTCTAGAATGTCTGCCCTGTTGGTTGCTGCCAACACAATTATTCCGCTATTGGTTTCAAAGCCATCCATCTCAACAAGCAACTGATTAAGAGTTTGCTCTCGCTCATCATTTCCGCCACCAAGACCGGCTCCGCGTTGCCTACCAACAGCGTCTATTTCATCAATAAACACTATGCAAGGGGCACTTGCCTTTGCGCTTTCAAACAAATCTCTCACGCGGCTTGCACCAACGCCCACATATAATTCAACGAAATCGCTGCCCGAAATACTGAAGAATGGCACTTTGCTTTCGCCTGCAACGGCTTTTGCAAGCAGTGTTTTACCCGTGCCCGGAGGCCCGACCAACAAAACACCCTTAGGAATTCTTGCTCCCAACTCGGTGAACCTTGCTGGATTTTTTAAGAATTCAACAATTTCTTTCAACTCTTGCTTTTCTTCGTCTGCACCTGCCACATCGCTAAACTTAACATTAGATGAAACAACCAACCTTGCCTTAGATTTGCCAAAGCCAAAGCCGTTTTTGTTGCCTGCCATTGCTTTGAATAGGAAGATTCCAATAATAATGATAAGTCCAACACTCAAATAAGGCATTATGCTAGAAAGCCAACTCTCTTGCTCATACTGATAGTTTGCATTCACATATCCAATGCCCGATTTAACGTGTGTGTAATTCCCTTCGCTATCTTTATCCCAATATTTCTCTTTAATTTCTTCTAGAGTTTCAGGGTCTGACGCCTGCACAAATTTTGCATTGTGTGTGGTGATAAACTCCTCTAAACTTGTGGTGCTCATAAATGTGCAATAAGCATCCATCTTGTTTGGAAAATCTTCACCCTTCACATCGCTGCCGGCTAGCCTTATGCGGATTGTGTAGCCATACACATCAATTTCTTCCACCTTATCTTCATTCACCAACTGTTGAAATTCAGTGTAGGAAATGCGAGTTGCCGACCTGCTATTTGAAGTTGCCCAAAATATTATTAAACCTATTAATAGGAAAATTAATAGGTAGAATACTATCGACTTCCAGATGTTATTTTTTTGTTTTTCCATATTCACCTCATATTTGTTTATTATAACACATATTAAAATTATTAACAAATAATTTCAACTATTTTAAGGATATTTTACGAATATTTAGCTTTTATTAAAATAAGTCAAAATTCGCAAATTTTTAGTTTTTCATAAAGCGTTGAAAATGAGTTTACAAAAATTTTTGCTTATGTTAAAATTGAGAAAGGAGTTTTTATGTTGACAACCATTGGATTGATTTTGGATATAGTGGTTCTATGCGTCATCGTCATTGCAGGCATTCTAGGCTTTAGAAAAGGGTTTTTAAAAACAATCCTTGGGTTCTTTAGTTGGTTTGTTTGCATTTTGATTGCGATTTTCTTGGCAAAATATGTGGCAAAACTCTTAAACGGCATTCACGATTTTGCCGGGCTCATTGGCAGAAACTTAGCAAAGAATTTTGCAAAGCAGGGCAACTATTTCACAAAGCCAATAAACGAGTTTGGTTTTGCCGATAAGGCTGAGTTTATTTTAGCAATTCCAGAGGGCACAAACAAAATCTTATCGCAATTAATTAAAGTGGTGGTTGGCAGCTCGAAATTCGATTTAAACAGCACAGACACTATGGCTAATGTGGTGGGAAACGGCATTGGAAGCATTGTTATGGTGATTATCGCTGGCGTGCTGGTGTTTATCGTGCTGAGAATTGTTGTGGCTCTATTATCTAAGATTTTTGATAAAATTTCAAAGACTGTGGTCCTTGGCGGGCTGGACAAAATTTTGGGAGCAGTGTTTGCCGTGCTTAGAGTGGCAGCGGTGATATTCATGCTAAGTTTGGTGGTTGTGGTTTTGTCGTTACTTCCATTTGTGAACAGAACGATCACTCCGCTCATTCAAGAAAACACATTCTTTGTGAAATTGATTTATAATTTAACAAACAAATTTGTGAGCAAATTTATTATTGAAGGCAAAATGATTCAAGGTTGGATAACAACACTTTGGATTAATAGGTAGGAATATGGGATTATTTGAAACGCTTAAAGAGAGAAATTTAATTTATCAGTCCACGGACGAAGAAGCGCTTAAAAAACTATTAAATGGTGGCAAAATAACCGTTTATAGCGGCACAGATCCAACAGCAGATAGTTTGCACATTGGGCATTGCGTGCCATGCACAATTTTAAGAAGATTTCAGCAGGCTGGGCATAAAGTTATTGTGCTAGTTGGTGGAGCAACCGCTCAGATTGGCGACCCTAGCGGGAAAACGGATATGCGCCCAATGCTTTCTAAGCAACAACTAGAAAAAAACATTGAAGGAATAAAAAAGGGATATTCCAAGTTTTTGCGTTTTGATGGCGACAATCCTGCCATAATAGTCAATAACGCAGATTGGTATAATGGATACGACTATGTGAATTTCATGCGCGATGTGGGCGTGCATTTTAATGTGAACAAGATGATAACAAACGAAATTTACGCAAATCGCATGGCAGAAGGCGGGTTAACATTCTTTGAAATGGGCTATATGCTAATGCAAGCTTATGATTTCTTATATCTAAACAAAAAATATGGCTGCAATGTGCAATATGGTGGCGCTGACCAGTGGGGCAACATTGTGGCAGGTGCAGAACTAGGCAGGAAAATGAATTTCTTGGATGGGAAAAATCGCACAATGATAGGCGTAACTCACCCACTCTTGCTCACTCCAGAAGGCAAGAAAATGGGCAAAACGGAAAAGGGTGCAATTTGGATTGACGAGAGCAAAATTTCCGCTTACGATTTCTATCAGGGGATTTATCAAACGCCAGACGCTTGCGTTGAGATGATGTTTGCCCTATTCACCGACCTTCCTATGAAAGAGGTGAAAGATATGATTGCAAAAGACATTGTGGCAAGCAAAAAAAGGCTGGCTTTTGAAATTACAAAATTCATTCGAGGCGAAAAAGATGCAGTTGAGGCAGAAAACATGAGCAAAAATCTTTTTTCATCCAATCAAATTGACAAAACCAATGCTCCAACCGTTGAATTGACTGTGAACGAAAGTGAAATTGGGCTTTTAGACTTGCTTGTGGCAGCAAAATTTGTGGCATCAAAGGGTGAGGCAAGGCGTTTGATTGAGCAAAATGGCATTTCGTGCGAAGGCGAAGTGGTGGCAGATGCTACTATGAAATTCAAAAAGGCAGAGCTCAAAGATGGCAAACTATTTAAAAAGGGCAAGAAAAATTATCTATTGATAAAAACAAAATAAAAAGGCTTTTTGCCTTTTTATTTTGTTTCTGTTGCCCTGCTGAGTTCCATTAATTCCAACATCAATTTTTGCGGGTTTTCTTTTAGGAAATATAGTGAAATTTTGTTGTTCAATTCATCATTTAAAAATATTGTGAGAGTGCAAGTGCCGTGCCTGAAAATTCTATCTGGAAAACTGGTGCGGATTTTTATTTTTTTTATTTGATTATATTGCACCACCATATTGTCCAACCAAAGAGAATTTAGTGCCACACAATTTGAATATAAAGAAAATTTATAAGTTTTGCTAGTGTGGAAAAATGTGTGAATGCTTTTACAAAGACAAAATGCCACAATCAAACAGTCGAGCACCCAAACGAACCAGAAATTAATCCAAATTGCAAGCATAATTGCAGAGTAAGTTAAAAAGCAGTTCAACAAAATGAGTGAAACACCCATTATGCCCATATTCAAACTTTTATCTATCTTCAAATCTCTAATTTTTTCGCCCTTATCAAACTCTGGCTGTTTTGCTTTTTTCACACTCACCTCTACACATTAAATTTAAACACGATTATATCACCATCTTGCACCACATAATCTTTGCCTGCCGAGATAATTTTGCCCTTCTCTTTGCAAGCATTATAGTCACCAAGAGTGATTAAATCTGCATATTTCACCACATCTGCGCGGATAAAGCCACGCTCAAAGTCGGTGTGAATTTTGCCCGCTGCCTGTGGAGCAAGTGTGCCACGGCGGATTGTCCAAGCGTGGACCTCTTTTTCGCCTGCCGTGATAAAACTGATTAACCCCAATAAGTGATAACTTGCCACAATCAATTTGTCTAGCCCAGAGTGGTCTATGCCCAGCTCTTGCATAAACATTTCTCTATCTTCTGCCGGCATATTGATTAACTCTTCCTCAGTCTTTGCACAGAGCGAAATCACTTCAGCGTTTTCACTCGCTGCAATCTCTTTAATTTTTTTGATGCCTTCAAGTTGAAATTCGTCTAATTCATCGCTCGTGTTTGCCACATATATTATTGGCTTGGAGGTGATTAGAAAAAATCCGTCAACAATCTTCTTCTCTTCCGCATCGCACTTTAATAAGCGCGCTGGCTTTTCATTCTTTAAAAGGTCGAGAATTTTATTTAATAGGTCATATTCTTTTTGCGTCTGCAAATCTGCCGCACCGCCATGCACCTGCTTTTTAATTTTGTCTAGCCTTTTTGTGGCGCTATCAATATCTGCCAAAATCAGCTCTAAATTGATTGTTTGAATATCTCTAATTGGGTCCACACTGCCATCAACATGAATAATTTTGTCATTTTTAAAAACGCGCACAACATGCACAATCGCATCAACTTCTTTGATATGGCTTAAAAACTTGTTGCCAAGCCCTGCGCCTTCGCTTGCGCCCTTCACTAGCCCGGCAATGTCCACAAACTCAATCTGCGCTGGAATAATTTTATTTGTGTGATAAAGTGCTGCCAATTTATCTAGCCTTTCATCTGCCACATCAACCACACCCACATTTGGCTCTATCGTGCAAAAAGGATAGTTGGCGCTCTCTGCCCCAGCCTTTGTGATTGCATTAAATAAGGTGCTTTTGCCCACATTGGGTAGCCCCACCACGCCTAGTTTCATTTTAATCTCCGTTCTGTTAGATATTCATCATAATATTGTTTTGTTTGGTTTCTTTAATATTGCAAACTTTTTTATATTTTCTTTCAATTCTTGCTTTTAAATTCATGCAACAGCCTTATTTTACACCAAAACAAAAAAATTTTCAAGTGTTTTTAATTAAATGGATTGGTGTTAAATTTCAACTATTAAAAATATAATATAGCGTGAACATTTTTAAATATATTTTTATTGGCTTCATTCAAGGAATAACTGAATTTTTGCCAATTTCGTCTAGCGGGCACATTGTACTGTTTGGCTCGCTTTTTGAACTAGACAATCTGCTATTAATAAGTGTGGTGGCACATATTGGCACATTATTTGCCGTTATTTTTTGCTATCGCAAGCGAATAGGCGAGCTTTTCTCTCAGTTTGGGCGAAATGTGGGCAGCATTATAAAGCGCAGAAAATTAAGCCCGAATGCCGACCGCAACACATATCTAAATTTAATTTTTGCCACCATTCCAACCATTATTATGGTGCTGCTTTTCCACTCATTTTTTGAAGAGAGTTTTGCCACGAGCTCGCTCATTTGGGGGTTTTTAGTTTCCGCCGTGTTGCTGCTCGTTGCAGATTTTAAGTGCGGTGGAAACAAACCGATAAGCAAAAAAACTGCACTCTATATGGGAGTGGCACAGGGACTTGCACTTTTGCCTGGCATTTCGCGCAGTGGCTCAACGCTAGTGTGCGGACTGCTTGTTGGTGGCGAGAAAAAAGAGGTGCTAGATTTCAGTTTTTTGATGAGCATTCCAATTATTATTGCGAGTGCGGTGTGGGAAACAATCGGTTTATTTGGTGCACAAATCACAATAAATTGGCTTGGTATTTTCATAGTGATGATAACTTCTTTTATATTCGGCATATTGTCTATCAAAATCATGCTTAAAATTGTGAATAAAAATAGGCTATTTGTTTTCTCAATTTATCTAATTGCGCTCAGCCTAATTATTTTGCTGTTTTTGTAAATTAATTATCATAATGAAAAATTCAAATTATCAAAAACAACTCCGTCTTTTTGCCTAGCGTCTTTTTCAACCGACACCAATTTAAAGCCAAGTTTGGACGCCAAATTTATGCTGGCATCATTTCCTCTCCAAATGTTGATATTAATATTTTCAACACCGCAACTCTTTAAATAATCCACGACCGCTTGGCATGCCTCAAAAGCCAAGCCTTTTCCGCGATAATATTTATGGATTGCCCAACTTAATCTGCAAGATTTTTCGTCAACAATGCTAACAGTTATTTTGCCAATAACTTTATGATTTTCTTTAAATTCCACCGCAAACGGCAAGGCTTTTAATGGCTCGGCCAAAGATAGGCTAATAAATCTATTTAACGATTCAATATATTCCTCTTTTGAGTTTTTAATGCCCGATGGCTGAAAATTATACATTGTGGGGTCGGATTGAAATTCAATAAAATCCTCCAAATCTTCTAATGCAAACTTTCGCAAAACTAATCTATCCGTTTCAATATTTTTAAATTTCATTTTCATATTCTTTAGTATAACATAAAATTTTAAAAATTGCAATAAAAAAAATTGGGCTTGCACCCGCAAAAGCCCAATTAAACAACTCTCCTAAATTTCTTTCAAACCTAGCAAATAATCAGTGGACACATTAAAAAATTTTGCAAGTTTAACTAAGTTTATCACATCTGGATAACTTTTGCCCAACTCCCAAAGTGAAATCGTATCCTGCGTGGAAGAAATGATTTTTGCCAACTGCCCTTGCGTAAGCCCCTTATCTTTCCTCAATTCTCTTATAATTTTTCCAACTTCCATAATTATATTTTACGAATAAACATCGGGTATATTTTGATTTACGCAAAATTCTCGTTGACAATATTTTACATATTTCGACAAAATGCTTTTTTAACATAAAAAACTCGCAAAAGCGAGCTTCTATTTTATTTTGTAGAATACTCCTTTCCGCCAATATAGGTTACACCCTTTTCTATGATTACCTCTTGCTCTTCTTTATCTGCACCTACACTCTAAGATTGGTGATTTCGCCATTATTATAGTGCAAATAAGCGCTATTCTCTGCGTCATATTCAACAAACACATTTTAGCGAGGATATAAGAAAGTTTTTTATGATTGATTTTTTTAATAGGCAAAAAATATGAAAATACGCATTTTATTCCGTTGATTATTCATTGCTTGAC
The DNA here is from genome assembly GCA_947630075.1 of uncultured Clostridia bacterium. GTDB lineage: Bacteria > Bacillota > Clostridia > Christensenellales > UBA1242 > Onthoplasma. Next base: position 28,754 of record CANRGF010000001.1, read on the forward strand.
AATTTCGAAAAAATGTGATAATATATAGTTATAGATATTCCTCGTTGGAATAATCTAGCGGAGGTGCAGTATCCTAGTCAACTAGGCTATGCGAGGATGCCGAAATAAGCATCGCTGGCAAAACTATGAAGTTCGTGGTGCTGGCTTTGGTTGCCCAAACCGGGGCTGGTGCTGGGAGTTAAGATAGGTGGGTCGCTCATAACGGCATATGGGCCCAAGCCCACCCATCGTGGAGACCTAAGTGGGTAATTATTAAACATTATTAGATGTTTGCCAAATTATCGCTTGGGATAGGAACCTGCATATGGCGAAAGTTATGTGCAGTGTAGCCTGCTTTGAGTGGTCAAATGGGGATAGAGCCAAACGGCAAGGTGAGTTTAAGTACACGACAACCCTTGCAATGCTCTTGAAACTTTGAACGCAAAATTAAGATAAGCATAGTTGATGTTGTTAAGGAAATCTTCTAGGCTGTGTTCGCAGACGGCGCTTTGGGGATTATAGTGTGGTCTTAGTGGCGATTCGGTGCAAGTTTTGCGTAAAGGGAAACCGCTTGACTGGTAACGGGCAAGTGCAAAATTGGGAAATCCAACCGAACCTTATGCCGCAAGGTTTACTCAAAGCGTTGCCTTCGTTTTTTTTAAAATAACGCTTAGGCGAAAATATAAAAAATTTAAAAAAGCAAAAAAAAATTGCAAAATCTCATGAAATTTTAATGAAAAATTGCAAAAATGAAAAATTTTTTGCCAAAAAAGGGAAAATGAAAAACGAAAATAAACCAAAATCAAACAAACCAAAATCTTGGGTGTGGCCAGTGAAAGTGCTAGTCCTCGCCATTTTTTTGTCATTTAGCTTTGGACTAATTAGCGAATTAGTTTTAAGCAATGCATTTGTTGCAGTGTCGATAATTGTGATTGTGATATTTATTGCTGTAAGTATATTTTTTGATATGCTCGGTTTAGCCGTGGCATCGGCAAGCATTGAAAATTTCAACGCTATGGCAGCAAGAAAAGTGAAAGGTGCCAAGCAGGCAATATCTTTGGTGAAAAATGCGGATAAAGTAAGTTCAATCTGTGCGGATGTGATAGGCGATGTGTGTGGCATTCTCTCTGGTGCGGCAGGCGCAAGCATTTTGGCAAAAATTAGTTTTGGCGGGAATTTTCAAGAAATCTTAATTGCTTCTATCATCTCTGCCATAATTGCCGGGCTTACAATATTTGGCAAGGCGAGCACAAAACGCTTTGCAATAAATCATGCAGATAGCATCACCCTAAAATTCGCAAAATTTATAAATTTATTCACTCATAAAGATTAAAAAAACGCAACAAATGCGTTTTTTGTTGCGTTTTTGTTTTTTATAATGTGAGACCGCCGTCCACTGTTATAATTTGACCGGTTATAAAACTAGCACTTTCGCTAGCTAAAAACTCCACAACATTTGCCACATCGCTCGGTTTGCCAATTCGGCTTATTGGTGTGGCCGAAATAATCTCTGCCAAATCTGCCTTTGAATATCCTTTGTTCATCTTTGTGTCTATTAGTCCGGGGCTAACAGCATTCACTCTAATGTGTGAAGGAGCAAGTTCTTTTGCAAGGCTCTTGGTTAGGCTATCTATTGCGCCCTTGCTTGCTGAATACACACTCTCCATGCTCGCGCCAACTTCTCCCCACATTGAAGATATATTGATGATATTGCCCATCTTTTCACTCACCATGTGTGGCACAACATGTTTTATTAAAAACACGCTCCCCTTCACATTAACGCCAAAAACGAAATCAAAATCGCTTTCGGTTACATCTTGAATTAGCCTGCTCTGAGCCACGCCTGCGGCATTCACCAAGCAATCAATGCGCCTATATTTTTTTATCACATCAGCAACGACCTGCTTAACTTGTGTTTCAAGGCGGATGTCGCACTGATAAGCCGCCACATCCGTGATTTGAGCCAACTCGGTGCACAACTTTTCAATTCCTTTTTTATTTTTATTGTAAATCAACAATAGCCTATATCCTAGGCTTGCAAATTTTCGGGCAATTTCACTGCCAATTCCACCACTTGCCCCGCTAATTAACACATTTTTCATAAAATTATTATACCAACATTTTCAAAAAAAACAAACAAAAAGTCCGTCCAAATTTATTTTAATTAAATATAAATTATTTATTGACTTTAAAATTTCAAATTATTATAATGATTGTATGAAAAAGTTTTTAAAGGTGCTTTTAATAGTTATTGTGTTGGTTGCATCTATTGGGGGGACGGTGTATTTCTTTTATTCTCGCCTAAACCCACCAATCAATTATTTTGATAATTTATATGCCTTTTCGCATGACGAAAGTTTTAATGGCAAATTAACCGACGTGCAAGCCGCCATAGAGCAAAACACCTTGATTGATGACAATCGTTTTGAACTTATTGACGCCACAAACGCAAACTTGGATGCGGCACTTGATAGTTTAAACAACTATTTAATTCTTTCCAAAGAGAAGAAATTTAACGAAAAAGAGATTCGTCCACTTTATGGCATTTTAATGGACAGCAAGCAAAACGTGCTAGACGCTATGGATGAATATCTAAACAAAACCACTGCCGCCCTTCCTGAGATGGCTTTCTCCACTGAAGCGGATTCGGTTTATCAATATTTTGCAAATTATTTCATTGACTATGCAAACTTTTTGCTTGCATTTAGTTCCTCGCTAGATGTGTTTGAATTGAACACTGCCGTTGATTTGAAATTCACCATGATAGACCTTTATTCTCGCACTTGCAAATCAATGTTTTCATCAGTTATTTCGGTTGGAAATTTGAAGAGAATAAGCAGCACAAATGAAGACAATATGAACTATCTAAACGAACGTTTTAAAATCAATAATTCTTTCATTGACGCTGGTGAAAATAGTTTTTCTCACAATATAAACATTTTCATTGAAAAATATAATCTTTGCAATAAAGATGAATTTGCAAAAAATTTGAAATCTAATGCAGAAAAAGGAAGTGCTTCATCTTCCGTGCTTGAGCAAGTGGTTGGTTTCTATTTCAAGCAAATATATGGGGTTTAAATATGAAAAAGAAAATTTTGTGTTTAATCTTAGGCATTTTCTTGTGCGTGGGTAGCGTTGGACTATTTGCCTGCAAAAAAAACACCGGCTATGCAATTGAGCAGTTTAAAACAGACTATGCAAACATTGCCAAAGAATGTTCGGCAATCTATTTCAACACAAACGAAAATAGATTGGAGTTTGATTATGATGTTTATGAGGCAGACGGGAAGCACTATCTCACTGAAGCGCTTCAAGTTGAGCCTTTCAACAACGTAGAAAATTTTAATGATATATTTTATAACTCCACCAAATTTATTTCAAGCAGCATGAATGCAATTTCGTCAAAAGGCTATAATGTGGAACGAGCCTTGCGAGATGAACTTCAGCAAAAATTGGAAGATTTCAAAGTGGCAATATTAAAGGTGGATTTGCAAACGGATGAATTGGCTTCACAAGTTCATTTTAATGTAACGGGCGATATTCAGCAGGGCGTTTATCTGCAAACGTTAAAATATCTGTTGGATAGTTATAATGACCTTTATTTTGCAAGTTACGAGCTAACCAACACCGTGTCTAAAATTTTCTTCACCTATATGCGCCCAAACTACAATCTTGATTATTCAAAAACTTCTCTTGCCGATTTCAACGCAGAAGAAGTGCTTGCAAATCTGCAAAGTAAAATAGATTATGAGTTGTCCCTTTTAAGTTACACTTACTATCAAAGAAATCTCGCTTCGAGCGATATCACAGAAAAAATCGTAACTCCAAGTGAAGAGAAAAATCCAACCTTTGGCAGCATGGGAGAGGCGTTTGACGCCTATCACATTAAGGCAGATTCTATTGGTGGCGAGCACAAATTTGACCAATCTTTAGCCGAAACAATTAACAGCGACACAGTTATGAAAGAGCAGTTTTTGTGGGCTTCTATTGAAATTTATAATGTTACCACCTGCCTAAACAACAACTTTGAAATGTATTATAAGGCTTCTCACGAAATTGACTATATAACAGTGTTGGATGCACCTAACCCAACCGAATATGAACTTTCGTGCTTGGAAATTATAGACAATTACTATTATCTCTCAGACCAATTCTTCGCAGCACTTTCAAAAGCTGTTGACATCATCTATTAGGAGATTTTATGACTAGCAAACAAAACGAAATTTTAGCAGATATGTTGTATCCAAACGCTTTGGATACTTCTTTTTATTTAAAGAAATATAAATCAAGAAAAACTTCGGGCGAAGTAACGCGAATTGCCCCTAGCCCAACAGGATTTTTGCATATCGGGCAACTCTATCAAGCGGTTATTCATCGCCTTTTGGCAAACAAAACAGATGGAATTTTCTATTGCAGGCTTGAAGACACAGACAATAAGCGAGAGGTTGCCAAAGCGGGCGAAATTGCCTATGATATGCTAGTGCGCTTTGGCTTAAAGCCGGACGAAGGCTATTGCGGAGCAAAAAAAGAAACGGGTGAATATGGCCCTTATGTTCAATCTAAAAGGCTGGAAATTTATCAATCCTTTGCCCACGAACTCGTTAAACGCGGGCACGCTTTCCCTTGCTTCTGCGCTAGCAGTGAAAACAAAGAAGAAATTTTACAAAAGCGCGAAGAGGAGCTTGAAGAAAGCGGAGATTTGGAGGTTAAAGACCCATGCAGAAATCTCTCACTAAAAGAGATTGAAGCAAACCTTAAAGCGGGCAAAAAGTTTGCTTTGCGCTTAAAATCTAGCGGAGATGCAAACAAAACTCATGAATTCGTTGACCAAATCAAAGGCAAAAAAGATTTGCGCGAAAACGCAAAAGACGATGTGCTCATAAAATCTAACGGCATTCCGGTTTATTCTTTTGCCCATATTGTGGATGACACGCTTATGGGCACAACCACTGTCATTCGCGGGCAAGAGTGGTTTCAATCACTGCCTGTACACATTGAATTGGCTCAAGCATTTGGCTTTAAGCCTTTCAAATATGCGCATACGCCAAACATTTGCGTGCTAGATGAGCAAACGGGCAACAAGCGAAAAATCAGCAAGAGAAAAGACGCTTTTGCCGATGTGCGCTTCTTCTTGCGTTCGGGCTACCCTATCAACGCAGTTATTGAATATCTATTAAACTTATTAAATAGTGATTTTGAAATTTGGCGCAAACAAAACCCAACTCTGCCATACACCGATTTCCCTTTTGACATCAAAAAAATTGGTGTAACCAACCCTATGTTTGATTTCTTGAAATTAAACGACATTTCAAAAACAATTATCTCAAAGTACACAGCCAATGAAGTTTACTCCACCGCTCTTGAATGGGCAAAAGAGTGGAACGAAAAGGACTATAAAACTATTGCCGAAAATAAAGATGTGCTCACTCAAATTTTTGCAATAGACCGCGGTGGCGATAGACCAAGAAAGGACATAACAAAATTTGACGAAATCACCTCTCTTTATGACTATGTGCTGCCAAACTTCAAGCCAAAATTCAATTTTGAATTGGGCAATGTGCAAAAGCAAAATTTAGTGGAATTTTTGCTAGATTATGCAAAAAATTACACATATCAGCCAGATAACTCTGCTTGGTTTGAAAACCTTAAGCAAGTTGCTTCTCTTCACAATTTTGCTGATAACAAGACCTATAAGCAAAACCCTTCTTCCTACGCTGGTAATGTTAGCGATGCTTCAAAATTTGTGCGTTTGGCAATCACAGGCAAGGAAAATAGCCCAGAACTATATTCAATTATGAAAATCTTAGGCGAAACTGAATGCAAAAAGCGTTTAAACAACTTAATTAAGCATATTAAATAATCCACGCAATTAAGCGTGGGTTTTTATTATTCACTTTTTTTGTTTTGATTTAATATTAAAAAGTGATAAAATTGAATTGGAGGTGTTTATGCCAGCAAGAAAGACGGCGTCAAAGCAAAGCAAAAAAGTTGAGTTGGATTTTGACATAGACGAAAAGGCGGGCAAAAAGGTTAATAAAGAATTAAAGCGCACTCCTATAAAGACCTTAATTTTACTATTTTTAACCCTATTAATTGGGCTTGGAGTAGGTGCTTGGCCTACATATTTTCTAACACGCAACGATTGTTTTGAACTTATTGGCGAAGAAGAAATCACACTAACCTTGAATGACAAATATTTAGATAGCGGAGTTAGAGTTATTGCATTTAATAAAGACGATAGCAAAAAGGTTAAGATTTCCACGAATTTAGATGTTGATGAAAATGGCAACTACTATTCAAATGAGGTTGGCACATTCTATATTGCTTACACTGTGGACAATTTTAAATATGGCACAATTTTTAAAATTCAAAAGATTAGGCTTATCACTTTTGTTGAGCCAAGTGAAGATGACAATCTAGAAGAAACCGAGCAGCAAGCATCTTCAATTTCCAACATAAAGGAGGCAGACAATGGCTAGAAAAACTAAATCTCGCGGAATAAATTTCTTTGCCCTATTATTGGCCTTAATTTTGGGAGCGTGTGTTGGCTTTGGCATAATTAGTTATCTCACTCTGCCTGAAACGGACGAATTAACTATTGGCGAGGAAGTGTTTTATTCTTATGAAAACTCAAGCGTTTCCAACCAAAAATTAGACTTAAAAGATGATGAATTGTCCGTCCACTTCCTTGAACTTGGCAATAAATACACGGGCGATTGCACATACATAAAATATGGCGATGTGGACATTTTAATTGACTGTGGCTCAAAGACCAACAGCATCAGCACTGTTGCAAATTATCTCAATCAATATGTTACGGACAACACGCTCGAATTTGTGATAATCACCCACGCTCACACCGACCATTATGCCGGCTTTGCCACGAGCGAAAAAATGGATAGCATTTTTGATTTATATAGTTGCCAAACCATTATAACTTTTGCAAACACCAATCAAAAAGAGAGCTCGGCAACCTATAAAAACTTTAATCGAGAACTTAATGCGGAAATCGAAGAAGGTGCAAAACATTTCACCGCACTAGAATGCTGGAATGGAAGCGAAAACGCACAAGGCGAAAAGGCGCAAAAGCAATTTGATTTGGCAGAAAACTTATCTTTAAAGATTTTATATCAAAAATATTATGAGCAAACTGCTAAAAAAGAAAACAATTACTCTGTTTGTTGCTTGCTGACGCACGGCACAGGTGAGAGTGCACACAACTTTTTATTCACCGGAGATTTGGAGGCGGACGGCGAGCAAAGCTTGGTGGAAAATAACCCTGATTTGCCAAAGGTGGACGTGTTTAAAGCAGGGCATCACGGCAGCAACACGAGTTCTAACGATGTGTTGCTAGAAGTTATTCGTCCTGAAATTGTGTGCATTTGCTGCTGTGCCGGCAGCCCAGAATACACAACCACAGAAGCCAATCAATTCCCTGCACAAGAATTTATCGATAGAATGAGCAAATTTGAGGTGAGTGAAATTTATGTAACCACACTATGTGTTGACTATGAAAATGACGAATTCACTTCATTTAATGGCAACATCACAATCATTTCAAAAGCAAATGAAGAATTGCGAAAAAACTTTAGCAATTCACCAACCACACTGCAACAAACAGATTGGTTTAAAGCGAATCGAGAATGGAAAGCGAATTAAAAAAGAGCAATTTAATTGCCCTTTTTTATTATTTGTTTTCTGCTTGTTTGCGCTTTGCTTGCATTTCGTTTTGTGCCGTTGCGTGCTCAACAATGCTTTCACCCACACACCAACTAGCAATCATATAGCCTGTGGTCATGAGCGAAATTAGCGAAACAGAAATGAATAAATTGAAGAAGTCTACGGCAAGCCCTGTTCTGCCAGCATTAATCACATATAATATGCATGCCATCACAACAGCCAACACACTAAGCACATAAACAATAAAGCCAGAAATTGTTTTGCCTTCGTGAGTGTTGGTGCAGATTATGTCAAAAATCAAATTGCCAACAACAAAACCCGTCCAAACATAATAGATGATTTTTGCCCACAATGCCACATCTTTAACCACTAAGCAATAGACGAAAAAGCCTGCGCTAACCATTGCCAAAGCAATAAGTGTGTAATAAACAATTATGGCCAATACTTTTTTGTTGAAAATGCTCATTTTGTCCTCCTATGAGTATTCTTAACAAAAATTAAAATTTTATGCAAAATTGAAAATTAACAAGAAAATTATTAAAAAACATTAAAAATAGTGCGTTTTATCAATTTTTTTATATTTTAAGTGCTTATTTTGCTCTCACCTTCTCTTTTTTTATTTTATGCCTTTTTATATAGATTGAAGGATTTTTATTTAAAATTGCTTTGAAGAGTTCGCAGGTCGGCACGATTAAAACAGATGCAATTATCACCACCAGCCATTGTGAGAAATTTAAAAATTCCAAACCAAACAAGGCATACATCGGCGGAACAACTGCCACTGCCAAATTTATTGCAAGCGTGAGAATGAAGCAAAAGTTGAATGTTTTATTATCAAACAAATTTTTTTCAAAAATTGAATTGTTGGTTTTGCAATTCACACTGTGCAATAGTTGCATGAAAATGATTGTGAAAAACACCATAGTGCTCGCCTCTGCAGGAGAATAACATTTCACTCCCACAATAAACACAACCATAACAATCAGCGTTTGCAAAATTGACTGATAAATTATTGCCACACCCGTTATGCCACCAAACAGTCCCGCCCGACTATTGCGCGGTGGCGATTGCATCACTTCCTTTTCCACCTTTTCCATGCCAAGAGCAAAGGCAGGCAAGCTATCTGTAACCAGATTTATAAATAACATTTGTGCAGGCAATAAAAATGTTAAATTCGGGAAGAACAAAAGCGCAAGCAACATTCCAAACACTTCCACGCAATTTGTTGAAATTAAAAATTGCAGTGCCTTTTGAATGTTTGAATATACCTTTCTCCCTTCCTCAACAGCCACAATGATTGAAGAAAAGTTGTCATCCGTGATAATTAAGTCTGCCACATTTTTAACCACATCACTGCCCGATTTGCCCATGCCCACGCCTATGTCTGCAATTTTTAGGCTTGGAGCATCGTTCACTCCATCGCCCGTCATTGCCACAACCTTTTGTAAATTTTTGAAGGCTTTAACAATTCTCACCTTATGCTCTGGGCTTACTCGAGCATACACTGTGAATTTGGTGCAAATTCTTTTAAGTTCTGCATCGGTTAGCCTATCAATTTCTTCCCCAGAAATCACTTCGTCTATCGATTTTGCAATTCCTAGTTCGCTAGCAATGGCAAAAGCGGTTTTTTTGTGGTCGCCCGTTATCATCACAGGTTTTAACCCTGCCTTAAAACATTTTTCAATGCTGGATTTCACCTCTGGGCGCGGATTGTCTATCATGCCAGCCAAACCTAAAAACACCATGTCGCTTTCAGGCTCGTCGTTAGGGCTAAACACATCAAATTTTTTTGAGCAAAAGCCCATAACTCGAAGTGCCTTAGAAGTCATTTCATCGTTCACTTTTTTTATTTTTTCAATGATTTCATCCGTTATTTGCTCAATTTTGCCATTAATTTTTATAAATTTGCATTTTTTTATTAAAATTTCTGGTGCACCTTTTGCCAAACATTTCACTCCGTCATCATTAACGATAACCGACATCATCTTCCTAATTGAATTAAAAGGAATTTCATGCAGCACCTTCATTTCTTGCCCAGAATAATATTGATTTGCAAATTCAAAGAGCGCACTTTCGGTTGGCTCTCCAACCACCTTGCCATTCTCTAATTTTGAATTGTTGCAAAATTTCATGCACTTTAAAATTTCGTTAAATGTGTCGCCCTGAGTTAAATCATATTGCCAATCGAAAAAAGTTTTCACCACCTGCATTTTGTTGCGAGTGAGAGTGCCTGTTTTATCCGTGCAAATAATTTCGCAACTGCCAAGAGTTTCCACCGCGTGCAAATGCTTAATAATACATTTCCTTTTTGCCAACTGCTGCACGCCCAACGCCAAAATTATTGTTATCACCGCTGGCAAACTTTCTGGAATGGCAGCAACAGCCAACGCAACTGCCGTCATTAGCGGATTTAAAAATCCATTGCCTGCCACCATCTCAATCATGAAAATCACTAAGCAAATTGCAACCACTGACCAAGTGATTATCTTGCCAATTTTTTCAATCGATTTTTGAAGTGGTGTGGTCTGCTTTTGAGCATTGAAAAGCAGATTGGCAATTTTGCCAAGCTCTGAGTCTGCACCCGTTGCCACCACCACACCGCGTGCTTTTCCGCTCGTTATCATGCTGCCAGAATATGCCATGTTTTTGCGCTCTGCGAGTGGTGTGTTTTTGCTTAAAACCAAATCAGCATTTTTTTCAACGGGCACACTTTCACCCGTTAGGCTACTTTCATCGCATGAAAAATTGTTGGCATCAATCAGGCGAACATCTGCCGCCACCACATTGCCCGCTTCCATTTCAACAATGTCGCCGGGGGCGATGTCTTTGCTATCAACAGTAATAAGATTGCCTGCCCGCACAACTTTAACAGTCATTTTTTCGCTTTTTGCAAGGTCATCAATGCAAGCCTGCGCCTTGTTTTCTTGAAAGACGCCAATAAGAGCATTCACCACCACAATAAACAAAATCACAAAGCCTTCAAATAAGTCGGCATATTCCTTGTTCACTATGGCGATTGTAAGAGATACCACAGCCGACACAAGCAAAATTGCCACCATAATGTTTAAAAATTGCTTAAAAAAACACTTAATAAACGATTGTTTCTTCGTTTTTTTTAATTCATTTTTGCCAAACTTTGCAAGCCTTTCGCTCGCTTCTTTGGGCATTAACCCTTTTGAAGATGAATTAAGTTGTTTTATGGCATCAAAACTATTCAAATAATGCATAAAATAATCTATTATCCGTGAGCAGTAAATAGAACTTTTTGCTTTTGCCAATTTCTCATTTTAACCTTAATAATCGATTTGAAAATTTAAAATTTTATGCTAAAATATATTCGAGGAGTTTTATGACTGAAAAAATTAATGCAATAATAAACAACTTCAACGGAAAAGAGAAAAAGAAAATGGACGATTTTTTGTCCATCATGGCAGACATAGGCTTAAAAGATGACTTCGTGCTTTCTGGGCTCATATATTTCTCTTTGCGTGCAAAAAATGTCAGCTTAGATGATCTGCAATCTAAATGCTCTCCTGAAACTTTGAAAATGGTTGAGACACTAATTAAGTTAGACAATATAAATTTTGAGCAGCAAAATAGCGAGGCTGAGAACTTGAGAAAAATGTTTTTTGCAATCACAAAAGACATTCGCACTATAATGCTGAAAATTGCCATTGTTGTGGCAGACGCAAGAAATTTAGAAAATCTCACAAACGAGCAAAAGCAGGACTTTGCCCGAGTGATTTTTTCGCTTTATGCTCCGCTTGCCGCCCGCCTAGGTTTGAGCGCATATAAAACAGAGCTTGAAGAAGCAGCTTTTAAAATTGAAAATCCAAAATTGCAGGAAGAAATTCAAGCGGAAGTGGACAACCGCTATCATCACCGCGAGCCAATCGTGGAACGATTAAAAACACTTGTGAATAATTGTATGCACGAATTAGGCATTAATGGGCGAGTGTATGGCAGGAAAAAACACATTTATAGCATTTATAAAAAGTTGCAAGACCACTCATTTGATAATATTTATGACCTTATTGCTGTGCGTGCTATAGTTAGCACAGTGGCAGAGTGTTACGCTCTGCTTGGCAGGCTTCACTGCGAAGTTGAGCCACTTCAAAATAGATTTAAAGACTATATTGCCACGCCAAAGCCAAACGGCTATCAATCATTGCACACCACCGTTTTATTTGAAGGGTTTCCTGTGGAAATTCAAATCAGGACAGAGGACATGAACAAATATGCCGAATATGGTGTGGCAGCGCATTGGCTTTATAAAGAAAAAGGGCGCAAGCGCGACACACTTGATGCCAGCCTAGGCTACCTGCGCTTAATGATGGAAAGCGAAAATGTGAGCATCGATGAACTTGCCGATTCGCTTAATCAGGACATTTACAATAACGAAATTTTCGTGCAAACGCCAAAGGGAAAGGTGATTTATCTTCCTTCTCAATCCACCCCGATTGACTTCGCTTATTGCATACATAGTGAAGTGGGCAACCGATGTGTTGGCGCAAAGGTGAATGGCAAAATGGTGCCAACCACCACCCTTCTAAACAATGGTGATGTGGTGGAGATTATCACCAACCCAAATTCAAAAGGCCCATCACGCGATTGGCTTAAAACCTGCAAAACCGCAGGGGCAAAAAAAGAAATAAATCTTTTCTTTAAGCGAAACATGAAGGAAGAAAATATTCGTCTTGGCAAATCAATGCTAGAAAACGCAATTAAGGAGAAAGGTTATTCTGTGGCAAAACTCACCGAAAAGAAAAATTTGGATGAAGTGCTGCCACAATATAATCTGACCAATTCGGACGAACATTACGCAAGCCTAAGCACAAACGCCTATCCTATCAAAGCGGTTGTGAACAAATTAGTTAGTTTATATCAAAAGCAAATCAAAACTGAAACTCTAAGCGCCACCACCCCAGAAAACAATGTTCGCCTAGCCGCTCCAAGCGAGAAATTAATTGCCGTGAAAGGGCTAAACAACATATTGATGCGCTTTGCAAACTGCTGCCACCCTATGTATGGCGACAAAATTGTTGGCTTCATTTCAGCTGGGCGAGGCATAGTTATCCACCGCGCCGTTTGCCCAAATGTTAGTTATTTCGATAATTCACGCCTAATTGAAGCCAGTTGGAAGCCAAATGTGGATCTAAATGGCCACAAAAAGAAATCAAAAGAAGAGAGAAAATAAAAAAAACCGCTAAATGCGGTTTTTTTGTTAAGCCAATTTAGGCTCTTTGCATATAAGTATGCAAATAAGGTCTACTAACCATGTGATGAAGAAGAATGGGATAATCCACAAAATGCCAACGATGATTAGCCAAACCTTACCGGTTGTGGCACCTTTAACGATACGATAAATGGCCCAAGTGAAAATGTCCACAATAGGCAAAGCAAGGACGCATTTAAGCCACCAAGGTGCATCATCAAACCATTTTATAAAATTTTTCATAAGCTCTCCTTTTAAAAAGATATTAATATTATATATTATTTATTCCTTTATGGCAAACATTTTTGACAAATTTTTGCAAAATTTTTGAAGCTATTTCATTTTTATAAATTTTGCTTACCCCCTCCCCCAAGCACAAAACTCTAATTTCAGTGGAGTTTTATTCAATTCTCTATTTTTAGTGGAGTTAGGTCTAATTTTACTTCCCTAAGATTTAGAGAAAAAATTGTCGGTTCAAACTTGTTTTTCACTTTATTTCATAATATAATACCTTTAAGTTGAGGCGGAAATGAGAAGCGATAAACAAAAAGTTTACTATTATCATGACGAGCTTAATGACGAATTCACTGAATTTTCGGGCAAAACAAAGGTGATTGACGAAAATTTCAAATATGTGAATAATAGTAAACCCTATCGTCTGCTCCACCATCTGCTATACAACACGCTTGAAAAACCCGTGGCTCACATTTATTGGAAATGCAAATTTCACAATAAGATTGTGAACAAAAAGTTAATTTCTAAGTTTAAGGATAGCGGCGTGTTTGTGTATGGCAACCACACTCAACAGTTTGGTGATGTGCTTATGCCCTGCTTGGTTACAGGCAAAAAATATGCTTATATAATCGTGCACCCAAACAACATTTCAATTAAAGGCATTGGCGGTTTAATCCACATATTTGGTGCAATTCCCCTTCCTTCAAACCTAAAAGCGATGAGGCACTTCCTCTCTGCTATTGAGCAAAGGATAAAGGAAAAGCAAGCCGTGGTTATCTACCCAGAAGCCCACATTTGGCCATACTTCACAAAGATAAGGCCTTTCACTTCGGTTTCGTTTAGATATCCCGTTATGCTCAACGCTCCAAGTTTCTGCTTCACAAACACTTATCAAAAGAGGAAAAACGGCAAATTGCAAATCGTAACATACATTGATGGTCCGTTTTATCCAAACAAAAGCCTTAATCAAAAGGAGCAGCAAGAGGATTTACGCAATCAAATTTATCAAAAAATGGTTGAACGCAGCCAAAGCAGCAATCTTGAAATAATTAAATATGTCAAGGAGAACGAATGATAAATATCTTATTTTCGGGAAATGTAAAAGTGTTTGATGGTGCTCTCACCACAATGCTTTCCGTTCTAAAACGAACGGAAACAAAAGAGCCATTTACCTTCTATATTTTCACAATGGACATTTCGCGCGTTAAGCCGGAATACACGCCAATCACCAGCGAGCAAACAGCCTTTTTGGATAGAGTTAGCAAAGGTTACAACGCTGAAAACCGCGTGGTGAGAGTGGATGTGGGCAAATATTACGAAAAAGAATTTGCTCACTGCCCTAACGAGCAAGCCTACTGCTCACCATACACATTGCTTAGACTATTTGCTGATATGGTGCCAGACATGCCAGACAAACTGCTTTATCTGGACATTGACCTGCTCTTTAATCGCGACATTATGCTGCTTTACGGCACAGATGTAACGAATTATGAATATGCAGCAGCGAGGGACCATTATGGAAAATTCTTGCTTAATCCAAACTATATAAATGCAGGTGTGCTGCTCTTCAACATGAAGAAATGCAAGGAAACGGGTTTGTTCACAAAGGCTAGAAACCTTATAAAGACAAAGAAAATGACTTTTGCCGACCAAGACGCAATTTATCGCTCAACCACAAAAAAGTTGATGTTGCCACAGCGTTTTAACGACCAAAAGTTTTGCCATAAGCACACTGTGGTTAGGCACTTCAGCAAAAGATTATTTTGGTTGCCATACCCTCACACTGCAAACATAAAGCAATGGAATGTGAGCAAGGTGCACAAAGTGTTTAAATACTATCAGTTTGATGACATTTTGTATGAATATATCTATTTAAAAAATTTATTTGAGAAAAAAGGAGAATTAAGGGGGAGTTATGAAAAAAATTAATTTAATTAAGGGAGAAATTCCAATATTCTTTTCGTGTGATGACAATTACATTCCATTTTTGGCTGTAACTTTGGAATCGTTAGAAAAGAATGCAAACAAAAATTATCACTACGCAATTAAGGTGCTTCATTCAAACACAATTAGCACTGTCAATCAGCAACGCATTTCGCTAGAATATAGCGTGGGCAATTTCAACATTGAATTTGTGGACATTTCAAGTTATGTTGAAAAGATTTCCGCACGCCTGCACACTAGGGACTATTATTCTAAGAGCACATATTATAGGCTATTCATTCCAAATCTATATCCACAATATTCAAAGGCTCTATATTTGGATAGCGACATTGTTGTGCTTGGCGACATTTCCAAGCTTTACAACACCGAACTTAACGACAACTATGTGGGAGCAATCACAGATGAATTTGTTTCTTCTGTGAAAGAACTTCATGGTTATGTGCTCAATAGGGTTGGCGTGCCAAAGGTTAGCAACTATTTCAACGCCGGCATTTTGGTGATGAATTTGAGCAAACTTAGGGAAATCAACTTCGAAGAGATGTTTATAAAACTTATCTCTTGCGTTACTTTCACCGTTGCGCAAGACCAAGATTATTTGAATGTTATTTGCAACGGCCATGTAACCAACATCCCATTAAGTTGGGATAAAATGCCTGTGAATGACAACATGAATGTGAAGGATATCAACATTGTTCACTACAACTTAAACTTAAAGCCTTGGCAAGAGGACAATGTGCCTTATGAAGAAGTTTTCTGGGAATATGCAAAAAAATCCGGCTAATCTGACGCAATTATGGAAATAAAATCTAAAACAGACGCTGCAATGAAAGCAGTTAAAGCAGAACAAACTGTCAACCTTATTGCCCTTGCAAACAAAGAGGCTAACGACAAGGAAGAAAATGCTCGCATTCAAAGACTAATCAAGTTGATTTGCTCGCAAAACGCAAGTGGTAATCCACTTTTTGGCTTTGGCGCAGCAACCGACCCTGCTTATGCTTAAATCAAAAACCATTTGCAAAATTTTTAGTTTTGTGCTATATTGTTTTTAGGAGACAATATGCCAAAATTAGACTATAATGTTTTAAAAGAAATTCCAGACGAATTTGAAAAATATTCAAATATGTTGCCCGGCTTTGAAAAGGAAGGCAAATTCACCACCGACCAAGACACAGTTGTGCCCGGAAGTTTCATCCCAATTGATGACAACTTCCCTTATATCCGCAAAGGATTTAAGTGGTGGATAAAAAGCAAATTTTTCAACCGAGTTTTAAATTATTATTCAAAACTTATCAATAAAAATCTCACAAACTTAAAAGTTGAAGGCAGAGAAAACCTTGCGGGCGTGAAGGCCGCCATTGTAACCTGTAACCATATTAGCAAGGTGGATAGTTTTGCTGTGCGAGAGGCATTGAAAGACAATATTATGTTTGTTGGTGCTGAGCACAATAATTGGAAAGGTTTGATGGGTGAAATTGCACGAAACACGGGTTTTATTCCTTTGCCTAAATCGTTCAGCCTAAAACTTATGCGCAAATTCAATGAAGCCATTGAATACTATTTAATGAAAAACAAAAAGATATTAATCTATCCCGAGCAGGCCATGTGGAGAGAGTTCACTCGCCCTCGCCCACTTCAAAATGGTGCTTTCCACTATGCGGTGATAAACAATGTGCCCGTTGTGCCTATGTTCATCACGATTGAGCAAAAGCCTGAGCCTATAGATGAAAAGGGAAGGCAAAATTTTGGCAATTACACAATCCACATTCTGCCACCTATCTATCCAAAATTTGATTTGCCTCCAAAAGAAAATGAAAATTATATGAAATTGGAAAATTTTAGGCTGTGGAAAGAGTGTTATGAAAAAACTTATGGTAAGCCTTTGCAGTATTCTACAGACAAAACCATTTGGGATGAAAATTTTAGTGAATATAACGAAATCCTAAACCCCAATTCTTCAAAAAAATAGAGCAACTGCTCTATTTTTCTTCTGGTTTTTGCAAAAATCCAATATTTTGCATCATTTTTTCGATGTTTCTGTTGTTTGGAAACTTATTTTTGACTTTAGAGTATAAATTATATAAAAGCCCGGAAGTGCCGAACGAAAAGTGTTTAAACTCGTTGAAAATCAAATGGTCGCACAAATTGATGTTGAACATACAACATAATTGCAAAATTTCTTCGGTTGTTTTTATATCCTGCATGCTAGGCTCAACACTGCCCGCCGGATGAGTGTGATAGAGCACAATGTTTCTCACCCTCTTATCCATAATTTGATTTGCAAATTCTTTTAGGTCAAACAATATTTCCACATCACTATAGCCGGCAATGACAAAACTTTTCACAAATCTATTCATGTTGTTTGAGCAAACCACAATCAGCTTCTCTTTGTCGCTCACACTAAAATGTGAGATAAAATAATTCACGCAATCTTTAGTGTTTCTAAGAAAATCTATGTTTTTATTATTGGCAATAAACCTTTCAAAAAGTTGTGGAAGCATTGAGATAAAAAGGGCGGTTTCATCTCCAACCCCTTCACATTTCTTTAAGTCTTCATAACTAGCACGCAGCACGCCTGACAGCCCGCCATAAGCCATGATTAGGCGATGTGCGAGCGGATTTGTGTCCTTCCTCGGGATTGTGTAGGTCAAAAGCAACTCCAACACTTCGTGTTCGTCAAGAACATTCAACCCACCTTTCTTCACCTTGGTTTTCAATCGTTGCCTATGCCCTTCGTGCAAATTCTCAACCTTTTCTTCCATTGCGTCCTCACAACTTAGAATAGCACAAATTTGCAATAATTTCAAATTATTTTTCGATTTAACAAAATATTATTGATAAATTATTTAAAAAATGATAAAATTATAAATAGAGTTTAATTCTCTAAATGGGGTGAATATGAAAAAATTTAGATTTCTTTTGCTATTATTAGTGCTTCCTCTTTGCTTTATTTTCACTGGCTGCCAAGAAAAAGTGTATGTAACCGGCATCGAAAAAACAGGCTCAAATGGAGATGTGGAGTATTACACCGTTTATTATTCAGACGGCAAAACTTCAAATTTTTCAGTTGAGAACGGCAAAGATGGGCAAGACGGCAAAGATTTAGACCTTTTAAATATATATAACTATTGCATAAACAATAATCTTTACACGGGCGATTTCAGTTCGTTTTTAAGGGATTATCTAAACAAAGAGCAGAATGACAACTCCGGCATTTATTCTGCCACAAATTCTATCGTCAGTGTGGCTGCGATGTTGGATTCCACACACGCACAAGTTGGAGCGGGGGTGATTTATAAAATAGATGAAGAGAGCAACATCTGCTATGTGATCACAAATTTCCACGTTGTGGCAAACAGCCAAGTGCGTTCGTTGCCAATTCTTTCAAACATAAAAATTTGGACTTATGGCGACAAAAATATGCTAACGTTAACTGATGGCATAAGCGCAACTTGTGTGGGCGCAACTGCGGATTATGACCTTGCTGTGCTTAAAGTGGACACTTCAAAAGTTAAAGCGAAAAACAAAAATGCAAGCGCCGTTAAACTAGCGGGCAAATATTTTATGGCTGAAAAGTTGTTTGCAATCGGCAACCCAGATGGTGCGGGCATAAGCATCACTTCGGGAATTGTGTCTGTGGTGAGTGAAAATATCTCTGTGACTCTATATGAGAGTTCAATGTCTGGTGGAGATGTTGTTTATACCTACCGCGTTTTGAGAATGGACACCCCTATCTACGAAGGCAATTCTGGCGGCGGGCTATTTAATGTGTATGGTGAGTTAGTTGGAATTGTAAATGCTGGAGCAAAGGATGCGGACAACTATAATTTTGCTCTTCCAATAGACAATGTTCGTCAGGTTGTGAGCAACTTAATCTATTATGCAGAAAAAGGAACAAACACCTACACCCTCAAACATTTCACAATGAGCGATTTGGGCGTGGTGCTCGAAGACAGTTTCGTTGAATCAAACAGCCAGGGCGACCGCATCTATGATGTGATAATTGACACACTCGACATAAGGCTTCAAAACGATTTCCGCGTGGGAGATAAAATTTTAAGCATAACGATTGACGGCAATGAGCACGAAATTCGCGAAGCTTATCAATTAGATGACTATTTAATTTCAGTAAGACCAAATTCCACAGTCAGTTTTAAAGTTTTAAGAAATTCTCTAACAAACAATATTGAACTAACATCTTCCCAAATTTCATCACTATTATAAAAAGCGGGTCAACCCCGCTTTTTACATCTCTTTTAATGGGTCAATGCACAAAATTTTAAAGCCAACTTTCAGTGTTTCTTTGAGCGCCTTCACGAGCTCTATTTTGGCAAGTGTTGTGTGTGAGTTTCCGTCTAGAATTTTGTTTGTTACATAAAAATGATTAAACGATTTGCACATATCCATCACGCGCTTTGCAATGATGCTAATATCGCGCTTGCTTAGTGCTAAACTCATTGTGGAAACGAAATCGTTTATATATTTCACAATTTCAAATGCGTCTGTATCAAAGCAAGAATAATCGGCAGTTTTTGCGATTAATTTTGCCTTAGATTTGGAAATTTTGCTTGTTTCAAACTTTCTTAACACACTCTCTAAGCGAGTGTATGTGTATTGCATATAAGGGGCAGTTTCGCCGTCAAAGGAGAAGGATTTTTCCGTGTCGAACACGCAATCTTTAATGCGCTCCACGCGTAACACAGAATAATTCATCACGGCGCGAGCCACTTTTTTGGCAACCGTATCTGGCTTTTCAATTTCAAAATGCCTATCTTTAATGATGTCCTTTGCCTTTGCCAAGCAATATTCTAGCAAATCGGAAAGCACGGCTTGTTTGCCACGGCGCGAACTAATTTTGCCGTCTGGGAGCGAAAATCTGCCATAAGCCAAATGCTCCATATCCTTATAAAAATCTAAGCCTAATAGTTCGCAAATTTTAAATAATTGCTTGAAATTTAGCGTTTGCGCCACATCTGTTACATAAATAAGTTTATCAAAATCATATTCTTTTTTGCGCTCTATTGCCGCACCTATATCACGCGTGGTGTAAAGCGATGTGCCATCACTTTTAAGCATTAGAGAAGGAGTTAAATCAAATGCGGATAAATCCACGATTTTTGCGCCTTCGCTATCAACTAGCAAATGCTTTTTTTCGAGCATTTTAATGGTACGTGGCACAAATTGATTATAATACATCTCACCACGATAGTCGTCAAACTTAACGCCCAAAATGTCAAACATTTTTTTGGCTTCTTTTAAGCCAATTTCAATAATTTTTTCATAAACCGGATAAATTTCTTTATCTTTCAATTCAATTTTCTTAAAAATATCGCGTGCATATTGGCTTAGTTCGGGATTAATCTCTTCCTCTTTATTAAAGCGGACATAATATTCTTGCAATGCGTCATTACCCCGCTTTTTAACATCTGCCAAACTCCCCCATTTAAACATTCCACCAATCATTTTACCAAATGGTGTGCCATAATCTCCGATATAGTTTAGTCTCTTCACAGTGTATCCAAATTGGGCGAAAAGGCGTGCCATACTCTCGCCAATAATGATAGTTTTAAGATGACCAATATGCAAATATTTTGCCAAATTTGGGCTGCCATAATCTATGCATATCACTTTGCCTTTGCCCTCGTCTAACTTTAAGTTTTTAGGCTTAAACTCTGCCAAAATTTCAGCACTCAACTCGGCTTTGTTTAAAAAGAAATTTAAGTATCCGCCCACGATTTCGCACTTCTCTATTAGCGAGTTTGGCTTTATGCTTGATTTAATCTTCTCGGCAATTTGTTGGGGTGATTGGTGTAATGCTTTTGCAAAAGAAAAACATGGCAAGCAATAATCTCCCTTATCTTGCGAAATGCTCTCAATAATTAGGTTTTCAAAGTCCTCTCCCTCAATTTTTTCTGTTATTAGGGACGCCAAAGAGTGTTTTATATTCATGATTTCATTATAACCCAAATTTTATCATTTTGCAACAATTTAACTTTTTTAAATAAATTTTTAATAAATTATTGACTTTGTCGAATTTCGTATTATAATGAGAGCATGAACAAAATATATGGAATTAGCAAGTTAAATGACGAAGAAATTTTGAATAAATGCTATAAATATTTTGAAATTATGGCAAAGAATAATGAAATTTCTCCAGATGAAACAAGAGAGTTATTAATGCTGTTTTTGGAGTTTATTCTAAGGAAAAATGGCATAGATAGCAACGATTATTCAATCAATATTTTCTTCCCAAACAAGCTTAAAACGGACAAGTTTGAAGCTTATTTGCATTATAGCGAAAGGCAAAACAAATTTGATGTTTACTTTTTGCGTGATGACATGAAGTTTGGCCGCCACAACAACCGCCTTTATTGCAATATAGGCGGCAGACCATCTGCACATATAGGGGACTATGGAGTTTTGCACCACTATATCTATAAAGTTACAATTTCTGGGCATGAATTTCAGCATATTGTTCAAGTGATCACTAACAGAGCCTTATATGAAGATTATCTCCGCCAAAGGCAAGAAGTTTACGAAAACTTCAAACTTGCCGCCACGCGCGACACATTCAAAATTCTTGCAAAATCTGCCAATCAAAATTTAGATGACATTTATCTGCTTCACCCGATTGAGATTGAGGCAAATATGCTCTCATATAAATATATGTTGATGTTATTAAACACCCTTTTAAAGCGCACTGACGACCCAAAAGTGAAAGATCTGCTGCACACCTTCATTATGGACGTGCGTGAAGATAGAGAAGATAAATATGCGGAATATAAGGAGCATGACTATTCTCGCGAGCGCATAAACGCCTATGCAAATGAAATTAGTTTTGAAGACGATGACGACTTTGAAGAAGAGGAATGCAGCGAATTTGAAGACGGATATATCTTAGACGCTGATGATGAAGAATTTGAAGACGAAGAGTTTGAAAGTGCTTACAATCCAGATTATGACAATTAAAAATCCCGCTGAAGCGGGTTTTTTAATTTAACACTTCACTAGCGGCTTTTGTGTAGGCACGAGTGAGCCCGCCAGCCCCTAACTTTATTCCTCCAAAATAGCGCACAACCGCCACCAAAATGTTGGATAGATTTTTCTTTTTTATAACATTTAAAATAGGATAACCTGCCGTGCCGCTCGGCTCGCCGTCATCACTGCATTTTTCGCTAACGCCATTAATATTGCAAACATACGCATAGCACACATGACTGGCTTTTTTGTGCTGTTTTCTTAAAAATTCTAAATTAGCTTTCACTTCATCCACATTTTTTAGCTCAAAAGCATAGGCAACAAAGCGAGATTTTTTAACTTCTATTTCACAACTCTTCATATAAAGATTTTAGCAAAAAACGAAAAAAAAGGAAAGCAAAACGCTTTTCTTATTTTTTAAACAATTCGTTCATAATTCCAAGCCTGTCCACACAATAGCCCATCGCCAATGCGCCCGGACCAGTGTGGCAATCTATAAACAAAGGAAGTGGGTCGCAAGTGAAGAATGGGAAATCTGCAAAAGCGGCTTTCACTTCGGCAATAAAGTCCTGAAGTTCGGGGGCGTTTAGGTCGGCTTCGCTATGCGCCATGCCGATATACACTATTCCCTTCTTTGCTTCTTCTGGAAATCTCTCTTCTATTTCTCGCTTTGTGGCAGCAATCATTTTTGCACGCGCCTGCTTCATGCTCATCACCTTGGCAAAAGCATCTAATTTGCCACCATGAATTTGCAAAATTGGCTTAATGTTTAAAAGTGTGCCTATTGCTGCAGCGGCAGGAGTAACTCGCCCGCCCTTCTTCAAATATTTAAGAGTGTTCACGGCAATATACACTCCGCATTCACTCTTGGTCTTTTCAAGATATTCTTTAATTTCCCTGCCCGATTTACCAGCGTTGATAAGATGGCGAGCCTCATAAAAAGACATTTTATTCATATACGCAACGCGTTGATTATTTGGCACGAACACGCGCCCTTCAAATTCAGGGTCGTGGCTGGCATTGATTGCTGTGTTGCACGATTCACTTAGCCCGCTTGAAAGAATGATATACACAATTTCATCATAAGTTTTCAATAATTCTCTCCATTCGGCTTTAATCATTTCAATGCTAGGCTGAGATGTGCTTATTTCCGTTTTCTTATCTTCCAAAAACTTGAAGAAATCTTCATAAGTCATGTTCTCGCCTTCATAATATTCCTCGCCATTGATGATAAATGAAATTGGAATCATCTTAGTGATGCCAATCTTTTTATATTCCTCTTTCGTTAGGCTGCCAGAATTATCCACAACAAGGGCAATCTTGCTCATACATTCTCCTTTTTCTATTCCATTATATTATTAGTATATCAAATAAAACAATTTTGGCAAATTAATTTGACGAATATTTAAAATTTTTGGGGATTTCGACCAAAATATCAACAGTGCTTGACAAATGTGTTTATCTTTTATAAAATACTTGTTATGGAAAAGCGTGAATATAAAAACGGATTGGCTAGCAAAAAAAGAATTTCTGTGGCATATTTAAGCCTTTGCAAGCAAAAAAGAAAATTTAGCGTATGCGACGTGGTGAACGAGGCAAAAGTAAATCGTGGCACTTTTTATTTGCACTTCAAAAATTTGGATGAAGTGAAAAATTATTTAGCGGAATATCTATCTCAAAATCTCAAAGCATTGGAGGGAGATTTTAGAATGACAGATTTAAGCAAAACGCCCGAAGCCATGCTAAGCAAATTAAACAAAATCATTATGGCGGATTTAGACTTTTTCAAACAAATTGTTTGCTTGGAAAACAACCCGTTCATGAAGCAGATTGAGCGGGCGATTTCCGTGTCGATTTCAAACAACTTTGAAGTGATGAAATACATCACAAATCTTGAAAACTTTAAGATAGTTGTAAAACTGATAGTGAGCGGCTCGCTTAGCGTTTACACCGATTGGCTGAAAGGTTTGATTTCGTGCACGATTGATGAACTTGCTTCGTTTGTTGCGCAACTAATTAGGGGCGGATTAAAAGAGGTGATTAGATATGCGAACTGAAATTTTTGATTATGGCTCAAACGGCGAGGGCGTGGCAAAGATTGATGGAAAAATTGCCCTAGTGCCAAATTCTCTCGTTGGCGAGGTTGTGGACATATCAATAGAGAAAGACCACCCTAACTACTGCCTTGCACGAGCAGAGCACATCATTAAGGCAAGCCCTAATCGCTCCGCTCCTATCTGCCCTTATTTTGGTGAATGTGGTGGGTGCGACATCCAACACTTCAACTTTCAAGAGCAATTAAAGTTCAAAGCACTTTTGGTGCAAAAGACGCTTAAAAAAATTGCAGATATATCCGTTCAACCTGAGCCAACAGTGGCAAGCGAAAAATTTTTTAATTATAGAAACAAAATCAGCCTTGCCGTGAGGGGCTCTTTAATCGGGTTTTTCAAAAAAAGTTCGAACAACATAGTGAATGTGGACGAGTGCAAGATTGCGAGCGAAAACATAAATAAACTGATTAAAATTTCCAACGAGTATTTCAAAACAAATCCAAATAGTGAAATCAAAAATATTGTTTTTAGAGATATTTGCAATCAGGTGCTGGTGGGAGTTGTTTCGCGAAAAAAAATTGAAATTTCTAATTTTTACACCATTTTAAGCAAAAATTTCAAAAAAATTGGGCTATTTTTGATTATAAACAAAAGAAATGATTCTGTGGTGCTAACCGAAAACATTTTTCACATTGGTGGCATAAGCGAAATAAACATTGAAAATTTTGGCGTGAAATATTGCCTTGACTTATTAGGCTTTCATCAAACAAATTTAGATGTGCAAAACAAAATTTACTTTAAAGTGTTAGAATTAATTGGAGAAAACAAAAATATAATAAATGGGTTTAGTGGCTCAGGGTTGCTTTCCGCCATTCTTGCAAAAAAAGCAAAAATGGTTTATGGCATTGAAATCAACCGCTCATCGCACGAAACAAGCGAACGGCTAAAAAAGGAAAATGCCATTTCAAATTTAAAAAACATTCACGGAGATTTCAACAAAGAATTTCCAATCTTAAAATCAAAGGCAGATGTGTTGGTGATAGACCCACCAAAAAAAGGTCTTGGCGAATTTTGCAAAAGTGTGGTGGGAATTGACGAAATAATTTATGTTTCTTGCAGCCCTATTGCCCTAGCAAAAGACTTGCGTTATCTAAAAAAATATTATATAATAGACACAGTTATTCCATTTGATATGTTTCCAAACACAGTGAATGTGGAAACATTGGTTAAATTGAAAAGGAGAGATTTATGATTTTAAGCACAGATTCCACTGCCAACTTGCCAAAAGAATATTACGACGAGCTTGGCATCAGCATGATTCCAATGCAAATTAACTTGAAAGATGTAACGTATGATGATTTGAGCCCCGACCTTCCACCTGAGAAATTTTATCAAATGATGCGCGAAGGTGCTCAACCAACCACAAATCAAATTAATGACTATCGCGCCAAAGAGTATTTTGAAAACCTTCTAAAACGAGGGGAAGACATTTTGCACATTGGCTTTTCCACCGGATTAAGCGAAAGCTCAAACACATTAAAGAGAGTGGCAGAAGAATTAAACAAAACCCATAAAAACAAAATCACCATCTTCGATTCGTTAAATGCCGCTTCTGGCGAAGGCTTAGTTGTGCTCTATGCCAATGATTTAATCAAAGAGGGGAAAACCACAGAAGAAATTCTCTCTGCACTAGAAGGCGTTAGGGACAAAGCCTGTGCATTCTTCACCGTTGAAGCATTAAAATATTTAGTGCGTGGTGGTAGGCTTAGTAAGGTGTCTGGCGTGCTGGGCACTCTGCTAAAAATAAAGCCTGTGCTGAGAGTGGACGAGAATGGCAAACTTGTTGCGTTTAAAAAAGTGATTTCAAGAAGAAAATCTATCAACGAATTGGTGAACATCTGCAAGGAGAATATTGGGGACAAAAAGTATGTGTTTATCAACCACGCCGTTTGC
>CANRGF010000002.1 GCA_947630075.1 uncultured Clostridia bacterium
TCATTTGCAAAACCTAGTCTAAATGGATTTATAACTCGGGAGGCCCGAGGACTATACCCAAACTTGCGAAAGGTAATATCATAATTACTTGAAACGCAATGTCTAGGTATAGTCAAGTTAAAACCATTTTGGTTTTTAAACATAATTTCTCGTGTCATACTTCGGTTTCTATTTCTATCAAAAGCAAGCATATTTAGACAATGTGTCATAAAACAAGTCTTGCCTGTTCGTGGTGGAGCAAAAATAATTGTAATCATACTTTTACCTCAACACATAGACATAATAGAACCAAATATCGTTAATATAAAATTGTGCTTCATCGGCCCATTCAATAGTTAAAATTCCATCTTGTTCACATTTCAAGGTTATAGTAATTTCATTGTAATCACCATAACTTACATAACCAAGTGTCATTGTGTATGGCTCGGCACTATTTAATGTTAATTCGTTCATCCAGCCACCACTTGAATAACCATCATTATTCGCCCAAGCATCATTTCCCGGACAGTTTCCACCACTGCCTACATAAATATATCCTTCCCAATAGTTTGGACTTCCACCAGCAAAGACTCGGCCATCTTTGATAACAAAATTTGTTATGCTAATCTTAAATCTATCTCCAACCTTTAATCCTTGAACACTAACTTCGATTTTTGAAGTTCCTTGACTACCACTTGCATAGGTCATTTCTTCTTTTAAAAGCTCGTAAGTTCCGTGAACAGCAATAAATGTTGTATCTTCTGTTATTTGATAACTTTCAACATCAATAATTGATTCTCCGTCAATACTCCAACCTTTGAAAGTATCACTTGTAAACGATGGAGTTGAAGCATAACTATTCTTGTCAACTGCTTGCGTGTCAACAACCCTTCCATTGCTCATAAATTTAACTTCAAGTTTATCTAATTTGAACAGAGCAGTGAAGGTAACAGCTTCTGTTACATCATAACTGTTAAGGTCAACGATAGTTTCACCATCTACTGACCAGCCTGTAAACACATATTTCGGTTTTGTTGGAGTTTCAGGTGGAGTAATTTTTCCATGTTCAGCAACAATTTGACTATCGTGTAAACTTCCATCAACCATAAATTTAACATCGAATTTATAGGTAATGTCTGCTATAAAGGTTACAGAGCCTACAATTTGTTGTTTTGTTACATCAACAATTACACCATTAAGTTTCCAGCCATTAAATACTTTATAAGTTGTGTTTTCCACCTCAACATTTTGTGCACATTCACCACTACGAACTTTTTGAGTTGACTTCGTTTCATTTTCATACATAAAAGTTACATCAAACAGTTGTGTGAATTTTGCAATAAAGACAGTGTTTCCTGTAATTTTATAACTTGAAACATCAACCACATCAACACCATTTATTGTCCAGCCATCAAATTCAAAGTCGTCTTTTGATGGATTTTCTGGAAGATTTGCAAAATGTTCTTTTTCAACAATTTGAGTTTCTTTGTATTGCTCACTGTCAACCATAAATTTAACATCGTATTTGTATGTTACATTTGCAATAAACTTTGTATTTTGAGTAAGTGTATATTCATTTAAGTTCACTTTCTGTCCGTCAACAGTCCAATAATTGAAAATTATATACTCTGTTGAAACAGGGTCAACAATAGATGCTTTTCCACCTTTTGAAAGGATTTGAACACTAATGACACTTCCATCAAATTCAAAGGTTGCTACAACTTGTTCTCCGGTTTCAAGTTGTTTAATATAATCTTCGTAATATTCAATAGATTTTTCTAGTTGCGAAATCTTTGCATTTAAAGAATTTACAACACCGGAATTTCCTTGAACTTGTTTAGTCAATTCAACAACTTGCTCGTTTAAACTCACAATCTGATTATTTAAAATCTTTATTGTATTTAAGTTGCTTTCGTTAGAAGTTTGTAATTGTTGGTTAAGCGTTCGTAAACTTTCAATTTGATTGTTTAAGGTCTTTATTTCCAAAGTTTTATCTTCTTCACTTTTAGTAAGTTCGGTGATTTGGTTTTGAAGATTTGTTATAGTCGTATTGTTATTTGAAATAGTTTCGTTATTATTTGCAATAGTTCCTTGAAGTGTGGTTATATTTCCTTGCAAAGTTACTTTGTCTTGCTCTAATTTACTAATTTGAGTTTTTTGATCTCGAATATTGTTATTTAAAATAGTAATTTGCCCATTTAATTGCGAAATTTGGTCATTCAAAGTAGTAATTGTATCTCGATAACTATTTATTAAAACTTCATATTCCTCTTTATCTTTTAGAGCAGTGTTATAGCCATCTTCATAAGCATTATTCAAATCTTCTTGCGTAAAGAGTTCAGTTCCGGACATACCTTGCTTTACTTTATTAAAGTTAATGATTGCCCAAGATAAAACGAAAGCAAAAGCACCAATGAAAATTATACTAAAAATAATACCTAATATCTTTTTAGTTTCCATTTTTTCCTCCTTATAAGATTTCTACAACTTTAAGCCTTATACCATTGTCAGAGAAGTATTGCTCTAAGAAAGATGCACTTTCTTCTCCTTTTGTAGATAAGGTTAGTTGTGATTTATTGCTTAAAAATTTAATTGATATTTCCATTACAGAGTTGCAAACAATAGCGCCATATTCATCATAAAAATCAATTTTGACAGATGAATAAACACTACCGGCATTAAACTCGGTGTCAAGCAAAATAAAGTCATTAAGCCAAAGCTGATAAGTCTTTTTTTGACCGTTGTAATCTTCAACTTTTAAAAGTTCTTTATCAAAAGTGTAAGTGTCTGTTTCATCATATAAATCGTGATAAAAAGTTACACTTGTTGAAGAATAATTAAAGCTCTCTTGACTAAATTTGTTTGAAATATCAATACTGCCATTTATATAGCTTTCTGCCTTGACTTCCTTAAAAAGTTGAATACCACAAAATGTTCCAACAATAATTAAGACAAAGCAAATTAAATATGTGTACCATTTCATAGAATCACCTCCGTATAAGAAGTATCTATCGCACCAGAATCAATTTCAAAAGATATGGACTTAGATCGCTTTAATGTTTGAAGTTTACTGTTAAATAGTGATTTTTCAAGCATATAAAACTTACCAGAGCCTTCAACAGTCAAGGTGTCAATTTCAAAGTTTTCAAAACCATTGTAATCAATACCTACAATTTTTTTGTCGCCATATTGCATTGAAATATCTACATTGACTTTGCTTCTAGGCATATCTGCGAACAATGACTTAGTATCCATAGAAAGTGAAATAAAATAGCCACCATAGACTTCACTATAACGCAAATCAAAATCTTTATTTGTTAAATTGTAAACCATTCTTTCTTGCCAATAGGAAGTATCTATATTTTTATCTTCAACATCGTAAGAAGGGTTGCAATCTATACACTTAAAGATTGATTGGGTGCTATTTCTTGCACCATTTTCGTCATAATGGAATTTTAAAACTGCATAGTTTTTGATTATATCTGTAACATCATCGGTTTTATATTTTCCACTTTCGATGTCATACTCACGAATAGTAAAATATTCACTCAAATCAACTGTTACATAGTAATCACCAAATCCAGCACTATTGCTTCTAATGGCTTGCATACAATCTGCGAACACATCAAGATAGGTGTACATCCAAACATGAACTGTTGGCTTGTTCCAAATCCAAAGGGTGTACCACTGTCTTTTGTAGGTAGTCCATTCATAAGTCCCTGTAAGCTGAATTTGAAATGCACGATTATCTATCTTAATTGTGAAAGCACTCTCACGATTGAGTTGTGTTCTTAATTTATTTCCATCCCAACTAATACCATTAGTCGTATCATAATAACTAAAACCACCGGGCTCATCTCGATTTGCGTGTTCTTCGGTTGTTTCAACAAGTGTTAAATCTTCTTGTTTTAGATCACCTAAGAACTGCATACCGGTTGAACGATAGCCATCACTTGTTAAGCGATAATCAGTAAAGTAGTTAAATTTTAATTCTTGCAAGGCTATACCATTATTTTTTGAATTTGAATAAAAGTTGGCTTCCATAAAATATCGTTCTTCATATTGGTCTTTTTGTTCTTCATTAAGTTTGTCGGCTTCAACAACATCAATACCAATTTGATTGTCAACATAATTTGTGCCAACCGTTATATCGTGAACAAAAAAATGATAATACCCAAAAGCAATAGAAACAAGAACGCCAATTATTGCAAGAAAAACCAAACTACAATTTCCAATGATTTTTAATACCTTCATTTTCTTCTCCTTTTATAGATTTTTAAATGAAAAAAGCACCATTGAATAAGTTTCAATAGTGCTTTCTTGTTATATAATTCCATTCCAACCGAAAAAGTCTAATGCCTTAGCAAGCCAATTCAAGGCTATGCCAATATATTCAAAGATTTTTCCTAGAATGGATAAAGGCCAAGTTCCTACTAACACTACTAAAACAATGATTAAAATTATTAGTAATATGTTTTTCATAGACATTTAGCCTGATTATGCAAGGGGTATGTTATGTGCAATAACTTTGGCTATTTCTCCTGCGTCTTGAACAGCGTTTGGTTTACCACCAAACCACTGACAAACTTGTTCTCCAAAGGTTAATCCATTTATAGAGCAACCAATAACAACAATAAGGCAGAATAGGAGCATCGCACCAACAACACCAGCAATTATATACAATGCAATTTTTAGTTTATCAGACATAAATTCCTCCTTTTTGCTGATTTATTATCTTAAAAGCATATTCAAAAGTGTTTTGTCAGAATTTCTGTATGGCTTGATATTACTTTCATAAATCTCACCATTTTCATCAACTGTTCTAACAGCATAGGTATTGCCTTTAATTACATTACCTGTTGCTTCATCCTTAATTTCATAAGGATTTACAACAAGTTCGGCTTTCGTATCGTTACCAAAGACAATATCAAGCACTGCATAACCACCTTTGTCTGGTGGAACAACTGCAACCTTTACATCTTTTCCACGAAGATTGCCTTTAATGAAATATGAAAAATATGTTTTTCCATTCTTTTCAAAAGTTTCTCTTTCAACCATTACTTTTACTTCTTTCTTAGACATTACTTTTTGCCTCCTTTAAGTTTTGTTCCTTTCTCTCGCGAGAATTTTTTTGCATCACTTTTAGAATAACCAGCATCCATAGCTGACTTATATCTATAAAGTCCTGCATGGTCGCTTTGACATTGAAGATAACCAGATCTAAGTCCTGCTTCATAATCTGATAATTCTTTGCCTTCTTTTTGACCTCTTTGATGAACTTTTGCTCTGCGTTCATCGGCATAGTTTTTGGCTCTTTTATTAGGCACTTGCCAACGCCTTTCAGTTTGTTTAGGCATAATCTCTCCTTTATAAAATAAAATTTTGTGTCCGTATATTTGCCGTTGACCCAGCGATTAAAAAATATTAAGTTGTAATTTGTAATCTAAAACTAAGGACTTTTTTAAAACAACTCGTTCTCGTGCGATGTTTTGTGTAGGTGGCCACCTTTACGAAATTTCACACAAAAGACACTCGCCATTTTTCTTCGCCTTGCTTTTGATTACACTGTGAGTATAGGATATTGCTTGAAGAAAATGAATGAACTGACTTAAACAAAACCCATAGAAAACCGATAACTTTCATAAACAAAACTTAAAGAAAAACAAAATGAAATAAAAAAGAACTAGCAATTAAGCTAGTTCTTTGAAACACTATTTTATATATTTTCTTTGATGCGAAGTAGAATGTATGCGTTTTCCATCAATATTCTTTCTGTCCGAGAAAAGCATATTATAAAGTTTATCAATTTGCTTATTTCTAATATAGAATGTGTCGTTGCTGAAAAGTATATCTTGTCCATCAATATTAGTGTCCATATATAAATCCTGTTTTACAATATAATTTTTTGTTCGGTAAACATTGGTCGCATCAATCATAAAATTGGGAAGATTAGTTTTCTTCATTTATTTTTCCTCCTTAATTTCAATATTTTTCTTTAAAAAATTTACAAGTTGCGTATGCAACATTGAAATATACTCGACTGTATATCCTAACTTATCTGCCAAAGATTCTTGTGTATTGTTTTGTAAGTATATACTCACATAAACATCGTAAAGTCTTGGTGGAGCAAGGCATATAACTTTGTTATATTTTTCAACTTTTTCAAAGATAATGTTTGTTCCAACCGAAGATGCTGTTTTGTCAAACAATTCTTTTCGGCTATAAAAATAGCGTATATCTCTTAAATCATCTCTAATATTTTTAGTTGTCATATAAAACTCCTTTTACAAAATTTCTTTGCTGGGAGTTTAATAAAAAACGCCCAGACGAGTTTGTGATTTCTTCCGATAACCACATTCGTCAAGGCATCTTCATCCTTTTACACGAATCTTGCTTACAGAGTAGTGAACAAGGATTTACATAGGCACTATTTCAACCCGACCTTAATTTTGCTTTGTAAACGAAAAATTATTTAATGTTGTATTATGCGAATTAGTCTTTCTTTCGCAGATTTTTCTTTGCTAAAAAATGTTACCTTACAATAAGGACATTTCCCGGCAATACCACCGTTTGGATGAACTGTAACATCAATTACATTTGAGCATTGAGGACATTTCATTCTCGGTTTTGGCTTTAATAAAGTAGTGGCTTTTGTCATTTCAAACCTCCATTTTCCCATAAACACAACAAGTTTTATATTTAACAAACTATTTGCACGGTTGGGAAGTCCTATGCCATAGTCCATTATCTTTTGTGTTCTATATAACAAAACAAACGGGGCGATTGTTTTATTACCAAAATTAAATAATGTCTTTAATGACTTTGACTGCAACACCTTGAATTTGTATTTTATCAAAATACATATCTTCCATAGTGTCATTTTCAGGATGTAAGCGAACTTTCTTTTTTCTATTATCTAAATAGTATCGTTTTAATGTTGCTTCATCATCTATAAGAGCAACAACAATTTGACCTTGTTCGGCTGTTTCTTGCTGACGAACAATAACATAATCTCCATTGTTTATACCAACTTTAATCATACTATCTCCGTTTGCTTGTAAAACAAAGAACTGACCATTTCCTAAAAATTCGCTTGAAATTGATAAATAACCTTGTATATTTTCTTCTGCGAAAAGTGGCTCACCACAAGCGATTGTTCCAACAATAGGTAATTGTTTCAAATTGATTTTTTTCAGTATAGTTTTTGTCATAACACTCCTATTTCCAGATTGTCTTACTACCATACCCTTACTTTCCATCTCTTTAATGTATTTACCTATACAAGCTTCCGTAACATTGAAATTATTAGCAATTTCTTTGTGCGTAGGTATTCTTCCTGTCCTGTCATAGCCCTTATCTATAAAATCTACAATGTTTTTCATCAAATCTATGCTTTTTGAACGCATAAACCTTTCTCCTTTGGTTCTATTGTTTAGTTTTCTAAACGATAGACATATTATAGGATAAATTTTTTAACAAGTCAATAGATCTGACTAAAAAATTTCAAAATTATTACTTAGGGTGGGACTTCTTTTGTCGTAATTTGTAATTTCTTGTAATATTCTCTAATTTCAAACTCGATTAAAGAAATGAATCCCTCATATTCCTTTTTAGGAATTAAGTCTAATTTAGGAATAGCCGACACAAATATCTTCTTTTTTTGATTTTCGTTCTTCATAGTTCTTGCTCCTTTTACTATTGCCAATATAAAACAAAAAGTAGAGCAAGTTAATAAACTCAGTTAAAAGAAACCTATATAAAACCTATAAAAATTCCAAAGAAAACTTAAACTGACTTAAAAAAAGATAAACAAATCTCCTTTATTTTTGGCGTTTGGTTGTTTTTCGGTTAAGAGGTTATCAGAGAGCCCCAAATCTGTCAAAGGAAAAAAATATCGCTTAAAACTTTAATATTTAAAAATTTCAAAGACAATGTTTTTTTCTTAATCTTTGACATCTTTGTTTCTCCCTGATTTTTTGTTGGTATCGAAAAACTTCGATAAAGGAGATTTGGTGAATATGGTTAAACTTGGTTTATATAAAACTAAACTTAATTTAAGTTTGCTTAACTTTTGTATTAGTTTTCTATGGCTAATGTTTAAGTTACTTCATTCACTTCTCCAAAAAATTTATTTATTTTCAAAATATAAAGGAGAAAACAATGAAAACAGCAGTGATATATGCAAGATATAGTAGTGATAGCCAAACAGAGCAATCCATTGAAGGACAATTAAGGGTTTGTCAACAATATGCAAAAAACAATGATATTGTTATTGTTGGTGAATACATTGACAGAGCTATGACCGGAACAAATGATTTGCGACCAGATTTTCAACGGATGATTAAAGATAGCAATAAAAAACAATGGGATTATGTGCTTGTATATAAATTAGATAGATTTTCAAGAGATAAATATGAAACTACAATACACAAGCATACTCTTAAAAACAACGGTGTAAAAGTTATCTCAGCTATGGAAAACATACCTGACACGCCCGAAGGAATTATACTTGAATCAATGCTTGAAGGTATGAATCAATATTATTCAGCAGAACTTTCACAAAAAGTCCATCGAGGCTTAAATGAAAGTTATATAAAGGGCTTATTTACAGGTGGGCATCAAATTTATGGATATGATATAGTTGATAAAAAGAGCGTGATAAATGAAGAAGAAGCAATGATTGTAAAAGAAATTTTTTCAAAATTTGCACAAGGCTTCACCGGTGTTGACATAGCAAAAAATTTACAAGCTCGTGGAATTAGAACAAAGACCGGGAACTACCTAACTGATAAAGCAATTTATAAAATTATTCAAAACACAAAATACATTGGTAAGGTAAAACATGGTGAAACTGTTTATACAAATATCTATCCAGCAATTATTGATGAGCAAGTTTGGCAAAAAGTGCAAAACATTAGAAATGCTTATAAACACGCACATTGCCGAAAACAAGATATTTATAACTATATACTTTCTGGAAAATTGATATGTGGTTATTGCAAACATAAAATGGTTGGAGAATCCGGGAAAGAGATAAACAAAATTATTAAATATCGTTATTATACTTGTTTGACAAAACGAAGAAGAAAAAACGAAAAATGTGAATTGCAAATATGCAACAAAGAAAATCTTGAAAAAGATGTTATTGATATAACTTGGCGAGTTTTATCTAACAACAACAATTTAAAAATAATAGCAAAGAGTATTTTGCAATATCACGAAAAAGTTACAAGAGCCGAGTCAAATCTTAAATCTCTGGAAACACAAAGAGCCTCCTATCTTAAAGCAACACAAAACCTAATAACTGCTATTGAACAAGGTATTATTACAGAGCAAACTAAGATAAGATTAAAAGAGCTTGAAAGTCAAATATCACAATTAGACTATGATATTGAACAGGAAAAACAAAGAAATTACACCTATTTAACAGAAGATTTAATTATAGACTATTTCAAAAAAATAATTTGTGGTGATATAGAAAACATAGAAATACAAAAAAGTATAGTAAAAACCTTTATAAGAGAGATTTTACTATACAATGACAAAATTATAATTGTTTA
Organism: uncultured Clostridia bacterium; assembly: GCA_947630075.1. Lineage (GTDB taxonomy): Bacteria > Bacillota > Clostridia > Christensenellales > UBA1242 > Onthoplasma. Next base: position 9,540 of record CANRGF010000002.1, read on the forward strand.
CAACTTTACAGAGCCACTACCTTCAAAAGCAAACCCACTTGACAATGTTCAAGATTTAGAAAGCAAATCACTAGATAATACAACATTGTTGACCGAAGAAGAAATAAATAACAATGCTGATTTATCATTTTTCTGTGATAATCAATACTTTGCTGTTATATCAAAAAGAGCTAAAACATAGAAGTTTATTCTATGTTTTTTTTAATAAAAAACGCACCAAAATATATTTGGTACGTCAAAAGAACTTTTGGCGGAGAGCTAGGGATTCGAACCCCAGGAGGCTTGCACCTCGGCAGTTTTCAAGACTGCTGTATTAGACCACTCTACCAGCTCTCCACACATTGCTTTGCAGTAACTTTTTTATTATAACACACTATTTTGTTTTTAGCAAGTGTTTTTAAGAAAATTAATTTTGAGTTTTTTAATTCAAATAATTTAGGATTATTTTAAATTCATCAATTAATTTATCTAAACTTAATGCGCAATTTGCTGGGCTGGTGCTAGGCAGAGAGATGCAATCAAGATTGGTGGATGCCCTAAATAAGCGAGTGGCAGTTTTGCCAAGAGTGAAAATGGCTTCAATTTTTGCGCGAGATAAAATTTGATTAAAATCGTTTATTTCATAATTTTTGATGCTGGCATCTTGAGAATTGGATATTTCGCAAGATTTAACCACATCCCATAAGGCGATGTGATGAGATAATAAAAATTTCGTTTTATCTCGAACGTTATTATTAATCTCTTGATTGAATAATGCACTCAACACTTTCCAAAATCTATTTTGCGGGTGAGCAAAATAAAAACCCTCTTCTCTAGATTTTATTGAAGGCATTGAGCCTAATATTAAAATTTTGCTATCCTTATTATAAATTGGCTTAAATGGATGAATGACGATTTCTTTCATGTTTTTATTATAGCAAAAAATTAAACAAAATTTTTAAAAATTATAAAAAATATGGCAAAATTTTGTAATCTTTTTTAAAAATGTGCAAGTTTTTTGATTTTTGAAAAATTTATCGAATGATGTAAATTTTAAAAAATGTGTTTGCTTTGATTGAAATTGTTTTAAAAATGTTATATAATAAGATGATGAGTGAAAGCAAAAAAATTTATATAATTTTAAGCCAAACGGGAGCGATAACTTCAAAAGCGCTAAAAATTTTTACTTTCGCAAAATTTAATCATGTGTCCATTTCGCTAACGCCAACTCTTGAAAAAATGTATTCATTTGGCAGGCTGAAACCAAACAATCCTTTCATTGGCGGATTTGTGGAAGAAGGGAAAGACATTGGCACATTTAAAAAATATCAAAACACCTCTGCCCTTGTGCTTGAGCTTGAAGTGGACGAAAAAGACTATTTGGGCATCAAAAATTTAATTGACGAGATGATGAAAAACAAAGAAAAATTGCATTATAATTTTTGGGGTGTGTTTTGGGCATTCTTTAGGCTAAACTATGCGCCTAAAAACAAATTTTATTGCTCGCAGTTTGTGAAATTTTGCTTGGAAAAATTTAAGATTTCAAATGTTGCAGAACTGCCACGCGCAGCAAAGCCTATGGACTTTTTAAAACTAAAAAACAGCAAAATTATCTATAACGGAAAACTAAATCAATATAGCACAATTTAAAAAAGCCCTAACGGGCTTTTTTCTCTTTTAAAGTGTCTTTATCAAACATCACTTTGGCTAGGTCTAGGCACTTGTTGCTATATCCCCATTCGTTATCATACCACGCCACAAGTTTCACAAATGTTGGGCTAATCATAATGCCTGCTTTTTCATCAAAAATGCAAGTATGCTTATCCCCTATGAAATCGCTTGAAACAACAGGTTCGTCTGTGTAGCCAAGCACTTCTGGCATAATCTCTTTGCTATATTTTTTCATAGTTTTGCAAATGTGCTCATAAGTGGTTGGCTTTTTTAATTTAACTGTGAAATCCACAACGCTAACATTGATTGTTGGCACTCTAAAACTCATGCCTGTAAGCTTGCCATTTAAGTGAGGCAACACTTCGCCAACGGCTTTCGCCGCACCTGTAGAACTTGGAATGATGTTTGCACTCGCAGCCCTGCCTCCGCGCCAATCTTTTTTTGAAATGCCGTCCACCGTCAACTGAGTGGCTGTGGTGGAATGAATGGTGCTCATCAACCCTTCTTCCACGCCATAGACATCGTCAATCACTTTCACAAGCGGAGCAAGGCAATTTGTGGTGCAACTAGCGTTTGAAACCACATTCATGCTGCTCTCATATTTTTGCTCGTTCACGCCCATCACAAAAGTTGGGCAACCCTTGCCCGGTGCACTTATTATAACTTTTTTTGCCCCGCCCTTTAAATGGCGTGAAGCATCTTCAACCTTGGTGAAAACGCCCGTGCATTCGATGATATATTCCGCACCTGCCGATTTCCAATTAATCTTATCTGGCTCTTTCTCCGCAAAGAATGCAACCGGCTTTTTATTTAGCTTTAAACCACCTTTTGCATCTAATTTCAGTTCACTTTTAGACTTGCCGTGAACTGTGTCATACTTATAAAGATAGCACGCATAGTCTGGCGTTAGATATGGGTCGTTTATGGCAACCACTTCCACATCATCACGCTCCGCACTCGCGCGCATGATTAATCTGCCAATTCTTCCAAAACCATTAATGCCAATTTTAACCTTCATAAATTCCCCCTTAAAATTATTTTAGTATAGGCAAAACTATTTGTCAAATATATTTTAAATTTTTTAATTTTGTCAAAAATTTATTTATGCTCATCGCATTCATTTTCTATTGCTTGACAATTTTTTTATTTATTATTGCCAAACAGGCAAAAAATAAAATAATCCAACCAATTTTAAACTGCAGGGTTTTGAAAAATGGGGTTTGCTTTTTCTCAACCAAAAGGCACAAATTGAAAGTGGAAAATGCAAAATTGTTGATGGTGAAAGATGTGGCATTTTTGAAAAATGAACATAAAATTATTGCAATAAAAAATGTGAAAGATGTCTATTTAAAAAATGATTTTATTTATTTCACCGGACTTGGCAATGTGAAGATACTTTTTAATTGTGAAAAGTTTTATAGATATTTCAACATTAAAATTATTTCGGCAGATTTTGACCTAAAGAAAAATAAAGATGAAGCCGTTTTAGATATGTTAAATCACATTTTTTGCTTAAAAAATGCAAAAAAATTGCAAAAATACTTAAATATTTTAATTTTTGTGCTAAAAATTTCAATAAATGAAAAAAAAGTGTTGGTGAGAAAAAACAAATATAATCTATCTTTCAAATTAATTTATAGATTAAATAATGTGCTGAAAGTTATCTCCATTAATTGATAGCCGAAAAAAATAGCAACCTTTTGGCTGCTATTTGTCCTTATCCTGAATGTAATCATAACCGAAATCGTCTGTTGGCTTTGGTTTATCTTCTGCTTTTGGTTGCTGACGAGATTTTTTCTTCGGTTTTTTTTCTTGCTTTTCCACTGGTTTTGGTTTTTTCTCTTTCTTCTTTTTAGGCTTTTTTATTAATGCTGCCCACAAGCAGACCGCCACTTGAAGCGGAATTCCAAGCACATATATAAGCCAAAGGTTATACTTAATCAACTGCACATGAACACAAGCAAGCGTTGACCATATCAAGCAAGTGAGCAAGATAAATAAGACATCACTCCTGCCCCATATACTATTGAAAATGATTAAAATGACGAACGAAGCAGGCACAGCCCACATAAAGAACATTGCAATGTTTTTATTCACGGCAATATGGAAAGCAACGAAAAGGATGGTGGCAAGCATCCAAACCGCACTTACGGCAAGCAATGTGATTGCCAAGCGTGCAGGAATGAATCGCCTTTTGACAGGAGCGGGAGAAATTTCATCCACCGACAAATCTTCTTTGGTGAGAGCGTCTAGCGTAACACCATAAAAAACACACAAATCATAAAGCGTTTCCACGCTAGGAAGAGATTCGCCCGTTTCCCATTTTGAGATGCTCTTATCTGAATAGCTAAACTTCTCTGCCAACTCTAATTGAGTGAGCTTTGCATGCTTTCTCAGCAAGAGCAAGTTTTTGCCAATAATTTTATTAATTTCCATAATATACCTTAGGATTTTTTAATTATAACATATTTATATTTAAAACGCAAACGATAAAATTGAAAAAGTTTTTAAAATTGTTTTGAAATTTTTATTAAAATTTTTATAATAGAGAAAAAGAGAGAAATTTATCTAATCTTTAAGGGGGAAATCATGAGAGTTGTGTTAGTGGTGGATAGCATTGAAAACTTAAACGAAAAAGTTAATATGCTTGAAACTCATTTTGGAACGAACCTTTGCTTTGTGGTGAAGGCTAATCTTGCACCCATTTTCAAAACGTATGGCTATCCTATTTCTGCAGTGTATGGCGAAAAGGCCGCTAAAATTGTTCATTTGACGCTTGCCCGACTAGATGTGGAAGACACAATTATTTGCTATGCAAGTTTGCAACTATCAAATCGGCTTTTAGACGGACTTACAGCACGCCTTGGTGATGGCAACAAAATTATAAATTTCATGCCTAGATATAATTATTTTGAACGAATGTGCAATGGCCCATATAATGTTTATGTGAAAACAATCTTTAAGGCAAAAGATAGTTTGGCAAGCCCAAAACTTCAATTCTTGCCTGCAGGATGTGTGGACGAACTTTTGCAAAGCCATATAGCAAACAGAATGTTTGAAATGAACCCTAAATTAGTTTATTCAGTTGAGGTGGAAGATAAAGCCACCAACGCTTCATTAAAAGTGCGCCCGAAATTTAATAAATATGCAATAATTCCAATCATAGTGGTGCTCACCGCTTTGGCACTATTCATTATGTCCCTTGCATTTTGGGGAGCAAGATATCTAAATATATTTATATTTGTGGCGGTGTGCATATTAGATGTGCTTCTCACAATCATTTTCCAATTCAAGAATTATTTTGATGAAAGGTTTTTGAAATGACGCAAATTTGCGTCTTTTTTTTATTAAAAAAACATGGGGATGGGCTCATGTGCAAAACAAATTTTGCACATGAGGGCGGCTAACGCCGCCCAGCACTGAATGTGCGGCCCATCCCCCACAAACAAAAAAAAGGCTTAATTAGCCTTTTTTTCTGCTGCTAAAATTGTTGCCACTTTTCTGCCTCTGCCATCGGTTTTAAACTTAACAACGCCGTCAACCAAGGCAAACAAAGTGTAATCATTGCCACACCCAACATTTTCGCTTGGATAGATTTTTGTGCCACGCTGACGAACAATTATTGAGCCAGCCTTAACAAATTGACCATCGCCCGTTTTAACGCCAAGACGCTTTGATTCACTATCTCTGCCGTTTTTGGTGCTGCCGCCGCCTTTTTTATGGGCAAATAATTGAATATTAATCATTGCTAATCTCCTTTATTTTAATGTATTTTGCGTGGCCATCTCTAACCTCTTTCAATCCCAAACTGGCAGTTTTCATAAGCGTTTGTGCCAATTTGATTTCACCCTGACTTAGCCCATTAAGACTAACTGACAGAAGAGGAATATCTTCATCAATTTCACATTTTGCGGGCAACTTAAGCACTTGCTTTAGACCTATAATTAGAGTTTGCGCAATGCTAGAAACTGCGCTGCAAACAATATCCTTCCCACTCTCTGCATAGCCAGAATGACCGGTTATTTCAATGTCCACTAAATTTGAATTTTTTTTAATAATTTTTATGTTTATCATCTTAACCTATGCTCAATATTGCGATTTTTGTGTATGGCTGACGATGACCTTGCTTTTTGCGCTCGTTCTTCTTAGGCTTATATTTGAACACAACAACTTTTTTGTCTAACACATGCTCTAAAACTTTAGCCTTAACCACACAATCTTTCACAACCGGGCTGCCCGCTTTGATTTTGCTGCCATCAACAGTCATAAGCACAGGAAAAGTTAATTCTTCGCCAACTTCTGCACTTAATTTGTCCACCAAAAGCGTGTCGTTCACTGCAACTTTATATTGCTTGCCCGAAATATTTGCGATTGCGTACATACTAGTTACCTCCTTAAAAGACTCACTTTAAAGGTATTGCCCAAGCAAATTTCAAACCTCTTCAATGTGGTACTACGCGGTTATTCTAGCATAAAAAAAACCATTTGTCAACGGGTTTAGAGAAAAACTAGCATAAATTTATAAATCAACACACCTCTCTAAGCTTAGTTGTGATTGAATAGTTTGACGAAAGGCGGATTAGTTTATCTTCATCTAAAAATGATTTGGAAAAATTGCAATAAAAAATCGTGTAGTGAGTAAATTTTATTTGCTTTAAGAGTTCGTAAAGCGTGCACTCATCACCCGCTTTAATCAGCACAATTTTGTCAAACTTTTTATGTCTGCCATTTTTTAGAAATGAAAAGTTTTGGTTATTCCTTTCCCTACTAGTTATTAGGAAAATAATCATCAAGAGATATAGCCAATTTGCACTCTTCAAGCAAGACAAAGCAAACAATATTATTAGGCAGAAGCAAAGGCTCAGCCGCAAAATTAAATCAACTCTTTTATAGGTCTTGTCCGACTTAAAAATTGAGCGAAAAATTTTGCCACCGTCAAGCGGAAAAATTGGCAAAAGATTAAAAATGGCAAGGCATAAATTTGAAAAACAAAAAATGTTGATATAGCGATAACTAACCGGCACTATGCAATATAAAACCACACAAAGAACGCACAAAATTAGGTTGAATAGCGGGCCAGCGATGTTGATTGCAAAGGCGTCTTTATCTTCAATTTGGCTATCGAGCGACAGGCTTAGCCCAAACATATCTAATTTCATTTGCTTCAATTTATAGCCTTTATTTGTGGCAACAAAGAGATGTGCAAGTTCGTGCAGAACAAGTGCTAAAAAATAGTTTAAAAGCAGCAAAAAGTTTTTAAGCAGCAGGCAAATTATAATCAACAAGATAATGCTAGCGCCAACCTTAAATTTTTTCATATATTAAAATATTAATTTGCACGATGAGATAGAATATCAATCGTGATTTAATTTGCAGATAAATATCTTTAATTTGGAATTGTTTTCATAAGTTTAATGCGGTCGCCTTTGGCTGTTATTTCAATTTGATAGTCCGCTTCAACAAGCGAAATTTCAACTAATATATCATTGAAATCCACTTCAAAATAGTTGTTTATTAGATAGTAGAAATCAGATTTTATCACATTCTCTAAATATTTTGGATTTGTTTCTTTATTCTTTTGAATGATGTTGCTTAGGCGTTGATTTAAATTGTTCATAGACCTCCTTAAAACATAATTTTATTCTAGAAAATTATTAAACCTTGCGTTTTAAAAGTTTTTTTATCGAGCCAAAAAATCCGCGATATTTATATGTGCAATCAAACAATTTTTTCTCACCCGTGATTATATTGCTCGCCAAAATTTCAAATGCACGATTTAGTGCACACTTATTGTTTGAAATCGAGGCACTCGTGCTCAACAAAACCTTATCGTCCTCGGGGATAACTCCACCAAATTCGATGCCCAATGTCCTGCCTATATCGTGCACATCAAACATAAGTTTATCTTGAATTAAATCTCCACGGGCGCGATTTATCACAAAGCGCTTGCTTAAAATATTATAAGTGGAAAGAATTGCCACAACTTTATCGGCATCTCTTAGGCTAGATAGGTGTGGAGTGGTAACCACAAGCGCTTCATCTGCAAGGCTCACCGCCCTTCTAAATCCCGCATCAATTCCCGCTGGGCAATCTATAATAATAAAATCGAATTTTGGCTCTAACTCATCAATCACTCTTTTTATTTGAGAAATTGTTATGGTTAAATTTTGATTTAATCCCCCGCTCGACAACAAAAACAAAAGTGGGAACACATCGTCTTGAACCAACGCTTCTTTAACTCTGCATTTATTTTCAAGAACATCAAGCATTGAATAAACCACTCTATCTTCCATGCTCATCACCACATCGAGATTGTTTAACCCTATATCCATGTCAATAAGGCATACTCTATAATTCTTGCTTGCCAAATGCATGCCAAGATTGGCGGTTACTGTGGTTTTGCCCACACCACCTTTGCCAGAAGTTACAACAATAATTCGTGCCATGAAATTTGCCCTCCAGAAAAAATCTAGCACAATGAATTTAAAATTTTAATAAGAATAAACAACGATTTTTAAATTCGTCAAAATTAGTGTTTTTTATAATTTTTGTTTTTATTTTTTTACGGTATCTTTTTTTTGACAAAAAATCACTCAAAAAAAATTTATAATAGAAAAAATTAATAGAAAAAAACAAAAAATTGCAAAATTTTGCAACTTTTTTACGCTTTTTAAATTTTAGAGCTCTATTTTTAAAAATTCTTTGTCTGTGTTTAAAAGTTTGCCTGCGCCCAAGATGACACAATCTTTGGTGTCGTCCGGAATGATAATTGGCATATCCAATTTTTTCTTAGCATACTCATAAAGCCCAGCGATTGAACTTGCCCCACCGACGAACATGACGCCCGTGTTGAACACATCGGCAGAGATTGTTTTATCTAACTGTTTCATGCAATCTTGAATTAGCCCCAATATTCTATCATAAACATTTTGAATTGCCACTCTAACTTCGTTTGCAGAGATTTCATGGCGTACAAATTTATCGTGCTCATCTATGCCGATATATTCTGTTTTATATAAATCTCTATCATAGAGTGAAGCCACTTCATTTTTGATTGCCTCGCTAGATTGGTCAGTAACCGTTAGCAAATGATTGTCTGCAATGAAAGTGGTGATGCTTTTATCCATATCTTCACCGCCGATGAAGTACATTCTGCCGAAATCAAAATTGCGCTCGGTGAGCACGGAAATGTCGGTCAAATACTTTCCAATATCCACAACCATCAAGTGAGCGTGTGCATCCAATTCAAGATTTGCGCGTGCGCAAACACTATTTTGCACGAATGTAACTTTATTCACCCCGCTTAATTGGAGCACCTTTTTGATTAATTTCAACTGCTTTTCATTGAGTGCGCATGGCACTGCCACAAGCGCATTTAGGTGTGTGAGCAAAAATCTATCGCGAATTACATTCTTAATGATTTTTTCTAGCAAAATGGTTGCCATTTTTTCATTAACGATTTCACTATTTTTTATTGGCTGATAAATATCCACATTGTTCGCCTTGCCCATAAAAAGTTTTTCAGCCTCTTTGCCAACCGCCTTCACCTTGCTTTTGCCCTTGCTTTCCACAATGGCAAGATAGGCAGGCTCTTTGGCGATGACGCCATAGCCCTTCCTGAAAATAATGATTTCGTTGCTACCAAATTTGATAGCCAAATCAACATTAAACATTTTAACCCCTTTTGTTTAATTATAATATTTGCAAATTTTTGCCATAAACTTTTTTGAAGTCTGACGCACAAGACATAGCCTGACTTATTTCAAGGCTAGCATCTCGCTCAACCTCAGTTTTTAAAATGACTGTGTCGCCAAGCACATCGCAAGCAATGTCCTTCACAGAATTTGCGTTTGTGATGTTTAGCATGGTTGCCATTTTGATTATCACTGCAAGTTTTTTGATTGCATCTATATCTTCATCATTCACAAGGTCTTTATATCTTACCCACTCGTTTAGGCTGAAATCGTCTATATTTTGGCTGGCCGCAACAAACGCTGCCAACACAATTTCGCGATGAGTTGCCCCATATATTCCGCAATTTAGAATGACAGGGAAATTGTTTTTAGTGTAATTTTCATAGCCTATTCGCTTGCCCGCCATGCACAAACTTGCGGCAATTCTAAGCACTTTAACATAAGGACGAGTTAGTTTATGAAGCACTTTGAGTTGCTTATATAAAATGACGGCAATGGAATAGTTATTATCCGCATTCACGCTGGTTGGATAAAATTCATTTATTGAACTAAGAGAATAACCCAAAATGTCCAATAACGGCTTTTCACCCGTTTGCCCAAGTAAACTTTTAGCCACCACGCCATACATCTCACCATTGGTGGAAACTTTAAAACCGTGGCGGACAAATTCATTATAAGCCACTTTAATAACAGCAAAACCGATAGCAAGCAAATCTGCACGCATATCAGAAACACCTTTCAATTTTTTTGCCTTGTCTAAATCCAGCCCATGAATGAGGTTATATACATTTTTAAAGCTATCGTCCGTAACTTCATAATTATGAGCGAGGTCAAGCGGATAATGAGATGACTTCCTCGAAAGTTTGCCAAGCGCTTCAAACACTTTGCCAACGCCGATAAATTCACTTTCTTCGTCAATGTTTTTTATCCAATCTAATTTCTTTATTTCTTTCGTTACAATCTCTTCCACCTTGTCCATACGCTTGCCTATTGGTAGATTTTCCACTTGTGCCAGCAAAGTTAGTGTGCCAAATGGAAGCGACACGCTTGAACTTATCACTCTCCTATTGAATTTAATAAGTTCGATTGAATAATCTCCCACCTTCATGATTACGCCACGCGTCATTGCAAATGAATATAATATTGCGCTGTGAAGGGCGGAAATTTGCTCTTCATTAGTAAGCACTTTGAAATAAAGTGAAACCGTTTTATACACCTCATCTAAGAAGGCGATTTGATTGCGCGCAGTGGCAATGATTGGGTCGGCATAACAAATGTAGTTATCAATTTTTTGCCCATCCACAATCTTTCTAAAATTCTTCAAGATTGAAATTGTTTCTTGAATGCGAGATGGCTTGATATATCCGTCCTTAGAAATATCTCCCGCCAATTTCACCTGCTCCACAATTTGCTCATCAATGGTGAAGAAGCCGTTTGCTGTGTATTTATAAATTGTTAAAACTATGTTATTAATGTCCAGTTGAAAAACTGCTAATTTATTCATATTTCTCCTTTAACCAACTATCTTGGTTGCCTTAGTTTTAGCACGAAAATTTGATATAGTCAATACCTTTTTTAAAAATTTTTTTAAATTTTTTTTAGAGCTTATTTTGGCTATTTTAAGCGGAATTTTATATTAAGTTTAAAATTTGACAAAAAAATTTTCAAAAGTTAAAAAAACACATCAAATTTCACATTTTTTGATGGTTTTTAATAGAAAAAATTTTTATTTTATTAATTTTTCAATTTCGTTTGCAAAAAGTTTGAAACCCGGAATTTGATCGGGCTCGCTAACAAATCTTAAATTTTGCTTGGTGGTTGGGTGAGAGAATGTGAGCTCATACGCCCATAAGCACAAATTTCCCTTATGCACTTTATCTCCATATTTGAAGTCCGCATATATCGGGCAATTTAACTGCTTTGCCATTTGCACGCGAATTTGATGGCTTCTGCCCGTGATTAAATCAACAGATATAAGCGAATATTTGTCATTTGAAGAAATCACTGTGTATTCCAATTTTGCCTCTTTGCTGCCCTCTTCCAATTTTGGAGCGATGTAAACAGTGTTGGTTTTTTCATCTTTTTTTAGATAAGTGGTGAGCAAATCGTGTGAAATTTGCGGTTTTCCATTAACCACACACAAATATTTCTTTTTTAAACCCTTAGACTTCAACTGCTCGCTTAATCGTGCTGCTGCTTTGCTAGTTTTGGCAAACACCATCAATCCGCCCGTTGGCCTATCTAACCTGTGCACCAAGCCCAAAAACACTCTGCCCGGCTTTTTATCTCTAACTTTGATGAAATTCTTAATGATGTTTAGCAAATCTTCATCTTTGCTTTCATCTTCTTGCACTGAAACATTTTGTGGCTTCACAACCACAATTATATGATTATCTTCAAACACTATATTTGGCTTCATAAAATCAATCTCCAAATGTTTTAATTGCCGAGCAGCCACAAGGCAAAACAATTTCCTTTTCTTTCGTTGGGAGAGCAAGTTCATAACTTTCAACCATCCCGCTTTGCTCTATTGCACAATTTAAGATATTAGACATCACGCTTGGTTGCAAACCCGTTGTGTAACTATTAATCAGCACAAAAAGAGGATTTTTGGACAAAACTTTTGCACACAGACGCACGAAATTATATATATCTGTTTCAATTTTCCATGTTTCGCCTTTTGGGCCTCTGCCATAAGATGGAGGGTCCATAATTATGGCATCGTAAACATTGCCTCTTCTAATTTCACGCTCAATAAACTTTGCACAATCATCTTGAATAAACCTTATTGAATTTACACCATTTAGATTGGCGTTTACTTTGGCAATTTCTATCATGCTTTTTGCCGAATCAACATGAGTTACGCTCGCACCCGCTAGAGCGCAAACCACACTAGCCGCGCCTGTGTAGGCAAAAAGATTTAAAACCTTAATTTCTCGCTTCGAGCTTTTAATGAGATTGGTCATCATATCCCAATTAACAGCCTGCTCTGGAAACAGGCAAATATGCTTAAAACTCATCGGTTCGATATGAAATTTGATGTTTTTTCGCGAAATTATTATGTTTTTTTTGAAATTTTTGCTAAATTTCCACTCGCCAGACTTATTTTCAGTGCGGGTGTAACATGCATCCACATCGGAGGATAATTTTTCGTCCGTTTTCCAAATCACTTGTGGGTCGGGGCGCAAAAAAGTGAAACCTCCAATCTTCTCAAGTTTCTCACCATTGGCGGTTTTCAGCACCTCATAATCTTTCCAACCCGTTGCAATTTTCATTAATACACATCCAAAATTTTCTTCATATCGATTATGTCAGATGAAGAAACAATGCCGAGAGGTTTGCCCGTGTCCTTGCCATTTTTTGTGATTAAGATAATGAGCAATTTGCGATTGTTTTCAAAGAAATTCATGGCTTGGTCGATAGTTAAATCATGGTCTGCAAGCATAAAATAATAATCTTCGCCCATGCCAGCCATAACTTCGCTAACAGTTGTGTTGTCCACATACTCTTGAAGGTTGACCCCTTCACTAAGTTTTTCGCCCAACACGCTCAATAATTTTCTTGCGTTTAAAATGCCAATTAAATTTTCGCCATTATATGTGGGCAGATTTGAAAAACCGCTTCTTGAAATCAACTCCATTGCCTTGCCAATCTTCATGTCATAATTGATGGTGATAACTTCTTTTTTGCCCACCCTATCAAGCGCCTTTGGTGGCTCAGCAATTATTTCAGCCAACTTCTCAATTTTTTCCACAATGTCATCATGCGGCTCGGCTATGGTGAATTTGTTGTTGCCCTGATGCACAATTGCATTTCTAAGCCTGCCATAATCTATTAAATCTTCTTCATATTTTCTAACCACAGAATTAAGCACTACACTGCGCCTAATTACATCGCTAAAAGACATGCTACGCTTGAAATCGTATATTGTGCGCAAACTATAATCTATTGAATTATAAGCATCTATAAACCTATCAGCATTAGATTTTTTCATAAACTCTCCTATTATTATTATAACAATTTTTTATTGATTTTACAAACAAAAACACGCCTAGCATTCAAATTTGGAACAATAATTGAAAAATTTATAAAAATGCTTGAATATTCAGCGGTTTTGTGCTATAATAATAATGAGTTGTACTAGGCGGGGAGCTAGCGGTGCCCTGTTGCCCACAATCCGCTATAGTGGGGCTGAATGCGTGCAGCGGGGCAAGATTAATTGTGTTGAGTAGGCTAAGAGTATGTTGAAATCAAGGTCTTATACAATATTGCCCTACGAATCATGTCAGGGCCGGAAGGCAGCAGCATTAAGAAGGATACGATATGTGCTATGAGGTTGCTTTGGTGGAGTGCTTCTAGTTTATGCCAGCAGTTAACTTGTTTCAATGCAAGGCGTGCAACTTACCATAAAAAATGAGGCGTGAGCCTCTTTTTTTTAATCTTCTGTGTATTCCGGCTTTATAATTGTGAATTTTTGTGCGTGCTTTTTTGTGAGCTGGCGGATAAAGAATACTGTGGAAGCAATCACGAGCGGGATGCAAATTATCACATAGACCAGCATAGATTTGCCATAATCATCTCCAAATATGCCCAACAGACCAGAATACATGGCAGACATTATTGCATAGCCAAGAAATTGCACCACTGTGCTTAATGCATACAACTTCTCGAGATTTCGAGGAGGAAGACAAACTTGCATATAGTTATTCACAAAAATGAAATTTGGCGTGCGAATCGAACACATAATGCACGAAGAGATTATAATCACCACTATTGTGAGTGTGCTTGTTGGTGATATGATATACATCACAGCATTTATTAGGAGGGTTGCCACAGCCAAAACATTAAAAATGATTAAACTGCGCACTCCAAACTTTAAGTTATATTTAAACTGATATTTATTTGAAATGGCGATGCACAATTTCATAATTCCATAAACGCAACCGAACGCCCAAAGAGGCATAAAGCCGCCGTCCGTCAACTCTTGCAAATAGATTTTAAATGCACCAGAGTCGATTGACACCACCCCTCTAAACATGAACGAATAAAGTAAGATTGAAATGACAAAAGCGGAAGATAAAATTTTTAAATAGCTATCCGAACGCTTTTTCTTGGGTTTTGATTTGTCTTGTTTTGCAGGGTCTTCAACCATTGGGTTCAACTCAATATTTTGCTCTTGGAATTTGCTAGGCTCTTTAAACCAGAACGAGAACACAAATGCAAGTCCTACACAGCCAAGCGAAATGTAAAATGCCAAATATGGGTCGATGCTGTAAATATAACTAATCACCACTGCGCCTATAGCTTCTAGCATATAAGACAAGCTCAACCCTTTGCCATATATACGGTTGTAATCTTTATCTCGCTTGACTGCAGACAAGCTATCTGTGAGAAGCGGATTGCCCTTAACTGCCACAACGCAATAGCCAAAGGCTAAGAACATAGGCGCACACATAATCACGAATTTGTTTGTGCCGATTATGCAAAGCAGCAAGAACATGGCATAACCAATTAACCCCACCCTAATAGACTTGATGGGCGAAATCTTATCAAAAATTTTGGCAACAGGAACGCACATGACACACGCCGAGAACATCAAGATTGTTTCAATCATCATGCATTCGCTATAGCTAAGATGCTTTTCTCCATAGAAGAACTGAGTGGTGATTGTCCACACAAAAAGCACATCCCAAATTAAAGCCAAAAACTTGGGATACATTTTTATGTTTCTATTCATATATTGAATTTTTCTTTCTTCGTTGGTCATTTTTATAATTTTAATTAAAAAATGATAATTTTGCAAATAAATTTTTTAAAATTTTAAAAAATGTTGCTATTTTCACGCTTTTTTAAATTTTTTTTGTTATTTTGCATCATAAAGAGTTTTTCCTTCATTGACTTCAACAATTAGTGGCACGGTTAAATTCACCACATTTTCCATCTCTTCTTTCAATATGGTTTTTATCTTTTCGCTCTCGCCTTCAACGCAATCCACAATCAACTCATCGTGAATTTGCAAAACGAGTTTGCTTTTTAGCCCTTCTTGCTTAATTCTATTTGCCACCCTTATCATGGCAATTTTTATTATGTCGCTTGCACTACCTTGAAGAGGGGTGTTTTTTGCCACCCTTTCGGCAAATGCACGCATATTTTTGTTGCTAGAATTAATGTCCGGAATATGGCGAATTCTGCCCATTATCGTGATGATATATCCTTTTTCACGGGCGTCATCTATGCACTTTTGGCTATACTCGCTTATTTTTGGATAAACTGAAAGATATTTCTTTATGAAGTTTGCTGCATCCTTTTGCTTGCAACCTAAGTTTTGCGCCAATCCAAATGCGCTAATGCCATAGATAATGCCAAAGTTGACCGTTTTTGCCGTCCTTCGCTCGGCAGTGCTGATTTCTTCAATCGGCTTATTAAAGATTTTGCTCGCAGTGGCAGTGTGAATATCATGCCCATGCAAATAGTCTGCAATCATGTTTTCATCACCTGAAAAGTTTGCCATTAAGCGAAGCTCAATTTGATTATAGTCCGCACTTATTAGTGTGCCGTTTGGGAATGATGAAGAAAACATTTTCCTAAGCGCTCTGCCCTCATCGTCTCTTATTGGCAGATTTTGCAAGTTTGGCTCGCGGCTACTAAGCCTTCCCGTTGAAGTGGTGCGCTGCATAAATGTGGTGTGAATTTTGCCGTCTGACGACACATAGTTGAGCATGCCGTCTAGATAAGTGCTAATTAATTTTGTAATTTTTCTATATCTAATTATGTAATTTACAATTTCATGCCTATCAACAATTTCGTTTAAAATTTCTATACCTGTGCCCTTTTTGCCCTTATACTCTATGTTTAATTTATCAAACAAGATTTGTTGCAGCTGCTTTGGGCTGTTGATGTTAAATTCCTCGCCTGCCAATTCATAGATTTTGGACACAACCATCTTTAATTCTTCATGATAAGATTTGCTAAGAATTTTAATTTGCTCGGCGTCAATTTTTATGCCCGCCACCTCCATGTCAAACAACACTTGCACGAGAGGTAGTTCAATATCGCCATATAATTTCAACTGCGAGTTGTTCACCAACTTGCCAATGTAGGTTTGCTTCATTTTGAATAGTGCCAACGCTTTGGCGTCTGTGGAGATGTTGTTAAGCTTTAGTGCGTCATCCAAACTAATTTCAGCGTCCATTTCATTTGCTATATAAATGGCTATTGACACATCAAAATAATTATTTAGCGAAATGCCATAGTCATGCAAGAAATGCATCAAAGCTTTTGCGTCAAAACAAATTTTTTGTTTTTCTCCCTCAAAAAGAAGTTTTAATTTTGGCAAATTTTTAAAGAAAATTTCCCCGCTAGGATACAGCACATATTGGGTTAAATCAGTGGCAAGGCTCAATGTTAAATCGTCATTCGTAACAGCAAAAGATGAAGAAAGGCAAGCAAGCATTTTGTCAAAATCATCTTGTGTGGAAATTTCCACGATTGGTGCAACAATCTTTTCTAGTTTGTTCTCGCCACAAGACGGCACGAAAAATTCTTTTTTAGATAAGATTGATTTGAAATCTAATTCATATAAAAATTCATAAGCCGCCTCATTAAACGGCAATTTATATTCAAAATCTTCAATTTTATAGTCTAGATCAACATCTAACTTGATTGTGGCAAGCGTTTTAGACAAATATGCCATATTCTTATGTTCTTCAAGTTTTTTGCGGATTGCCCCAGAAATATTATCGAGATTTGCATAAATGTTATTGAGATTGTCAAACTCGTCTATTAATTTTTGCGCACCCACTTGACCAATGCCCAAAACTCCTGGAATATTATCCGAACTATCACCCATGATTGATTTGATTTCAATCACCTGATATGGCTTTAATTTGAAAATTTGTTTTAGTGCGGGCTCGTCCACTTTTGTAAGGCTATAACTGCCACGCTGAGGCATATAAACGGTGGTATTTTCATTGATTAATTGCAGCAAGTCTTTATCTCCAGAAAGGACATAAAAATCTTGATTAAATTTGCGCGTGATTGAGCCAATTATGTCGTCCGCCTCAATGTCAGGTATTTCAATCGTTCTAATTCCCATTGTATTAAGGAGCTTTTTAAGCACGGGGATTTGGGCAAGCAACTCCTCAGGAGTTTTATCTCTGCCTGCTTTATATTGCGGATATAAATCATGACGAAATGTGTGTTTGCCCGCATCAAAAACGCACGCGAAATATTTTGGCCTTTCATTTGAAATGACATTCAAAATTGTGTTTAAAAACCCATAAATTGCATTGCAAGGCTCACCAGAAAGGCTTCTAAGCATTGGCAGGGCGTAAAATGTGCGATAAACTAAATTGTTTCCGTCAACAACAACAAATTTTTCCATAAATTTAGTATATCACAAAGTTAAAAAAAAGAAAAATAAATTTTAAAAATAATCAAATTTTATGCTATAATGGTTGCATGATAGATGAAGATAGAATGTTGCACATCTTGGCAGTGGCAAATTTAATGAAAGAAAAGGCAAAAGTTTTCAATCTTGATGAAAACGAAATGTTTGCGCTCGGCTTTTTGCATGATTTGGGCTACGGACTAAATGAAGAACGCCACAACGAATTGGGCGGTGAAGTTTTAGAAAAGCAAAATTATAAATTTCATAATGAAGTGCGTTATCACGGAATGCCAAAATGCAAGTTTTCATCACCCGCATTAGACCTTTTGAATTGGTGTGATATGCACACGAATTTTCAAGGCAAATTTGTTTCGTTTGAAGAGAGGCTTAACGAAATTGCCCTCAGGCACGGAGAAACATCTAACACATATATCAACTCAAAATTGCTAATTGACGAATTAAAAGACAAAAAATCTTTGCAAAAACTCTTGCAAAAATAAAAATAATGTGATAATATATGCAAGTAAATTCGCCGGTATGGCGAAATGGCAGACGCTCGTCACAACCTCCACCCTTTGCTTATTTGCTAGACGCAAATTAAGGCTTTTGGTGTGTTGCTCCTCTTTCCCAAGAACTTGCGTTTTGTGGGAGCCCTTAATCTTGTGCGTCTCCAAAACTAAATATGCCGGTGTGGCGAAATGGCAGACGCACAAGACTCAAAATCCTGCGAGGTTTGCCCTAAAAAATCTTAATATGGCGGTGTGGCGAAATGGCAGACGCAGCAGACTCAAAATCTGCCGATAGCAATATCATGTCGGTTCGACCCCGACCACCGCCACCACAAAAACCCCTTAAAAATAGATGTTTTTAAGGGGTTCTTTATTTTTTTATTGAAAATATTTTTTCTAACGGACTCCGTTAGAAAGCCCAATTTTTGCCCAAATTTATATCTTTTTAAGGGCAAATAAATACTCTAAAATTTTACGAAAAATTTCACTTTTCTAACGAATTTCTAACGGATTTCTAACGAAATGTATTTTGTATTGTTAAATTTTAACAAATTTTAGTGAGTATTTTTGTATGTTATCGTGTCTTTTTTACATTTCAAAATCTTGCGTTTTTCGCAATTTTTTCTTCTCTTTTAACTGCTTTTCTAGTTCCGCAATTTCGTTTTCTAAAACTTCTTTATCCGACAAATTTGAATTGTTTTCAAAATCTAAAACGCCAGAAATAACATTTGCACTTGCAATTTTGCTTGAATAGTCCAAATGAGCATATATGTCCGCTGTGGTGTTGTAGGTGCTATGCCCTAGCCACTCTTGTATTTGTTTCATTTGCACTCCGTTTGCCAACATTAAACTTGCACAACTATGTCTTAAATCGTGAAAGCGGATTAATTTTAAATTGTTTTGCTTTTGTATAACCCTAAAATGTTGGGATAAATAATCTGGATAGTATAAAGTTCCAATATCATTAACGCAAACATAATCTAAATAGCGGTTGTCATAGGCATCTCCGCATAACTCTTTGTTTTTGCGTTGCCTTTCCTTTTCATTTAAAAGCATTTCTTCAATGTGTGGGATAAGTGGCAGCGTGCGGTTGCTTGTTTTGTTTTTCATTTTGTTTTTGCAAATCAACTTGCCTTTAATGCTTACCACTTTATGATTAATCTTAATTAATTTATTATTAAAATCTATTGAACTCCATTTTAAGCCCAACACTTCACTTCGGCGTAAACCATAATAGGCGGTTATGTGGATTATAAGTTCTAATGGGTCGCCCTTTATAACTTCAAACAATTGTTTTAGTTCATCTTTGTTGTAAAAATCTGAGTGAAACTTTTCTTTTTTAGGGCGGTCAACAAAATCCGCAACATTTTTGAAATTAAGCCAAGTTTTATTGCGTTTTGCAATGCTTCTCGTAAAACAACATGATAATGCATTACAGTGTTGCCTGTTTTCCCCTCTTTATATAAGGTATTGTAGTAAGTTTGAATGTCATAAGGTTTTAGTTCGTTTAGGGTTATTTGGTTTTTTGCAAAATATTTGGTCATCTTTTTAATTACAAAGCCATAACTTTCAAAGGTCAGTTCTTCCACTTCGTTTTTGCGAGATTGATACCATTGGTTAAGATATTCGTTTAATGAAATGTCGTTGGTGGGTTTGGCGTGAGTTTCAATTACATTTTCGTTGTCCTTATATTTTTGCAAAATTTCACTTAACTTTTGTTCCGCCTTTCGCTTATTGCCCTTTTCTTCATAACCTGTTGCAATCCACTTTCGTTTGTCTTGCCCAAACTCATCTTTGTAAGACAACACTGCATAATATTTCCCATTTTTAACTTGTAAACTTGCTTTCATTGTCCGCCTCGTCAAATAGGAAATTTATTACATAATGTTTGGGTATAAGAATTCTATTGTTTATCTTCAAATGTTTAATTTTATTTTCAGTTATAAGTTTGTAGGCCAAATTTCTGCCAATGCCAAGCATTGCTTGTAGGTCTTTAATGCTAACAACATCTTTGTAGTTTGTAAAAATATTTGTGTTCATATATCTCCTCAAAAATTACATTTTAAGTTCTATATCATTTCTATTAAATTTCTATTTTAGTTCTATTTTTACATATAAATTTTTGAGTTTTATAGGGGTCCCCAAAATTACATGATTTTGGGGAAGAGGAAAAGCCGACCAAAAGCGAAAAAACTTGCTTTGCAATGTTTTTGAACATCACGGTCGTGCTTTGACGAGAAAGTGGGTTTCCCACTTGTCGCAACAAAATGGGGAATGATACAAAGCGATACACTCGCTAGGGTGTGGGCGAGTCAGTAAAAATGTCCTATTTTATAGGGCTTTTTGCTACTCACCATCTCGCTTTTGTGTCAATTCCTTATCCTGCTTACTTTAAAATTTTCACTTTTTAAAGCAATTGTTGTAAAATTTACTTTCAATAAGCATAAAAATTCATTGGTTATGCTTACTCCACTTTGTAATCATACAAATCATAAAGTTGCTGTTGCTTTTCAATAAATTCATCATCAAGTTTGCACAATCGTTCATAAATTTTTTTGTTTTGGTCGCGTTCAATGTAATCCATTTTTACATAATGATAATTGAACAGGACTGTTAGCATTTGCAAAACAATTTCAACATTCGCATAAGTTGATTTAATGAAAGGTTTGCTAAACTTTATAAAGTAATTCATCCGCTTGGTATGTTCGTGTATGGCTTCAAACAAAGTTTGCTTTTCGTGTTGGATTACCCAATTGTCTTCTTCCTTTTTGGCAAACACTTCAACTCCAATTTTTAACATTGCTTGCAAAAATTGATTTTTTGATGAATAGGCAGTTTCCTTTGTTTGCTCATAAACAACATTTAATTTGTCTAGCAATTTTGAATTGTTTATCCGCACAATGTTTTCCTTTTTGATTTCACCGATGTTTATCACCTCCTTTTATTTTTAAATTTTCGACCATATTTCTAACCTCCTTTCACCACCATTTTAAATGTCCAATTGTAACAATGCCTGTTACAATTAAAAAATTTTTAAAAAATATTTTCAACCTTATAAACTTTTAAATTAAAAATATTTTCCGCCATTTTAAACTTGTCAATGTTTCAATGCCTGACATATTGAAAAAAGTTTTTTAGATTTTTTTGACGAAAAAAACGAAGAAAAATTCTTCGTTTTTAATGTTTGTCATTTTTATTTGTTATTATTTGTAAATTTCTTTTTCTTAATTACTAATGTTATAGTTATCGAAATAGTCGCAATTGCTAAAACGGCAAACACCACTATTAGTATGTTCCTGCCAATGTTTGATTTGCTAATTTTAACTCCACATATAAATTCCCCTGTTTTATTAGTTGTGAATTTCAAAGAATCCCCAACAGATTCATGTGCAACCTCTTGATATTCACCATCTAAGTTTTGCCATAAACCATAAGAGTCCTTTGTTTGACAATTTATAATTACTGAGTAGTCCCCATTTAAATTATTAATAGATTCATTGTCTAATATAATGCTAATTGTGAAGGAAAATTCTTGTTTAAATTTTTTGTTCTCAGTGTTATCATAATTTAAATTAACAATTATTTCTGCACATTTTTTGTGGCTATCTTTGAAGAATTTCATAGCATTATTATCAAAAATTAATGTTGAATTAGAAAACTTAATTTCAAGTGAAGAATTGTCTTGTAAATCGGAAATGTCAACAACTGCATTATTAATTGTTGGCAAATTAGAAACATCAATAAGTTGCAAATTTTCATTTACTATCTTAATTGTATTATACAACAAATATGTAGAATAGAATGTTTGGTCGCCAGTAACTTTTTGTCCTACTTCATAATTTTCCCATTTATCAAAAACATATTTATAAAACTCTGTTTTCGACTTTGTAGGAATGCCATATTTATTTATATTATAAGTTATTACGCTATCATAAGGCAATTTGTCAACATAAATTACATTATCGTTACCATCTATCCATGTTATATTGTACAACCGAATTATCGAATTAAAGGTGGCAGTATAAACTTCATCTTTTGTAACAGGTTCAATTTGTTTATCCCAATACGCAAAAGTATAAGTGTAGTAATTATCTTGCAATTTGGTTGGAATTCCATATAACTCTTCATTGTAAGTCGGAGTTTCTTGATATGTATAGAATTCATTGTAAATTTCGTTTCCATTGCCATCTACCCAACTAATTTTATAATAAATAATTTCTGTATCGTACAATGCATTAACTTTTAAGACGTAATTGCTAAATTGATTAAAAATATCATTAACATTCTCGCCCACTAAAATTTTATCCCATTGTGAAAATGTATATAAATTTCTAAAATCACTATATGTATGACTAAATTTAAATCCTTCAATTGAATCATAATAATGATAGGTCTTTGTTGTAATCAAATCACCAGCATCCCCTATCTGTTGCGAGCCATCGAAATCGTAACCATAATAATATTCTATTGAATATTCATAATAATGTTTGCTAAAAATTGGATAATAGTGTGCTTCACATTCTACGTTATTCAAATTAGGCGTCCACCCAGTACAAACATAAGTAAAGTAATTAGAATCTTCTGATTCTTTCGTCGGCAAAGAATAGTCATCAGAATTAAAGGTTGGCATTGTGCCATATTCCAAATTTTCACTGTAAATTAAGTTGCCCGTAGCATCATACCATGAAATTAAATATTTTCTTATTGTTGCATTATATGTGGCAACAATTGCCATATCGCCAGTGCACACGAGGTTTGAAACATCTTCGCCATTATGTTGCCATGTGTGAAAGTTAAAATCGTGTTGAATATCACTTGGCCTTGTAGGGTTTGGAGTTGGGAGCTCTATTTGTTGATTATAATGCTGACCGGTTATCTGTTTAAAAATGTCTCCCTCATCTCCAATTATTCCTGAACTATCATAATCATAGCCATAATAAAATTTTATTATGTATTCAACATAGGTCGTAGAATAATCATTAGCAACAAATATGCGATCAGCCCATATGTTTTTAAAATCTTCAGGATTTAGAACATCGTTATAACCATATCTTTTCCAGTTTGTAAATGTGTAGTTGTAAGTTTCGTCTGAAAAAGTCGTTGGAACAACAACATCGCTTCCGCCCTTATAATAACTTTTATCTATTATCCTACCATCGTCAAATTGAAAGGTTATCAAATTTAATGGTAATGTGCAATAAATTTTGAAATTTGGATTCTTGACATCATCGTAAACATATGTATATTTGTCAGTAATGAATTGGCCAAATGGTCCATCATAGTCTTTATCTATATAGATATATCTAATATATGATGCCCCGAAAGAATTTCCATTAATTAAATTCTCATTGTTGCCCAAAATGCAATCTTCCAATTTTTCACAACCAATAAAAGCATTTTCCTCAACTTTTTTAACATTGGATAAATCAACAATTTCAAAAGCACAATTATAAAATGCAAATGCGCAAATTGTATCACAATAACTAAAATCGAACAGCTTTAAATTTTTACAGTTTCCAAAAGCATCTTTAGGAATAACTTTAAGTTTTTTAGGATTTAAAACTTCAATTAACGATGAGCAACCATAAAAATTGTTAAATGTATTGTTATCTCCTTCGAATGTTGAACAGTTAGAAATATCTATGCTTTGCAAACTTTCGCAACCCCAAAAAGCATATTGCCCAATAGAAGCCACATTTTCTAAATTAATTGATTTTAAATTTTTACAATCTATAAAGGTTCTGCTTTTTATAATTTTTATTTCACCGCTTAACAAAACATTGGTTAAATTTTGGCAAGAATCAAAAGCCTGCTCTTCAAGCTCAATACAACTAGATAAATCAGCATTAACTATTTTTTTACAGTTCGACAATGAGGATTTGCCAACAACTTTACAATTAGATAGATCTAAATTAAATAAATTATAACAATCTTGAAAAGCGTCTTTTGCAATAGAAACTATGTTGCCTATTTCTAACTTTTTTAAATTAAAGCATCTGCCAAAAGCATTCTCACCAACTGTTATACCGTTTTTATTTTCATCAATAAACTCCACATTAATACTTTCTAGTGTTGGTGTGTTGTAAAAACAAAAATCACCAAGACCAGCAAATCTATAAGATATTCCTTTTTCAACATAATACTGAGGAATTATAATATTAGCTTCATTGCCACTGTAAGATTTTAAAATAAATGTGCGATTACCATAATCTTTTGAAACATAAAAGTTTGATAAATTAGGCACTTCAAAAATCGCATGTATTGTTATATTCTTATTTGGCATTGTAAAACTTGAAAAATTTTCTGCTATTGGCAAATTTGTTTTTTGTGCTTGTTCGTCTAAATAATAAAGTTCTTTCAAGTAAGTAGAATTCTGGGCTGTATGGTACACAAAGATTTGATCGCCATAGCATGCCTCGGTTATTTCGCTCTGCAAAGCATTTCTAATTGCAATTGATCCATCACCATTAATAATATTTTTTATGTAATATTTTATTGGCGTATAATTTATGGTGATTATTACATTTCTATTTGGCATACTAAATGTGTAAAAACCGTTTATAAAATCATTTGTAATGTTTCTTTCATCCAGCAAAATCTAATTTGTAAGCCATGGTTTTGTATATTGCTATCTATTAAGATTGTGTAAGCTTGTTTGGTTGATGATCGCAAAATGTTTGTTGTAAAAATGTTGCCATATTCATCCACCGCTTGAATAATATAATAGAACCTTCCTTCTAAAAAATTTGTAAAATAATAATTTTTATTTAAATTCAAACCTAAAAAATTTGTTTCATCCACCAAAATATCTTCGTCATCCAAAATATCATTATTTGAAGCAAATACCTTTATTACCACATTGTAACCACTAACCTCAACACAAATATTTTCATCGGTTTTTTCTTGTAAATAGGTTGATATATCCACAAAAACGAAATTGTTATATCCTTTATATTGGCTAATAAAATCCACATCGTAACAATAAATTGTGCAACGATGCGACGACGATATTGATAAAGAATCTTTATATAATTCTAATTCATTATCACCCAAAAACAAATAATCTAAATTGCTTGAGTTTGCAAATGCATTATCGTAAATTGATTTTATTTTTGGCAATTCAACAAATTTGAGATTTTTGCACCCAAATAAGGTGTGTTCATAAAGTTGTTGTAAACCTAAGCCGATGAAACTTGTTATGCCACTTCCATCAAATGCAAATTCGCCTATTGATTTTATATTCTCGTTTAAAACAATGTCTTTTTTGAAAGCAACACAATCTTCAAAAGCATATTCATCAATAAAATTCAAATTGTCCCAGCTAATACTTATTTCTTTTAATTTTTTAAAGCCAGAAAAGGTTGCATATTTAATTGAACAAACATTTGGTGCGTAAATTTTTTCTAAATTAAAGCATCCCTCAAATGTGTAGCTCCCATAAAACCCATACATTGTTGAAGATGCAAGAAACGCCTCACGCAATTCACTAACTTGTGGCAAATAAAGTTCATTCAAACCAAAGCAATATTGAGCAACATATTCCGCCACCGTGGAGTTTAATTTAATGCTTTTAAGGCTGCCACAACAAACAAAAGGATAATATCCTATTGTTAAATCATTTTCAGCAACAACAGATTCAATATTTAAACCATAAAATAAATTTTCGGCAAGTCCCTTAACCTTTACCCCATTAACATATTCTGGAATAACAATATTTTTTAAGCCGCTCGTATATTTTGTAAGCATGCCAAAACTATTAATTTCAAAACCCACACCAGTATCATTGCAATTAGAGGTGTTTTTTAAATATTCCACTTCATAAATGGCGCTATGACCACGAATAATACCATCACTATCAAAAATATAAATAACAAATCTTAAAAATGCAGAATCATTAATTTCTATTGGCTGTATATATTCTTTGTAAGAAATCAGTGTTGGGAAAGAGCCATCAAGCGAATAATATATTTTAGCTGTATATTTTCCTTTATAATTGCTGTTTATTGTTACATCTAATTTCTCGTTAAATTTATATGTGTCATTTACTTCGCCATAATTTAGGGTTGGATTAAATTCATTTTCTTCATTTCCTAATGCCAAAGCCATTGAGGGTATGCCATCCCCATACTCATCATCTCTTCCTACATCACCAAAATCGTAGGTGTTAGATTTTATTGCTTGCTCAACAGTTTGCACATCGTAATCTTCCCCATAATATGTTGCATACAGTGCCACCAGCCCTGTTGCGTGTGGGGTTGCCATGGAAGTTCCGCTTATAACTGCATACTTTCCACCTGTGGCAGAAGTGTATATCTTTTCGTAAGTGCTATCGTCTGGCACACAACTTAATATATTAGTCCCTGGTAAACACAAATCAACATAACCACCGTAATTTGAATAATAGGCAATATATGGGAAATTTTCATAATATTCATTTTGAGAAAGTGCAGATATTGTAAGTGCATTTTCACAATTTGCTGGGCTACAATCTTCTACATAATAATTATCGTTGCCCGCCGCCACTACTGGCATAATGTTGTTTTCATATGCGGAGTTCACTGCATTTTGCTCATCTTCGTTAACCCCATATCCGCCCAAACTCATATTATATGCAACCACATTGGTTCCTTTTTGTTTAAGACTAACAACATATTCCATACCGGAAACAACATTTATTGTTGATCCTGAGCCTTCTGCATTTAACACTTTAACGGGAATAATTTTTACATTGTCAAGAGTTAAATCTACAATTGTGCCAGCCACATGTGTACCATGCGAATTATCATCTTCAAACGGATACGAACTTTCGCCATTTGAGTAGTGTTCACTCTCATAATAACTAACTCCAAATTCATACGCTATTCTTCCAGCCAAAAATTCATTATCTGTATCAATTCCCGTATCTATAACTGCCACATAAATTTCAGGCAGATTTTCAACCGAATTATTGTATTTTTTTATGATTTCCTGTTGATAAGCATCTACTCCAAGTAAATCAGCACCCCAGGTTAAATGATTCAAGTTTTCTAGATCTGAATAATCCGAATTGACTGCCTCTATATCATCAATTGTAATTTCCGAATCGATAAAGGCATATTCGACATACTTGCAAGATGAAAAATATTCTAAAGCGGTTTGGGCCTCTACTTTTGTATTATATTGAAAAACATTTAACCCTGCAAAGCCTGAAGCTTGTTCTATACAATTCTTGTCTTCCAGTTTTCTATAAGACTTTACAATTATCCTACATTCATAATTGTATGTGTAATGTTCATTTATGTATGCTAGTTCTTTTCTATAACCCCAAAAGTCATTTACTTCGGCCATTGCATAACTTTCTTCGCCTTGTTGCGAAATAATTATACAAGGTAAAAACAATGATATTATTATGCCAATGACAACAATTAATCGTTTAAACTTTATCTTCATAATTGTCCTTCCTATGGACATTATATCATATTTTTTTTATTTGTTATATTTAAATTTACATTTTTTCATTATAATTGCAAAAAATATTCTATCGATATATGAAAAGATTGCTCTTGTATCAATTCTACTAATTATTCTCATCAAACAATTTTATCTGTTCGGGCTTTGCCGTGCGGACTATGTAGGCGTCTGGGTCTTTTTCTTGCGGAGTAAGTTCAAGGTTTGGGGCAAAGGCACGCAAACAAGCTTTGTAATAAACTTGCTTGTTTGTTGGGCGGAGTAGGGTTAAGCAATCTTGCAGGTATTTCCCCCAATCCTGCCACTTATCCTCATTGCCGCAATTGTTTAGTTTGCCAATTTTGTAGTGGTCCACACAGTCCATTTCAAGTGTTTTCTTAATTAATTTTAAGCTTTCGTCTGGCTCGATGGTCGGCTCAAAACTTGCAAAAGTTTTTATGCCATTTTCGTGCAAAATTTTTAGTGTTTCCAATCTTTCACTTGGCAAACTTGCAAAAGGTTCCCAAAACCTGCTTTTCTTTTCATCCAAAAATGTTAATGTTGTGCCAACGGTTATTCTATCTTCAAATTCTTTAAACAAATCTAAATCTCTCAGCATGTTCTTTCCGCCTTTGCTTAAAACCGCAACCGGCACTTTATATGCGTTAAGCATTTTTAGAACTTCTCGCACAGTTTCGCCATTGTCCGCGCTATCGCAATAGCAATCGCCAACAAAAGATAGCAAAACTTGCTCGGTGTATGTGTTTTTCTTTAAATCTTGCTCTAACAATTTTAAAATATTTTTTCTGGGCGCAGGTTTGCCAAAATAGTCCTCACCTTTCTTTTGCAAAGTGTGAGGTGCATAACAATATCTGCACCTATGCGAACAACCAATGTAAATATTTAGCGCATACGGGCTATATTCTCTCGCCATGCCTGTTGGCCTATAAATAATGCTCATATAATGATTATAGCAAATTTAAATGTTTTATCAAAATGTTATATTAACAATCATATTGTAAGGATTTTATTTTATCCCAATTATCTTTTATTGTGACACCATCAATGGAAAAGTTAGATTTAAATTCTGAAAATGTTTTGTAAGACACAAAATTGTTTGTATCAATCTCCCAAAGAGTATAGTCATTATGAACTGATAATTGATACTTTTTCCCTTCAAATTTAAATGTAAAATCAAAACCACGTTTTACTAAATTTAAAAATTGGGGATATGTTGGTAAAAAACTTTTCCCTAATTTAAAATATCTTTTTGCTTGATTTAAACTTATAAAATTAGGCGGATTAATAGCGTTAGGATAAGATGTAGAATATTTATCATTATTCCACCCGCACTTTTTGCATGTGCCATTGCCCCATGCATCAATTTTTAAAGTGTTCTCACACACATCACATTGTTTTTCCATATTTCCTCTAATTTTAATCTGCAAAGTTTAATTTAATTTTATCCCAAATATCTTTTACTTTTACGCCATCAATGTTTATTTTGTCGGCTAATTCTTTTAACGACTTATAATTTTGATATCCTTCATCTTTTTCCATTCATAAAATTCGAAACCATCAAATTTGGTTATGCCAAACTTTCGCTTTTTATAAAAGAATTGCATTTCCAAACCATAGCCCACAATTTCCGCAAATTCATCATAAGTTAATTTTTGCTTTTTTCAACTTTTTCCATTAGTTCAAAACATTTTTCATTCATATTAATCACTCCACACATTGAATTTCAAAAGATTTGGCATTTAGATAAATTGTTGGAAAATCTTGATTGTCAAAAATTATTTCAATTAAATTTTTATTAGATTTATTAATCCAAATGTTTAACAAAAAATCATTTTGCGTTTGTAAATTTAAATTATATTTCATATTACAAACATTATAAAATGAAACTTTAACCAGATTAGAATGTAGTTGTTTTTTTAGCGATTCAGTTGTTTCTATTGTAAATGAAAAAGTCTTTGATTGATTATCAAATTCAAAGTCATACACTCTACAATCATGGAAATTATACTTTTTTAAATCGGTTAATTTCATTGTTTTCCCCTCCTTAATTCTTCCATTAATTTCAAAAATTCTTCATATGTTAAAGCAGATTCTGGTGCATGCCTAGGGCTAGGATTCCCATTTTTGTCTAGATACATATCCTCATTCCCCGTCATATTGGGGTTTTCAACATGCCAATGCCCAGGATCGTTATTTCTTGGTGGATCATATCTTACTTTTATTTCGGTTTTATTATCCACATATTCTCTGTGTCCATGAATTCTCGCTTGCGGATGAGTAACTTCTCTATATTGACCCTTTTGACTAAAACTCCCGCCTCCGCCGCCAAAAATTTGAATGTTGATTTTCATTGCAATTCCATCCATTCATCATGATTGTAGGGGAAAACTTTCAACCTTCCACCCATTTTAGGAAATGGCTTTTCATAACATATTATAGCACTTGGCTCAATTCTTTGCAACATTTCATTATATCCTTTCATAAATTCTTCTTCTATCTTCGTTTTACCATAAGTGGACACAGCAACTATTGAGCCTTTTTCAATACCATCAAAACAAAAATCAAAACTTCTTTCATCTCCCCATTCAACAGTTGGAATGCACCTTAAACCAAGACTTTGAAAATAAGCTCCGCACCATCTATTTTTAAAAGTGTTTTTAATTTGTAAAGATAAAGGCATATCTATATAAATACTATAATCTGGAGATAACAGACAATAATATTGCTTTAATTTTTCAACTGCCAATTCTGGATGAGAATAAACGTAATCAAACCTATAATCATATGTAAAGAATTGAATAGTTTTATCAGTATTTTTTATATCATTATATTTTGCATTGTTGAAATTCATAAGTTGTATTTTATTTAAATCTATGTCTTGTTTCTTAATTAAAGGCATTTCATATTTGCCAACCATTTTAAATTCGTTTCTAACAAGTTTTTGTTTGTTGATTTTTAATAACTCATTATAATATTCATCATTTTTTTCTACTATCTCATTATATTTACTATTTTCAATCCCAAAATCTTCAAAATTAAAATTTTGTAATTGTTTTAACTCGTCAAAAAGCACGCCATCATCAAATCCTGTTTCCAAATTTGTTGAATTATGAGCAATAACATAAGCTCGTTGTTCTTCTTTTGTTAAATGGTCCAACCTAATACAAGGCAAAGTTTTAATCCCTAAAAGTTTTGCTGCTTCCACTCTCCCATTTCCTTCTAAAACCACATTGTTTTCGCCTGCAATTCCAATCGGGTCGTTAAAGCCAAATTCTTCAATTGAATTTGCAATATGCCTAATTTGTTGTTTGGTGTGTATTTTTGAATTTTTATCATAATTATTTAATGTGTTGATGTCTATATACTCAATTTTTAAATCTTTCATTTCTTTCTCCTCATTTCTGGCGTAAGGCGCAAATCTTTAAGAATTTTTTCTAAATGTTTGTTGCAATCTTGCAATGTTTTGTAGTGTTCATTTTCTTTAACCATAACTTTTGGAGTCTTCCCGTCTGAACAAATCCCTGTTACAATGCGAATATATCTATCTGGCTTTTTGTTATATTCTTTCCATGCCCTATCCCTCATAATTTTAATTTGACAATATTGCCATATAAGTTCGGCATCGGTTGAAGATAATCTATATTTTATGCTTCGTTTTAATGTTGCAACAATTTCGGCATATGCCGCCTTTTCTTCATCCGACAAAAATTCTGGGATTTGCAAAACTTCATCATTTATTCTCGCAGTTTCTTGCATTGCCTTTTTGTTTTGTTCTATCATTTGCTTTTCTAGTAAGTCCATTTACCCTCCAAATAGCAAAAAGGTTCTTCGCCTAGCGAAAAACCTTTTTCTTTCAAAAATATAATAACATACAAATTTTTGAATGCTGGTTAATCATGTCAAAAATCAATAAAATTTTTTAAATTTTCTAACGAAATTTGCAAAAACTTTTTAGAATTCGCCAAAACACATAAAAACACAAATTAAAACGAATAAATATTTTTAGGCACGCAAGTTGCCTAAGTTTACCTATTTTATAGGGGTTTTGTGCGGTAGAAAAAGGCAATAAAAGGCACAAGGAAAAACAAGGTAAAATTCTTTGTAAAAAACTCAAAATCTTGCGATGGCAACATCATGTCGGTTCGACCCCGACCACCGGCACCAAGCCGCAAATGGTTTGTGCGTGAACTTGTATCCATTTGTGTGCAAAGATGGCGTAACTCACATTCACGCATGGGCGATTTTTAAAGTGGGCAACTCCCACCGCTATACCAAATTTAATCTTCTTTAAAGCAATCTTCGCTTTTCCGAAGTGTATAATAAAAATATTAACAAAAAAACAACCTCTATCTTTTAAGGGGTTGTTTGTTTTTTATCAAAATTATTTTTTCTAACGGACTCCGTTAGAAAGCCCAATTTTTGCCCAAATTTATATCTTTTTTGCCTTTTCTTTTTTGTAATAATCATAATTGCCAAGATAAACTGTGATTTTTCCATCTTTAAACTCAATCGTCTTTTCCGCAAATTTATTAATAAAGTAACGGTCGTGCGAAACAAACAAAACCGTCCCATTAAAATCATCGATTGCTTTTTCCAAAACTTCTTTTGTTTGGATATCTATATGATTTGTGGGCTCATCGAAAACCAAGCAGTTGACATTTTGCTGCAACAAACTTGCCAACCTCAATCTAATTCGCTCACCGCCAGAAAGATTTTTTACGATTTTGTTCACATCTTCTTTATAAAACTGAAAAGCCGCTAAAATTTGGCGTGCTTTTTGCTCGTCAACACCCGCTTCCAACTTAAAGCAATCCAATAATTTTTGATTGTCGTTTTCAAAATTTATAATTTGAGGCAAATATCCAATTTTTATGCTAGGGCCAACAAAAACTTCTCCACTATGAGGCAAATCTTGCACGCCCATCACGGTCTTTATAAAAGTGGATTTTCCGCTGCCATTATTGCCAATAAGTGCCACCCGCTCGCCAGATGTGATTATTAAATTTATTCCGTTTAATATTTTTCGACCATTGCCATCTTCAACAACCAAATTTCTTGTTTCAAATACGCGTTTTGATGATTTTTTATTCTCAGAAAAGCCAATTTTTAATTTTTTTGCCTCTTGTGGCCTTTCCACTTTCCTCGATAAAATTCTATTTAGTTGCGTTTGAAGTGAATGTGCACGATTGCATAATGTTGAACTATTGGTTGCCATGCCCCTTTCTGAAAAATATTTTATTTGTTCTTGCAGGCGTTTAATTATAAGTAGTTGGTCTTGATAGGCTGCCATTTGTTTTTCAAATTCTTTTTCTCGCTCGACTAAATAGCCTGAATAATTTGTGTTGTAAACCTTTGGTTCGATGCCGGACAAATCTAAAATTTTATTAGACATTCTATCTAGAAAATAGCGGTCATGCGACACGATAACGCTTGCACCTTTAAAACTTTTAATGTAATTTTCCAGCCATTCAATTCTTTCAATATCCAAATGGTTTGTTGGCTCATCTAGCAAAATTAAATCTGGCTTTTGGAGCAATGCTTTTGCAAGTTGCACAAGCGTTTTTTCTCCACCGCTTAGAGTGGAGTAAGTTTGATGTTTCATCGCATCATCTATGTTTAGGCCAGAGCAAACTGTGTCAATTGCCACATTCACATCATATCCACCCAAAGATGAAAATTCTTCCACCGCTTTGCAATATTTTTCTATGGTTTTTTCGTGCTCTAAATGAGATGATGGATTTGCTATGATTTGTTCGTAATTTTT
The DNA here is from genome assembly GCA_947630075.1 of uncultured Clostridia bacterium. Lineage (GTDB taxonomy): Bacteria > Bacillota > Clostridia > Christensenellales > UBA1242 > Onthoplasma. Next base: position 42,993 of record CANRGF010000002.1, read on the forward strand.
TAAGGTTTTTGCTAGTTCATTGATTTTTATAAAAGCGTCTTTCAAAACATCTATCACTTGCCTATCGTCCACTTTGTCTGAAGCCGTTTGGTCCAGATAAGCGACACTTGCACCCTTCTTTATGCTGACCGAACCGGAATCCGCTCTCTCTAGCCCAGCAATCAACTTTAACAATGTTGATTTGCCACATCCGTTAGGGCCAACGATTGAAATTGACTCTCCTTCATTAAGCGAAAAAGAGACATCTTCAAAAAGTTGCCCATATCCAAAATTTTTAGATAGTTTATTTACATCTAAAATTATCATATACAGATATTATATTTTGTTTAAGCAAAATTGTCAATGTTTTAATTTGTTGTGTCGCCAAGCAAAAAAACAAGGTCGAACCTTGTTTTAATCAACATAGTTTTATAATGAAATTAGACTTGAAGCATATTTATTTTGCTTTTCTTTTATCTTTGATGGTCTTTATATGGTCTAACAAATAAATTAAATAGCCCAACACAACAAAAGCCGCAATTAAAATTGCAAGCCATTTAAGCAGCCCACCCCAACCAAGTGTATCCAAGTTTAAAAAGAAATATGGATAGACTAGGTTTGTGGCGTGATTAACAATCGCACCGCGAATTAAAATGAATGCGACATAAACAAGTGGCATAATTAAAGATATAAGCGGATAAAACCACCTTGTTTTGCCATGTTCATAGAAAAGCACCCAATCTAAGACAAACATAATAGGCAAAGTTACATGCAAAATTAAATTATTTATTGATGTGAAATATTCCACAATGCCATATTCCTTTGCAAGCAAAATGTTATAGACAAAGAAGGTTACCATTATCATAATCATACACGCAAATTTAAAAGCGGGAGCAAAGGCAACGGGTCCATCTTCTTTTTTATTTGCCTTTCGCATTGTGAAGAAAAGCGAAGCAAACATAAACCCAATGCAAATATAATTGCTTAGATTTGTGTAATACACATAAAAATCCGCATTGAATTTGGCAGTAAACTGCCCTAAACTTGCCATAATTCCAACCACACCTAACGTGCAGAAAATTGTTTGAAATAAAATTTGAATGTTCCTATTTTTTATCATTTGCGCTCTCCTGATTTAAGGCATAAAAAGCCACGCCCACCGCGTTAGGCCCAACATGCGTGCCTATTGCGCTGCCTATCATATATGAAGGGATTGATTTCATATCTTTAACATGGCCTTTATATAACTGTTCGCTATCCGCTAAATACTTTTGCAAATATTCATCTGAAAGTCCAGAATAAACTAGCCCGTAAGGCATAGAAAAGTCAATTCCACCACATTTCTCCACAAGTTGATTTAACAAATTGTTGCTTTTCTTTGAGCCAATAGCCTTGCCAACCAATTTAATTTCGCCTTTTATGACTGAAATGACGGGTTTAATTGAGAGCAAATTGCCAGCAAATGCTGTAAATGCTGAAATTCTTCCACCTTTACGCAAATATTTAAGTGTGTCTAGCACTGCCATAAGTTGAATTTTATCTTTTTTATTGTTTAACTCATCATAAATCTCAGTGATGCTAAGTTTGTTTTCTTTAACCAGCCTAATGGCATATTGCACTAAAATGCGCTCGCCAATGCAAACATTTAAACTATCTAGCACAAAAACTTTGCCCTTAAATTTTTTTGCTGCCTGGACGGCACTATTATATGTGCCAGAAAGTTTTGATGAAATTGTGATGACAAGAAGTTGACTTCCATCTTTTGTGAGTTCTTCAAATTTTTCATTAAATTGAAATTCGTTTATTTGAGATGTTTTTGGAAATTCGTTATTTTCAATCAATTTTTCAAAAAATTCTTTATGGGATAGATTTACGCCATCTAAAAATTCCTCTTGCCCAAATTGCACTTTCATTGGCACGAAATCTATTCCTAAATTTTTTGCCTCCTCTATATCAATGTCCGAAGCAGAATCTGTTAAAATTTTTATCACCATTCCTCCTTTTAGTGCGGGATTTTCACCGCGCCATTCTCACACTTATTGCCCCAACTATCTATAAGTTTATTGTCTTTAAACACGCAAATAATTTCGCAATGATTTGCACATTTTGGGCATTCAAATCCTGTTGTTCTAAATTCAATGTCTGCCACATCAAAACTAAATGGCTTTTCAATCTTAGATTTCCTTGCCAAAACAGCCACACCAAATGCGCCCATCAAATGCCCATTTTTATCCACAATGACGGGGCTATTAACCGCCTCTTCAAAAAACTTTTT
>CANRGF010000003.1 GCA_947630075.1 uncultured Clostridia bacterium
CTCCAAAGGTTGAGCCGGCAAACACCAAATATGCCACCGAGCAACCGGCGGTGAACACTGTGGCGCATTTTATTATCAGCAGATTTGAAATGCCAAGCGAGATGACAAATATGAGCGTGCCTACTAATGGAAGCACGGAATACCAATCTTCCCACATGAACACGGCACACACGATTGCCAGCACAAACAGCCCACTTGCCACCAAAATTTTGCTTTTTTTGTTGCCACCCGCCTTTTCAATAAAATAGAATATCCCCACTCTAATGCAATCAAAAAATGAAACCACTGCTCCAACCCATGCTTTCATAAGGAGCAAATACGAAAAATATAGCAGCGCGCTGACCCATTGGATTATAAACAACAGTTTTTTGCCCTTGGCAAAACAACTCAATCCATAAAGAACTGCTGAAATGGCTATGAAGATTTGAGCCACAATAAACATAACAAGATTATAAACTAAATTTTATTTTTAATCAAATTATTTAAACTATTTTTAAATTTTTAACTTTTCCTCTTGCTTTTTGCCATAGTTTGTGCTATCATATAGATGCTAAACATAAGTTTGGCAAGCGCATTTAATAAGTCGAAATAAAAAAGTGCGTTCCTTACCTAGTTTTAGGTCAATAGTCCATAAGGAGGTTTTATGAATAACTACGAATTGATGTACATCATCCCAAGTCAATCAACGGACGAAGAGAAAGAAGCGTTAATCGCCCAAGTCAATGCCATGATTGAAAAGGATGGAGGAAAGATTGAGAGCGTTGAGCGCATTGGCAACAAAAAGCTTGCTTACGAAATCAATAAGAAGCGCGAAGGTTACTATGTTTTAGTTAACTTCACCGCATCAAGCAAACTGCCTAATCCGCTTGGCAAACTGCTTTCAATCACAAATAATATTATGCGTTATATAATTGTGGCAAAATAATTTTTTAGGAGATTTTAAGAATGAACAAAGTTTATTTAATTGGTAATTTAACGAGAGACCCTGAATTAACACCACAAATAGTGGTGTGGCAGTGTGCAGGCTGTCAATTGCCGTAACCAGAAGATTTTCAAACGCTGAAGGCACAAGAGAAACAGATTTCTTTAATGTAACCGCTTGGCGTGGCACGGCTGAAAACTGCGCAAAATTTTTGAAGAAAGGCAACAAGATTGCAGTGTCTGGCTCAATCCAAACAAGAAGTTTTGAGCGTCAGGACGGCACTAAGGGCTTCGGCATTGACATTGTGGCAGACGAAATTGAATTTTTGCAGTCTAGAAACGATTCAAGCGAAGGCTCTTCCGAAGCGCCAGCAGGTGGCTTTGGTGTGGCTGGCGGCAGCCAACAATCTGCTCCGCAAGCAGATTTGCAGCCAGTTGATGAAGATTTGCCTTTCTAAGCACTTATAAAAATCTGCTCGGCAGATGCCGAGCCAATCTAAATTAAAAGGAGAATTAAATGGAAGAAGAAGTTAAAGCCCCTGTTAAAGAAAAGGCTGAAAAAGTGGAAAAAACTGAAAGGCCTGAAAAGACAGATAAGAAAAAGTTCTTTAAACAGCACAAGCAAAACAAACGCAAAGTTTGCGCTTTCTGCCAAGATAAAAAGCCTATCGACTATAAAGATGCAAATAGGCTTAGAAAGTTTATTGCAGAAGGCGGCAAGATTTTGCCATCTCGCCAAACAGGCACTTGCGCTCGCCATCAACGTGAATTAACCGTTGCAATCAAGCGCGCAAGAAACATTGCTTTGTTGCCATTCGTTGGTGAATAATTAACCCCTCGCTTTTAGCGGGGTTTTTTATTGGGGCTTGACTTATGCGAGGAATTATGTTAAGCTTCAGTTAATGGATGGTTTGGAATTTATTAAAAAAGACCGATTGACAGCAAGCGAAATTGACGCTGCTTTTAACATTTTAAAAATTAATATGCTTGAGCTTAATGTGCCCGCCACAGAAGAGGACAAAGCGCTCTGGTCAAAAAGCCTAAAACAAAATTTGCAGGATAACAATTTTGCTTTTTATTTAATTTATTTGCGCGGTGAATTAGTTGGCTTTGTTGAAACGCTTTCTAAGGGAAATTCACTAAACGTGTGCGAAGTGCAACTAGCAAACAGAGTTAAGCACACAAAAGTTATTTTGGAAGTGATAAAACACCTTTATTCTCTTAAAGAAGCGTATACTGCAGAAGAAGTTACTTTTTCGATTTTGAAAAACAACGAAATGTCCAACAAAACGTTCTCTCATTTGGGAGGAAAAATCGTTTGGCAAAGCGAACGCAAAAACTATTATTCGCTTTCGCCCGAACTTGTGGAAAAATATTTAAAGACCTTGCATCAAATTTAGAGCGTCCGCTCTTTTTTTGTTGTGAAAAACACTTGCAAGTTTCTTCAATTTCTTTTAGAATATAACCATGAAAAGATGCAGTTGGGTCAATCTAAATAATCCGCTATATGTTGCCTATCACGACAATGAGTGGGGCGTGCCCGTGCATGACGATAAAAAACTTTTTGAATTGCTGCTGCTCGAAAATTTTCAAGCGGGTTTAAGTTGGGAATGCGTGCTAAATAAACGCGAGGCGTTTAGGTGTGCTTTTGACAATTTCAATATTGATAAAATTGCAAGTTATGATGAAAATAAAATTTCGAGTTTGCTAAAAAACAAGAATATAATTCGCAACAGATTGAAGATTAAAGCAAGCATTCAAAATGCAAAAATATTTAAGCAAATTCAGCAAGAATTTGGCAGTTTTTCATCTTTTATTTGGAGTTTTAGCAAGGATAAGGTGGTGATTGAAGAATATACCCGCCGCACCACATCCCCGCTATCTAACAAAATTTCAAAAGACTTAATCTCGCGCGGGATGAAATTTGTGGGTTCAACGATTATTTATTCATATTTGCAAGCAATCGGCATAATCAACGCACACGGCCGTGAATGTGATTTGTGTAAAAAACTGAACTAGCAGTTAAGTTAAAACAATTTATCTGTGTCGTCTATTGAGAATTTGCTATTGCGTGAACTTAAAACTTGTTGAGATTTTTCTTTGCCCTTTTCTAATTCTTTTTCTTGGGTTTGTTTGACATATTTTTTAACTTCGTTTTCTAATTGACTTAAAAAATATTTAAACTTGTCAATCTCTTGCTGAGATTTAAAGAATGAGCATGGCGGAAGAATTTTTTTATTAAAGTAATTTGCAATAACTCCCCGCAAAAATTCATAAATTTCCTCTAAGCAATGCTTATAGGTATCTTCACTTTTTTCCTTAATTAAAAATTTAAAGCATTCTATTTGTCTCTCAATGCTGAATTCTTGGAAATCTTCTGTGGAATCAATTTCTTGATTCTCTTTTTTTGCGTTTCTATCATTGACATGATTTATTGGCTTGTATTTTGGGTTTAAAATGACCTGCCCAGTTGAAATGTCGATATATCCCTTTATCCTCTCTATTGGCAAAGTGTAATAATCTTTGTTTTTCACTAAATCTCTGCTATCGGCATCAAGAATCATAATTTGCTTTTGATTTCTATGTTGCCTATTGAATAATTCATATAAAATTTCGTTATCTGATAAATCAATTAATGCATAAGAAGTGTGGGCGATGTCTTTTGCTGGGCTATAACATCTTAAGCCCTTTTCCATTATTGCTTCTGCGCTCGATGTGGCATGAATGCGATAATTTTTATCTTTTAAAACTTCCAAAATTTGTTTTATAAATTGCGGACTATAATTTTCTTTTATCTCTTTTGTGGTTTCGGGGACATATTCTTCAACTTCTTGTTCTTTAAAAGTTAAAAAATTTGCAAATTTTGTTAGAATTTCACTATTTCGTCTTGCCAAAAAGAGAATATCCCTTTCGTTATAATTTTCTTCATACTCCTTATCTAAATTTTTTATAAATTCATCCATTTGCTTGGCGGAGATGTTAAATTTTCCGCACTCTTTTTTTAATTTGATAATCTTCATATTTGAATTATAATAAAAACTCATGAAAATGTCAAAGTTTTATTGGTTTTCTAGTTAAAAATCATTTTGATTTTCATTTGTTTTCTGCTATAATTTGATTTATGAATATTGAAAACATTGGTGATGAATTATCTAAATTGGTGGATAAGTTTGAGCTCACAAAATCTTGCTTAAATTTGGATGTGGAGCAGCAAAAATTATCCTCTCTTTTAAAAGAGCGCGAAAGCCTAACCTTCTGGAACAATTTGGATTATGCCATGCAGACGAACAAAGAGATTAAAGCCATTCAAGATTTGTTTGAAGAGGTGAATTCGCTGCAAGCGAGTTTGCAATCGCTTATCGACACGGTTAAAGGGTTAGAAGAAAGCCCAGATATTGAAATGCTAAACCTCGCCCTAACTGAAATGCTAGATTTAAAAGATAAAGTTGACGAGTTAAATGTGCGCACTCTTTTAGACGAAAAATATGATAACAATGATGCAATTCTCACAATTCACTCGGGAGCGGGTGGCACTGAGGCTCAAGATTGGGTGGTGATGCTTGCTAGAATGTATAAGATGTTTGCTTCGAAATATGGCTTTGACTATTCTGTGGTGGACAAAGTTGACGGCAACGATGCCGGGTTAAAAACCATCGTAATTTGGATTAAAGGCGATTATGCCTATGGCAAACTTAAAGGAGAGATGGGCGTGCATAGATTGGTGCGCATCAGTCCGTTTGACAGCAACAAACGCCGCCACACGAGTTTTGCTTCGGTTGAAGTTGTGCCATCTATCAGCCAAGGCTCATCTGTGAAAATTAATAACGAAGATTTGAAGATAGACACATATCGCAGTTCGGGTGCGGGCGGGCAAAATGTAAATAAAGTGGAAACTGCCGTGCGCATCACTCATATCCCAACTGGCATTGTGGTAACCTGCCAAAATGAGCGTAGCCAACTGCAAAACCGTGAAAACGCAATGAAAATTTTAACTAGCAAACTTGTGGCACTTGAAGAAGAAAAACGCCGCCAAAATCTAAACGAAATCAAGGGCGATTTAAAGCGCATTGAGTGGGGAAGCCAAATAAGGAGTTATGTTTTCCAGCCATACACAATGGTGAAAGACCACCGCACGGATTATGAAACTAGCGATGTGCAGGCGGTGATGGACGGAGAATTAAATCCGTTTATCAATGAATATCTTAGAAAATCACACTCGCAGGCTTCAAATGAGCAATAGGCGAGCAAATTAATTGTGTTTTTAATCATTTTGTTGTAGAATATAATCATAAAAAGTTGGCAGTAGTTTGCCAAACAATAAAGGAGAAATCATGAAAAAGTTTTTTAAAGAATTTAAAGCGTTCATATCGCGTGGCAATGTGCTAGATTTGGCCATTGGCGTGATTATCGGTGCAGCGTTTTCTGCAATTATCACCGCGCTCACAAACGGCATTTTGATGCCTCTAATCAACGCCTTGCTTGCTAAAGGTGGCAACGGCTTAGAGAGTGCCTACACTTTCTTAACTAAGGTTTATGATGCGCAAGGCACATTAGACCTCACTAAGAGCATTTATATTGACTGGGGAGCATTTATCACGGCAATAATCAATTTCTTGCTCATCGCTCTTGTGCTCTTCCTTATTATGAAGGCCTTGATGAGCGCAAAAGGCTTTGCTGAAAAACGTCAAAAAGAAATGCCAAATAAAGAAGAAAAGGCTGCCATTGCCGCTCAGGGTGTGAACATGAAAGATAGGGCTGCTGTGGTTAAGGCCACTGCCGAACTTCGTGAGAAAAACAAACCCGCTCCTGAGCCTAAAAAGCCTACGCAAGAAGAGCTTTTGCAAAATATTTTAGACGAGCTAAAAAAACAAAACAACACAAAATAAAATAGCCGGCGCAAAGCCGACTTTTTTAAAAATTTTATTGAAAAATTTTCGAATTTGTGCTATAATCAAACTAAACAAGGAGGAATTATGATTAAAAACATTGTTTTTGATGTGGATGGTGTGCTGCGCATCACAAAAGATGGTGATTTTCCTGTGGAAGATGTGTTGCCAGCAGCATTGAAAAAGAAATATAAGGATGTGTGTGAGAACATGACTGTTTCGCAATTTGTAAAGTTGTGTGATGATTTGGGTGATGTGCATAAATTTGACGCGGGCAAAATAACCACAGAAGAATTTAGAAGCACGATTGTGAACCGCTCAAACTTGGAGCGCGAATTGGTGGACGCAGTGCAAAATTCTAGGATTAAAAAATCTAGTTTTAAATCTTCTCCCGTTACAGCAAAATTGGTGGAGCAATTAAAAGAGCAAAAGTTTAACTTATATATCCTATCAAACACTAACAAGTTTTTAATTCAATCATGGAAAGATGGTTTCAACGAAAAGATGTTTAAGGACATGCTCTTTTCGTGCGAAGCGGGCCTTGTGAAGCCAGATGTGGAATTCTATAAACTTGCCATGAAAAGATGGAAAATAAAGCCACAAGAAACCCTGTTTGTGGACGACAATCCTCAAAACCTTGTTCCTTTCACTCGCATGGGTGGGCATACCTATCTTTACGATGAAACGCGTGCGGCACAATGCAGTGAAGAATTGAAAAACTACATTAGCAAAATCAACAAAATAAAATAACATTTAAAGGAGTTTTTATGAAATTTCAAGAATTAAAAGAGCTAACTGAAAATTTGGTGAAAATAGACACCACATTATTTGAAGGAGCGAAAAATAAAAATATTTATGGCGAAGCTTGGCTCGCTAAATATTTCACTCGCCTTAAATCGCGTGGAGACGCGGAAAATCATCTGCCACTATTTAAAAAGCGCGAAACAATTTTGAAAAAATTGAAAACGGTGACAAAGGGAGATGACATCTCTCGCCTATATAGATGCAAGGTGTCAGTTTTAAAAAAGCACTTGGCTAAGTCTAATTCCAATGAAGAGTTATCTCTCTTCACCATCTATAACAATGACCCTTACGATTGGGAAGATGACCCGTCCGTTTCAGTTTATTTTGCCAAAGGGGGAAGACCATTCACCGTGCTTCATCGTGCAGCCATGCAAGGTGAGTCAATCGAGGAGAATAGGCAAAACATATTGCTGACCCTTACCCCTTTATTTAACGCTTACCCATACACGCATAATTGGCAAGAACTTCTTAAAGAGTGCCCAACACTAAGAGAAGAATTGTGGGGTGCTTTAAGAGATCAATATAACGAAATTGTGAGTGCAAAATTGGAGGAAAATAGATCTGCTTTGCAAGCCAACGAGCGCAGATTGATAGAACTAACGAATCCCCTTTTCTTACAGAAAAAGATTGAAGAGCTAAAGCGCAAAGAAGTTTCAATCTCAAAAAAGATTAAAGAAGATAAAGAAAAGTTTGACGAAATTGATTTAAACATTTTTGAAAACTAAAAGCCATCTTGGCTTTTTTCTTTATGCTTGACAAAGCCTTGCCTAAATTCTATAATAGCCTTATGGAAATTAAAGATTTGCAAAGTGCACTCGCCCTTCACGAACGCGAGTTTAATAGTTATTTTAATGAATTGATTGAAGGCAACAAGGTTGCCAATCTCACCGCAATCACAGAAAAATTAGATGTGGAAGTTAAGCATTTTTTAGATAGTGTTTTGCCAATCGAAGAAATTAAAAAAGGTGCAAGCGTTGTGGATGTGGGCACGGGCGCAGGTTTTCCCGGCTTGCCAATAAAAATCGTCCGCCCAGACATAAAACTTTCGCTGGTGGATAGCCTAAATAAGCGCGTTGCTTTTTTGAATAATTTAGTGATAAATTTAGGCTTAAAAGATGTTGAAATTTTTCATCTGCGAGCAGAAGAGTTTTGCTCAAAATTTAGAGAAACTTTTGATGTGGCGGTGGCGCGTGCCGTGGCAAAAACAAACACCCTTTTAGAATACCTTTTGCCCCTAGTGAAAGTGGGTGGAATTGTTTTAGCATATAAGGGCAGCGGATATAGCGAAGAGTTAATAGAGGCGCAAAAGGCACTGGCAGTTTTGGGCGGGAAAATTGAAAAGGTGCTCAACTTCACCCTGCCACATGATTTTGGTGAAAGAAACATAATTGTGATTAAAAAAGTTAAGCCCACGCCTGCAATATATCCGCGCCCGCAAAACAAACCAAAACTAGACCCAATCAACTGAGAATTTGCAAAAATTGCATTTTTTGCGTGAAAAAAAACGAATTTTGACGAAAATTTCTAAAATTGCGCAAAAAAATAAGAGCTTTTTACACTTCTTAGTTTTTTATCCTCAACCCAATATAATTTATGCGCCCTCGATGAGCATTTTGTCTGCAACGAGAGCGATAAATTCACCATTGGTTGGTTTTTCATTGCTTGAATAAACCTTGATGCCAAATAGGTTGTTTATGTTTTCAATTTTTCCCCTATTCCAAGCCACTTCAATTGCATGACGAATTGCACGTTCCACTTTTGAAGCACTTGTGTCATATTTTTCGGCAATTGTTGGATATAATTTTTTTGTGATTGAATTTATAATTTCAGGATTGTCAATCGCGAGTTTTATTGCCTCTCGCAAGAACTGATAGCCTTTGATGTGAGCCGGAATGCCAACCGTGATAAATATGTTTGTGATTTTCTCTTCAATTTGGCTTTTCGACTTTGAATTGAAGAACATTTTGTTTGTGTTGTTTTTCGCATTTAAGATGTCCTCAATGCGCTCTTTTAGTGTGGCTGTGTCAAATGGCTTAATGCAATAATATTTTGCTCCAAGTGAAATGGCTTTGTTTATAAATCCATCAATGGATAATGACGATTGCACCACAATGTTTGTTGGCACATTCTTAACGCTTTCAAGCACTTTAAATCCATCGCACTTTTGAAGCACCACATCCATCACCACCACATCGGGTTTTAAATTTTTTATCAACTTTATAAGTTCTTCACCATCTTGCGTTTGTGCAAGAATTGTGTAATTTTCCTCATCAAAATGTTTTGTCATTTGGCTTAAAACATTTTTATCTTCGTCTGCTAGTATAATTGTAGTTTTGCTCATAATAATCCCCTTTTAAATGTTTAAAATAACTACAATTTCTTTTAAACACAACGATATTTTAGCATTTTAAAACAAAAAAACTTAATGAAAAAAACCAATCTTTTTTAATTAATTTAGCAATATTGCGAGTTTCTTTATTTTTAATGTCGAAATTAAATTGAAAATTAAATTATTTTCAACTATTTTAAAAAATTATCATTCATTAATCCGTTTTTTCGAGGAATAGAAAGGTTTATTTAAAATTTTGTCAGCAAATAAAATTCCTCTTTATTTTTGTTCTATTTTTTCCTCTCTCTCTATACATTATAAAAGGAGGAACATTATGGACTTTGACACAAAGGTTTGTTTTTCAAAAAACATTCAAAAACAAAATTTTAATTTAACAATAAGCCTGCCTATTGATAGCAATGTGGGAATTAAAACGATTTTAGATATTAGCGCTTTTGTTTACGACAAAAAGGTGGATTGCGCAAACGGAAAAGCAATCGTTAGCGGAAAATTGGGAGTGAAAGTGCTTTATGTTGACCAAGACAACATCACAAACACATTAACCAGCAATCAGCCTTTCAGCGAGACTGTGCTAGACGAAGCAATCACTGCCGACTGCTTTTTAAACCTGCTAGATTTTGGCGTGGTGAATAACGTGCTTTCGCAAGACGGGGCGCTAAAAATTAATTGCGATATTAGTTTTTCGCCCGTGCTTTATTTAAACATCGGGCTTAATCAAAATCAAACATTCGAAAACATGATTGTGAAAAAGAGCGAAATTAACACCAACACCATTGCTTGTGTGGTGGACACAAACTTCAATTATTCCGCAAACTTTGAAACAAAAGACAATCTAACAAAAGTGCTCTGCTATAACTCACACTTCACCCCGTCCGCAGTGAGTTGTGATAATGGATTTGCTTTGATTGAAGGCAAACTATTTGCTCATCTCGTGTATGAAACCAGCAAGGACGATGCTCCTATTATCAAAGAGATGACGGACACATTCAATGTGAAAACAGAAGTCAAAATTGACACGCTCGATAAAGACTGCGTGCTTGACGCCTGCTTTTCACTCGACAAATCTAAATTTAATCTCACCACAGAAATTGAAGACAATAGCAGTGTGGTGAGTGTGGACCACACAATCTGCCTTGACGGGGTGGCACTAAAAAACATCAGCCTAGACATTGTGGACGATGTGTATAGCGTGGACAATGAAATTGAAACTCACACAATCACGCGAGATTATTTTGCTTGTGTGCGCCAAGAGCACGCAACCGAAACCGTTTCTGGTGAATTGTCCATTCTAGATAGTGAACCTGCCATAGATGAAATTGTTTGCAATCTTGACTCTCAGGCAGAAATCACAAATTCATATATAAAGGACGGCTCTCTGTTTGTGGAAGGTGTGGTTAGCGCACAGACGGTTTATCTTGACGAAAACAAAGCGTATTTAAACAAACAAACTGAGTTGCCTTTCGTTGTGAACACTCGCATTCAAGCAGATGATTTAGATGAATTTCACACAAGTGTGTCCGTTTGCGATTGCAAGGCAAAGTCAAAGCGTGGCACGATAATTGAACTTGAATATAGCCTATGCTTCGCCGTTTGCTTATATAAGAAACAAACAAAGGAAATGATAGACAATCTAACTCTGGGCAGGCAACTAACATTTGAAGATGTGGACTATCAAATTTTCCTTGCCAAGCCAAATGAAACCACATGGCAACTCTGCAAGCGAATTAAAATTTCGATGGACGACTTGCACTTATTCAACAAAGACTTGCCACCTATCTTGGAAGGGGGCGAAAAAATTATTATCAAACGCTAGAGCGCATAGTGCGCTCTTTTTTAAAAAAACAAAGGCACAACTGTGCCCTTTATTCCAACTCAATGGCTTCCGTGATTTTCTCACTTATATATGTGCCCGCTTTGGATATTTCAATTTCACCTGTGGTGATATCTTTCACTGCCATGGTTATTGGCATTTTAATTTGTTTTTCTTCATTCACGCGGTTGTTAAATTCGTCCATTTTCTTTATGAGTGCTTGCGCCGTTTTAATGCCTTCAACCGATTCAATGTTGTAATTTAAGAAATTGCCTGAGAGAGCCTTATTTTCCACAATCGCTTTGCCATAGGTTAGATTTTTGCTGTTGTGGTCAAAAAACGTGGCTTGGAAATCCCCCAAAAATGCGAGCCCTTGAGCAGTGAGTGGGTCGCCACCAAGTGCATCAATAAACATTCCAATCTCTTTCACACTTGCAGGCATAAGTGGACCTTTCTTCTGCTCCATATTAGACCCTTCCAAAATGCCGGCAGCGATGCCTATCACATTTTTTGCGGCAGCACCAATTTCCACTCCAATGATGTCGCTTGAATAAGCGATGTCCAACAAATTAGGCTTTGAGAAATTTTTAATTAAAAATTTTGCATAAGCTTCGTGATATGCGGAAATTATCATGTTGGTTGGCTGGCCCGCATAGATAGATTGCACGTGTCCAGGCCCCACCCACACTGCAATGTTTTCTTTCTTCACACCGTTATCTAGCAAAATTTCGCTAAGCCTACGCCCTGTGGCGCATTCAACGCCTTTCATATTAAGGCAATATTTCTTGTTTTCATAACCCTTAATTTGCTTGATGGACTGCATAAATTCATCTAACTTTTGGCTTAAAATTGAAATGACAATAACCTCGCCAAAATTAACGGCGCGCTCCAAATCGTGCGTCAACTCAATGCCCTTTGGCAACTCCATAAATGCATTTTTGCGGTTTATAAAAAGTGGGTTATATTCTATATTGTCCTTAGGTGGCAAATCCCACATAAGCACATCGTGTTTGTTGCGGTTTAGGCAGAACGCAATGCAGCTCGCCCATCTGCCCGCCCCTAAAACTGTAACTTTCATTGTTTTTCCTTTATATTTTTATCAAATTTTTTACCAACTGTTTTTAAATCTTTTAACACATCTATAAAATATGATTGATCAGAATTTAATTCAAAATTTAGCAAATTGCTATACATAGGATCATCTCGGTAACTGCCAACAATAAAAACTTTTCCATCTTTAAAATTTAAATTGAATTTAAGTTCATTTTCGGGCCAAGGTACTTCATAATTAGCCGTTCCGTTCAAAATTTCATAACATTTTTTCAAGTCCGAATAAAAACTTTTTAATGCACCCGTGCAAGAAAAGTAGTTTTCAGTTGCAACGGCGTACACCCCAACACGAATTGTCAGTTTGCATCTAATATCATATCCGTCCCTAAAAGATGTCCTTTCAGGAAAGTCGTACACCTCAACAATTTCAAGTTTTATTTCACCATTAGTCCCTTTGATGTCAAATGCAATCATATTCTCTTCCATAATATGCTCCAACTTTAATCGTTTTTGTCCGTATCCGGCTTCATTATTGGGAACAAAATCGTGTCGCGCAAGGTTGGAAGGTCATAAATCATCATAATAAATCTGTCAATTCCAAAGCCTAAACCAGACATAGGCGGCATTCCGTGCTCCATAGCGAGCAAGAAATCTTCGTCCAAATCCATGGTTTCGTCATCACCTTGTGCCTTATCTTTAAGCTGAGCCATAAGTGCCTCGCGCTGCTGAATTGGGTTTACAAGTTCGCTATAAGCATTCAAAATTTCTGCACCATTCACCACCACTTGGAAAACATCTGTGATGCGGTCGTCCTTATCATTGCGCCTTGCGAGCGTCTTTAAAAATGCCGGATAATTATATAAAATGGTTGGCCCCACAATTTTGCTTCTAATCAACTTTTTATAAACATAGTCAATCACTGCGCGGGTGGATTTATATCCATCCAACTCTGCTCTGTTCATAACTTTATTTTTTTCAATTTTGTCAACAAGTTCATCCACATCGGTAATATCCAAAAAGTCAAAACCTAAAAGTTCGCGCATACGCTCAACATAATTAATGCGCTCCCACTTTTCGTTGCCAAAATCAATAGTGTTGCCTGCAACCGTTATCTTTGTTGTGCCGATTGTGTGCAACATAAGCTCTTTTATAAACTTTTTGAAAAAGCGTATGTTATCTTCAAAATCCCAATATGCTGCGTACCACTCCACCTGCGTAAACTCTTGCAAATGTGTTGGGTCCATGCCCTCGTTTCTAAAATCTTTGCCAAGTTCAAACACTTTGTCAAACCCGGCGGCAGATGTCATTTTAAGCCAAGTTTCAAATGCGATGCGCAAATTGCAATCTAGGTCTAGCGCATTGTGATGAGTGAAGAACGGCTTAGCACTCGCGCCCGAAACATTAACTTGCAAAACGGGAGTTTCCACTTCAATGAAACCATTTTCTTCTAAAAATCTGCGAACAAAACTAACCGCCCTGCTGCGCGCCATAAACACTTTGCGGCTATCTTCATTTGAAATTATATCCAAATAGCGCTGACGGTAGCGGCTGTCTGTATCTTGCAAACCATGGAATTTCTCAGGAAGCCCGCGCAAGGCTTTTGAGAGCAATTCAAACTTTTCCACTTGCACGGTCAACTCGCCCGTCTGCGTGCGGATAAGCTCACCTTCCACGCCGATATGGTCGGCAATGTCGCAATAATCTTTAAAAAATTTTAGCCTCTCTTCACCCACAATGTTGAAATTCAAACTGATTTGCACGCTCGTGCGGATTAGCTTAGATAAGTCATAATCAAAATTATCACCAATCGAATAAAGACGCGCAAAAATAAGTTTGCCAAAAGTGCGCTTAAAAATCATGCGCCCAGCAATAGAAACGCGCGTGCCCAACTCAAACTTATCCAAATCGTGAATTTCGTGAGTTTTGTTAAATTTTGCTTTATACGCCTTTTCGCCACAGGCTTCTAACTTTTTAACTTTTTCAACCTTGATGTCAAATTCGCTCTGTAAATCGTTATTGTCCATAAAAATACCTCGCATATATTTTAACATAAATCAAAAAAATATTAAACTAATTTTAAGCACATTTAAAAACTTTAAAAAAATATGTGAAACAAAATTTGGCAAAAATTTCAAAATGTTTCACATAACCCACACTTACTTTTTAAAAGTTTTTATATGCCCAACAATTTCGCCCACTTCTTCATCTGTCAAAACATAAACAAATTTCATCAATCACATATTTTTGATTTTTGCTAACTGTTTGCAAGTCAACAATATGATTGTCATGACCAATTAGAGTGTCAACACTAACACCAAAAAAGTCCGCCATTTTAATTAGCGTATCAATGTTTGGTTCATTTCTGCCATTCTCATAACTTTGATATGTCGTTCTAGAAACATTTAAATGCTGGGCTAATTCTCTTTGGGAAACTTTTTTGCTTTTTCTAAAAAACTTAGTGTTCATAAAAGCATTATAAATCAACAAATCATAGATTTAATTAAATATCTTCTAAATTTTTTGCACGAGTATTAAATGTATCAAAAATTTAGTTTTTGAGCACCAAAAGTATGCTTTTTACTCAAATTTTTACTTTTTGATATGTTTTGTGGCAAATTTTAAGATTTTTGATGTAATTTATATCGTTTGTTTATTTTTTTAAAAAAGGCAACCAACTTTTTCAATATTCCATTAAATTAAATAATAAAGGTGTTATATTATGACAATGAAAGAATATGATTATTGTTTAAATTGCAAACATTTTCGCCAACACTATGTAAACATTTAAAATGTTGGATTGAGAAAAACGAGTTGCGGACACTGTTGTGAACACAATATAAAATATGGTTGCGAACATTTTGAAAAAAGAGATGAAACAAATCAAAATCTTTATGAAAACGAAGTTGAACTTGCAAACCTATTAATTTCCACTAAAAATCATTTAAAAGACTTTCTTTATCATTTGGAAAAATTAGAATTGCTTTTCAAAAATGACAAATAAAAAAAGTGGCGAATGCCACTTTATTTTTTAAAGATAGGTTTAACCACCACATGACGCTTTTCACCTTCGCCCGTGGATTCTGTGGTTACATCTTCACGGTCTTGCAAGGTGGTGTGAATGATGCGCCTTTCATAAGCGTTCATTGGGTCAAGGTGAATGTTTCGCTCAATTTTAATTGCCTGCTCTGCGGTTTTATTTGCCAAATCCACCAAACTTTGATTGCGGTTCGCTTTATAGCCGTTTATATCCAAATATAAACGCACAGGGCCTTCGCTTCTAAGTTTTATGCCACTGAGCAAAAGTTGAAGTGCTTGCAAATTTTCGCCGTGATATCCTATAAGTTTGCCCAAATTTTCACCTTTAATTGAAAATGTGATTTCGTTTTCCCCGGCAGTGCAATCCGCTGTGGCAGATTTATCCACCAACTGTGCCAAACCGAGCAAAAATTCAACGCCGCGCTTTTCAAGCCTAGAAGTGTCCACCACACGCTTTGGTTTAACCGGCGCACTAGCGAGAGCGGTTTTTTCTTCCACAATCTCCTCTGCTTTTTGCTCTGGCTCTGCGGTTGGCTCTAATTTTTCCTCTGGCTTTGCTTCTGGGGTTTCTTCTCCCAAAACAAGTTCAACTTTCGCCTTTTTAAATAACCCGCCTTCTTCAATCACTTTAACCTGCACTTCTTCGCGCGTGAGCCCGCACTCTAAAAGCCCATTTTGAATTGCTAATTCCACATTTTTGCCTGTTGCTTCCAATCTCATAACATGCTCCTTTTAATTGAAATTTTAAGAATTGCCCAAGGTGAGAGCAAATTCTCTTTTCAACAATAAACATAAAATTAAATAAAATAAATTTTAAATGCTTAACTAATAGTTAAAAAGGGCAAAATTTAATAATCAAATTTTAAGATTTTATTGTGCTTTTATTATATCACAAAAAAAGAAAAAAGGCAAGTTGTTTTGCCTTTTTTGAAAAATTCTTAAAATTAAACCAATTCGAACTCAATTCCCACCACGCCATACTTGTTTTGCTCACTTAAAGGATAAAAATTTTCCATATCGTGCGGGTTGGCTTTTTGGTTGGGTAAATAGCCTAATTTTGCGTTATCTAAGTTTTTATAGAGTTCGATAAAATTTTTAAACTTGTGAAGGGCTTTTATTTTAACTTTTAGTTTCAAATTTTCGTGTTCTGCGTTGGTGAAAATCAAATAATCTCCCACCTTATACGCACTGCGCTTTTCATCTAGCAAACGCATTTCAATTGTTTTGTGCCCAGATTTCACTAGAGCAAAATATTCATCGTTTAAATGTAAGTTGAAAGTCATTTTTCCCTACTTTTTATAGTTTCTTGAATATTCCACCACTTCCACATTCTTTTTCTTTAAAAGCAACTGCTCATTGCCTTCATATTTCTTATTTATCTTCCTAAATATGAGTGAAATGATTGTGGAAATGATTGCCGACATGATTGAGTTTGCAAGGATATAAAGTGTGTAAACGCAGTTTGAATTGATTGCAAGGATAAACATCGTGATTGGAATGATGCCAAACATCACCTTGTTCATCATGCTCATTTTCTGCCCTTTTGGAGCGAGCAGTTTTGCAGACAATAGTTGGGTTAGGAATGACACAACCACAGCAAGAATTATAAGCACATATATGCCGTTTGGCTGAGCCTTTTCGCCATCTATGGCTTTTGTGATAATTCCATATCTATCTTTAACGGCGTCCGCTTCGGCACCTTCAATTTTTTCATTTTTAATATAGTCTTCTATATCCACGAATTGGCTGGTTTTAGTGTCGCTCTTCCAAACGTTTTTAATCCAAAGCCAACTATTCTTTTTCTTCATGTCCTCATATTTTTGCACGGCGGATTTTGTGGCCAATTCTTTTGCTTCAACAATCTGCCCATCAGTTGGGTCTTCCCCCGCCTTCTTTATTTCGGCATTATAAGTTTGAACATACGCACTATCTAGTTCGCGATAACTTTCATAAAGTTTTTCGTTGCCATACGCCCTAACCGAGCCGAACAGCGAAAACACGATGACAATGTTTAGCACCATAGACAATAGCATTATTAAGCAGCTGCCGCCCATGCCAGTGTTGTATTTCTTATAAACCTTATTTGTTTCCTGATTTAGTTTCTCTTTATTGTTGCCATATTTCTTTTGCAAGGCGTCAAGTTCGGGTTGCATAGCGGCAGAAACGCGCGCCTGCTTTTGCCCCGCCACCCTTTGCAAAACATCTAATGGACTGAGCACAATCTTCAACACTATAGTAAAAACCACGATTGCCCAGCCGTAGCTCACAATCCATTTTGCAAATTGATTGATTAAAATTGTCCATAAATTATTGCCCGCAAGCAATGTTGATAAATTTAACATAATAATTCCTATTTAAAAGCAAAGTTAACATTTATATTTATAATTGCCATGCAAATTGAGTTTTGGAAAGTCCACTCCCGCAGCATGATGCGCTCTGCACCTTAAAAGCCTTTTAGTGGCATAAATTATGCCCAAAATTGCACCAAACTCCCAAATGCACCAAAGTGCGTAGGTTGAGCAAGTGGGCAAATATTTGCACCCATTACCTATGATTTTGCTAAGAGTTAGTTTGTATGCCCAAATGAGCAAAACGCACAGAAGTGTGAGCGGAAAAGTGAGGATATAAAAAACTCTAAACATTTTTGCTCTTCTTTTGGCTAGCAGATTTTGCCGATTTTTTTGGCTCAGTGGCGAGTTTTTTGGTTTCTGCTCTGTTTTCTTTTGCCTCGCCCTTCATTAGCCCGTTTTTCTTCAACATGGCAAGCAACTCTTCTTCAACCTCTGTGGACTTTTTCTCCACGATTGGAGGCTTCGCCGTGATAATATAGTTTTTAATGGCAAACTTTTCAATGTTTAGCCTGCACGCTTCGCTTATAATTCGCTTAACGCGGCTTCTAATCACGCTATTGCCAACCTGCTTTGAAACGCTAATGCCAATTTGAGCATAAGGCTTGAAAGCGCGAACGTAATGAATTGAAAAGTCGGCGCAATGTGCAATCTGCCCCTTCTTATAAATATAATTAAATTCCTTCCGCTTTTTTAAGCGGTTGACTTTGCTTAACATTCCCGCTCCTAAACGGTTAATTCTTTTCTGCCCTTATTTCTGCGCCTTTTTAACACATTTCTGCCAGACAAAGTTCTCATTCTGGCCCTAAACCCGTGCACTTTGTTGCGCTGTTTCTTTTTTGGCTGATAAGTCTGTTTCATTTAGTTCTCCTTTTAATAGACTAGGTTATAATAACAAAAAAAACAGTTAATGTCAATAAGAAAACGGCAAAAACTCCAATAAAAAGCACCTCATTTAAGCCAATATTAATAAAAAAGCCCGCTCTTGCGGGCTCGATTGGCAGGCCTTGACCAAGTTCAAAATTACTCGTGCGTCCGGGAGTAGTCGCTAGTCCACAACACTTTCCTCTCTTGAACGATATAATTATAACTGACACTTTGGGGTCATGTCAAGTATTTTTATTCGATTTTTGAAATAATATTGAATATGGAAAATAAAGAGCAAGTGTTAAAAATATTTGCCAAAAAACTTAAAGAACTCTTGAAGGAAAACAATCTAAACAACTCCACCTTCGCTGCAAAATGCGGAATTCCTCGCACCACAATTAATAGTTGGACAGAGTGCAAGAAAATTCCAAAGGCGGACGCATTGCTAGTGGTGGCAGAGTTTTTTAATGTGTCGGTGGATTTCTTGCTTGGGAGAGAAGATTTTTAAAAAGGCCGCATTGAGCGGCTTTTTATAATTTATCTTGTGTGTCCTTAAAATTGAAACTTTCGTGCCAACTATGAAAATTTGGGTGAATATAGGTTGTGTTTTTAAACACCAAGTCGTTATATTTTGTGCCCACAAAAATTTTATAAGGAATATATTTATCTAAAGCTTCCCATATTTCGTCAACGAGTGAAGCTTGCAACACACTGAAATATTGCGACCTTTCATCTTCCACATATTTCAAAATATATTCAGTGCCTCGCCTTAACTTAAATTTTTCGTCTAGCGAAAGGCAGGTGCTATCGCAAATATTGCCCAATCTATCTGCCAATTTCAAAACGAGTGCATAGTCGGACATGGCAACCATCTTCTCAGCAAGATAATTGTCTTTGCCTTTTTCATTTTTTTCGTAGTTTACAGTTGTTACATCTTGCACCAGCCCGGCAACCACTTCACCAAACTTTTTTTCCAAAATTTTTGGGCAAGTATAAGTGTCTTCGAGAGTGTCATGCAAATAGGCAGCGGCAACAAGCATTGGAAGAACTTCCACATCTTCTTTCCTTCCATATTTCATCACCATTTTTTTCAAGATTTCCGCCACCATCTTAGGATGCTCAATATAAGGAGTTTTGCCATCCTTTCTAAACTGATGGCGGTGTTTCTTTTTTGCAAACTTTAACGCTTCGTTTTCGTCTAAAACTTTTTCTTTTCTTTTGAATAGACGGTCTAAAATTAAACCCACCTTTCACCACCTTTTGCAAAAGACTTCAAATTTAATCTTGCCTATTCGTAATATTATATCATAAAAAGCAAGTTTGTCAACAAACAAACCTTGAATTTTGTGGGTTTTGTGTGCGTTTTATTTGCGTGAAAAATTGCTAGCCTTTTAAACCTCTGCTTTGCCTATCCATATCTTCCTCGTCGAAAAATTCGCTTTTGCTCGTTTGCTAAAGCAAACTTCGGCTTTTGCTCTTTTTCTCCTCTTCTCTGCAAAACTTTATTTTGCAGAGATTTTGTGCGTTGTGGAAGATTGCTAGCCTTTCAAACCTCTGCTTTGCCTATCCATATCTTCCACAACGATGTCGCAAATTTCGCCAACTGTGGAGCAATATTTAAGCACGTCCCAAGGTTCATTTGTGTGGAAATGGATTTTTATTGTTTCGCTCGTGGCTCCCAATCCATCACCAACCACAATTAAGCAATCACCTTTAAAGTTTTTCAAAAAATAATTGCGAATATCATCTTCACTTAAATTTTTGCCTTCAATTAAAAGTTGAGTGTCATATCTAAATTCAATCATAGTGTCTCCTATGTTTTTTTATTATAAAATAAATTTTTGAAAAAGTAAAACAAATTTTATCTCTCAATTTTGCTCTAATTTAAAATTTATTGAAATAAAACAAATAGGTTTGACAAAATTAATTTTAGAAAATATAATTATAAAAATGGAAATAAAAGAGGTTAAACTTAATAATTTTAGAAATTATAGTCAAGCAAAAATAGATTTTAAGAATGGTTTAAATTTCATTGTTGGCAAAAACGCACAAGGCAAAACAAATTTATTGGAAAGCATATATATTTCAAGCATTGGCAAAAGCCCAAGAATAAGGAAAGATAAATTAATCATTAAATTTGGTGAAGAGCGAGCAAAAATTGACATTGATTTTTCCACTCTTGCAGGCAAAAAAAACATTCAAATTTTTTTGGACAAACAAAATAAAAAGGCAATTAAAATAAACAATCTTAATGTGCTAAAACTAACTGAATTGGTAGGGTGCTTATCTGTGGTTTATTTCAGCCCGGACGAACTAAAACTCATCAAAGAAGTGCCTGAAGATAGGCGCACCTTTTTAGATATTTCCATAAGCCAGTTTGATAAAAATTATTTATATAACCTATTAAAGTATGATAAAATTTTGCGCCAGCGAAACACGATTTTGAAGTCTAACGAAAGCATTAATAGCAAGATTGAGCAATTAAAACTTTTCACTCCACAATTAGTTGACACTGCCGAAAAAATCATCTTAAAAAGGCTAGAATTTGTGGAAAATTTGCGCCCTATTGCAAAAGAAATTCACAAGAAAATCACGCTAGACGAAAATTTAGAAATTGAATATAGTTATAAGCCAAATAACAAGCCTATTAAAGAGGATTTAAGCGAACAATTTGAAAAGATAATAAATAAAGAAATAGAACTTGGATACACTTGCCTTGGTCCGCACCGTGATGATTTGGAGTTTAAAATTAATGGGTTAGATTGCAAAAATTTTGCAAGCCAAGGTCAGCAGCGCACGGTGGCACTAGTGGTGAAACTCTCTCTCATGGAAGTAATAAAAAATGAAATTAATGAATATCCAATTTTGTTGCTTGATGATGTGTTGAGCGAGCTCGATTTGGCAAGGCAAAATAGGCTTTTGGAGTTTTCCACAAAATATCAAACTCTAATTACTTGCACTAATTTGCCCGAAACAAATTTGCCTTATAATGAAATAAAAATTGAAAATGGTGCAGTTTTATAATTTATCCTTGACAAATTGATTTTTTATGATAGAATTAACTTAGGAGCAAAAAATGAACATAGAAGAAAATTTTAATTCAACTTCAAATGAAACTACTAAAAATATAAATAATGAAAAATCCAAGCCAATGCTGGCAGATTTAATTTCAAAAAATGCCAAAAAAGCTTTTGGACGCAAAAGACTGAAAGAGAGTTGCCTAACCTGCCCAGATTGTGGCAACGCTTTGCCTTTCAACTCAATTTTTAGAATATATATGCACTCAAACAGCGAAGATCTTAATTGTTGGTATCAAGCAAATGAATTTGGTGAGTGTGTGGATAACAACCAAATGCGAGCAGAACGAATTGCAAAATTTAATGGAGAAAATTTTAACGAAGCAAAATTTTAATAAAAAGTGGTAAATTGCCACTTTTTTTTATAAACATTAAAAAATATTTTGAAAATTTAGTTTTATTTGTTATAATCTAATAGAATTCATTAATAGGAGGTTTTTAATGATTTTATTAACAGGTGGGCTTGGATATATTGGCTCACACACAGCAGTGGAACTGCTAAACGCAGGCGAAGATGTTGTTTGCTTAGACAACCTTTCAAATAGCGACATTTCTGTGAAAGATAAAATTAAGCAAATTGTTAGCAAAACTCGTGAATTGACCGATGAAAATTTTAAAGTTTACATTGGTGATGCTCGCGACTATAAGACATTGGACAAAATCTTTTGTGAAAACAAAATCAATTCGGTAATTCATTTTGCAGGGTTAAAGGCGGTTGGGGAATCGGTGGAACTCCCTCTTAAATATTACGATAATAACCTTATTTCCACAATTAATCTGCTTGAAGTGATGAAAAATCACGGTGTTAAAAATTTCGTGTTTAGCTCATCAGCAACAGTTTATGGTGTGGCAAAGTCTATGCCAATCTATGAAAAATTTGAAACAGGTGCAGTTACCAACCCTTATGGGCGCACAAAATATTTCATTGAAGAAATATTAAAAGATGTTTATGCTAGCGATAAATCTTTCAACATTATCATTTTAAGATATTTCAACCCAATTGGAGCGCATGATAGTGGTCTAATCGGTGAAAATCCTAATGGAATTCCAAACAATCTTATGCCATACATTTCCCGTGTGGCAACAGGCAAACTTGAATATTTAAGTGTGTTTGGTGATGACTACAACACTCATGACGGCACAGGCGTGAGGGATTATATCCATGTGGTTGATTTGGCGCTTGGTCATGTGAAGGCTGTAAAAAAATTAAAGTCTAAATGTGGGCTAAAAATATACAATCTTGGCACGGGCGTTGGCTATTCAGTGCTAGATATTGTGAATGCCTACAACAAAGTGTGCGGTGGCAAGGTTAAATATAAGATTGTTGGGCGCAGGCCGGGCGATATAGATATCTGCTATGCAAATGCAGATAAAGCAAAAAAAGAGCTTGGTTGGGTGGCAGAAAGAAATCTTGAAAATATGTGCAAAACGAGTTATAACTTTGAAAAGAAAAATAAATAGTGGCACTTGCCACTATTTTTTATGATTTCATCAATCTTGATTTTATGTCGTTCACCAAAACTTTTGTGTGTGGGTTGGTTTTTATTTGATTTGAAATTTTATCACGCGCGTGCATCACTGTGGTGTGGTCTCTTCCAAATATTGACCCTATTGCAGTGAGAGGAATATTAAGCAAATCATTGATTAAATATATGCACATCTGCCTTGGCTCAACAATTTCTTTATTTCGCTTATTTCCAACCAAATCTTCTCTCGAAACTTTAAAGAACTCACATATTGTGGAAATAATTTTATCTGCATCAAGCTCGTTATGTTTCACTTCACCATAATCTTTTAGTGCTTCTTTCGCATCTTCTATTGACGAAGTGTTTTTTCCAAGCAGACTTGCATAAAACACAACCTTAGACAAAAGCCCTTCCATTTCTCTTATGTTTGTGCTTGTCTTTTGAGCGATGAAATCTACCACATCGTTGTCTATCAAAAACCCTTCTTGTGCACATTTTTTCTTTATAATTGCCACTTTTGTTTCATAGTCTGGCTCTTGAATATCTTGGATAAGTCCGCTAGAGAAACGGCTTCTAAGCCTTTCTTCAAGTGCACTCATTTCTTTTGGCGGACGGTCGGACGCTATGATTATTTGTTTGTTGTTTTGATATAGTTCGTTATATGTGTTGAAAAACTCTTCTTGAATTCCCGTTTTGTTTGAAATGAATTGAATATCATCCACCATCAACACGTCAACGTTTCTATACTTTTCTCTAAAATCGTTTGTGCTATTGCTCTTCACATTTTTTAGGCTTTCAACATAGTCGTTAGTGAACTTTTCACAAGTTACATAAAGCACATTCAAATTTGGTTGATGTTCGTTTAAATAGTTGCCAACTGCATGAAGTAAGTGCGTTTTGCCAAGACCAACTCCACCATATATAAATAGCGGATTAAATTTTTCGCTTGGTTTTTCTGCCACGCTCTGCATGGCCGCACACACCACTTGATTTGACTTGCCCACAACAAAATTTTCAAATGTATATTTTTTATTAAACTTGCTCTTTAAATTTGAATTATCCTTAGTTTTTTCAATCTCTTCGTCTTGCTTTCTTAGGCTATCTTCATATTCTTGCTTGTCAGTTATTCTCACAAAGGTGTATGGAGTGAATTCTGTGCGTACGGCCTTGGTTAATTTTTCAAAAATTGCAGGTTGGTTAACCTGATTTTTTGCAGTAACGCTAGGCGCAATTAAAACCAATTCATCATTCACATATTGCACAGGTTGAAGATTGCTTATCCACAAATCAAAATTGACGGCAGTAACTTCATTTTCCACCCTATTCAACACTTTTTTCCACTGACTATCTAGCAACATACTCTCTCCTAACTTTGACTAATTATAAAAGATTTGCCGGGTTTTGTCAAATAAATAACAAACTTAAAAAAGCTCTTTAAAAATGAGTTTTACACACTGTTTTTGGGGTTTTGCACATATATTTACACATATTTATTCACAGTTTATGTGGATAAAATTTTCATATATATTGTAAATAATTAAAAGGTGTTCACAATATATAGTGTTAATTTGGAGTTTTACACATTTCCACGCCCTATAATATAATAACCACTAACAAAAAAAATAATAAAATAAAAAAATATCTTGGCGTGTGATTTGGCAAGGCATTATTTTCTATGTAAATTTATAGATACTGATAAGCAACAAATTTAATTAAATATTAATCAAAAATTTTCTACAAAATTTCACAAATTATTTGACATTTTTATGGCGATTTGATAATATTGTGTTGTAATATAAATAAGGGGTTAAAGGGAGCGTAAAATGAAATTCAAATGTGATGGCTTAGAGTTAAGCGAGGCGATAGGAGTTGTGTCCAAGGCCATTAGCAGCAAAACCACTTCTCAAATTCTTGAAGGAATCAAATTGGTGTGTGAAGAGGATAAATTAATCCTCACTTCAACCGACCTTGAAATGAGCGTTGAAAAGACGATTCGTGCCGAGGTGATGAACGCTGGGCAAACGGTTGTGCCAGGAAGGCTATTTGGTGAATATATCAAGAAGTTGACCAACGAGCAAATTGAATGTGAGCTTAATGAAAAAAATCAATTAAGAATTGCATATACAGATAGTGAAGGCTCTATTCAGTGCATGGACATAAACGAGTTTCCTGAAATTCGCGAGATTGAAAAAACCAACTATTTTGAAATTTCTAAGGACAATTTAAAATCATTAGTAAACAATGTGTTTTACGCTGTGGCTCAAGATGATTCTAGGCCGGTGCTTAAAGGCATTTTGATTGAAACTAATGGCTCAGACATTCGTGCAGTGGCTGTGGACGGATGCAGGCTAAGCATTTCAAACAAAAAGCTTGAAAATAGCACGGGTGATTTCAAAATTATTGTGCCGGGCAGAAACCTAAATGAAATTTGCAAAATGCTTGATAGTGAAGGCAATATTAAAGTGTATGTTCACACAAATAACATTATGGTTGATATTGGCGACACAATTGTGATGAACCGCTTGATTGATGGTCAGTTTATCAACTACAAGCAAATTTTACCAAAAGATTTTGGCACTGTGGTTACTATCAATAAAGAGCAGTTTGAAGACGCTATTGATAGGGCAAGTGTTTTATCTAGGGTGGATAAAAACAACTTGGTTAAGTTTGACATTAAAGAAAAGAATTTAATGCTTACTTCAAATAGTGAAATTGGCTCAACAAAAGAAAACATTACTGTTGGATTAAAAGGCAGTGATTTGGTGATTTCGTTCAATTCAAAATATTTTTCAGATTGCTTGCGTGTGATAGATAATCCTTATATAAAATTAAACTTCAATAGTGCAATTCAGCCATGCGTGATAACTCCTAGCGAAGGAAATGATTATTTATTCTTAATATTACCTGTTAAAGCAAAATAGTGGCCTCTGCCACTTTTTTATACCACTTTCAAACTATGATTTTGGAGAGATTTATGGATAAAGAAAAACAATTAATTTTAGATGCGGCAAATCAATATACAGAATATATAACAACAAACATTCCACAAACCCAAAATGATGAGGTTAAATATTATTTCAGTGGCTCACTTGCTATGCTTTTAATTATGGGTGCTAAATCTTTTTTAAGAGGTACTGTGGCTGACAAAAAGTTTAAGCAAAGGGGTGAAAATATAGAAATTGACTCATCTTCTAAATCTTGCTTAGAGGAAGGAATTAGAACTTCTTCTAGCGGAGATGTGGATGTTGTGGAAATTGAAGATGACTATTTCTTAAGGTTTTCATCTATATACAACACAAAAAGAGTTAGGGAAAATTGCAGTCTAACAAAAACTTTATTTCCAACTTGGAGAGAAGGCCAAAACGGGAGCATGTATCTTGACCTTTTAAATGATGACAGAAAGATTAATGCTCATAACATAGCTAGCATAACATTAAAGGACGGCACTAAAGTCTATACGATTGACCCAGTTGATTTAATTTTCCACAAATTTGCAGACGCCATTTCAGCGCTCAGAACTAGCGAAAATGCCAAAGCAAAAGGTGAGAGAAATGAATATTATGATAAAAAATATGAGAAAGACATAAAAGATTTTTGCTCACTAGCGAATGGAATTTTGCCTTTAATTAAGAATTTTAATGTGAGTGAAACTTTAGATGAAATTCTAACTAATAACGAACAATCCGCCATTAAATCATTGGTTGAAAGGAAAGACGAAGAGAGTGTTAGAAAATTTTATCAAGATTGCAAGCCTCATATAAAAAGTGGAAATGAACAACTCTTTAAAAAACTATTTGAAGAAATATTAAATAGATTTGCTTTAGTTAAAAGTTTATAAAAATAGTGGATTGCTCCACTTTTTTATTATTTAACATTATATTTTTAGTGCAAAATATGATATAATTAAAAACATGAAAGCAGATGATGTTGAAGAGAGCTTGAGAAAGCGTTTTAAAAAGGAGTTGTTTTCCCCTTTTTGCAAGGCAATTAATAAATATGATTTAATTCAACCCAACGATAAAATTGCAGTGTGTATTTCTGGTGGGAAGGATAGTTTTTTGCTTGCCAAACTTTTCCAAGAATTAAAGCGTAGGCGCAATTTTATGGAAAGCAAAGAAGAAAACTTAAAAACCTCAGCAAATGACGAGTTAGACCATAATGGGAAAAATAAAGAAAACAGGAGTTTTGAACTCGTGTTTTTGGTGATGGACCCCGGATATTCAAAAACTCATCGCAAGCAAATTGAAGATAACGCTAAATTATTAAACATTCCTATCAAAATTTTTAAATCGACCATTTTTGAAAATGTGGAAAACATTGAAAAATCTCCGTGCTATATTTGTGCGCGTATGAGGCGCGGATATTTGTATAGCGAAGCAAAAAAATTAGGCTGCAACAAAATTGCGCTCGGACATCATTATGACGACGTGATTGAAACTATTTTGATGGGAGTTATTTTTAGCGGACAATTCCAAACCATGATGCCAAAACTTAAAAGCACCAATTTTGAGGGAATGGAATTAATTAGGCCAATGTATTTAATTAGAGAGAAAGATATTTTGGCTTGGAAAAAATATAACAACTTAAATTTTTTGCAATGTGCTTGCAAATTCACAGAGAAAAATAAAGATGTTGAAAACAATTCAATGAGGCTAAAAATTAAAAATTTGATAGCCGATTTGGCAAAAGAAAACCCTCTTATTGAGGGCAACATCTTTAAGAGTGTGGAGAATGTGAACCTTTCCACAATCATTTCATATAAAGATAAATTTGGTGAGCATAATTTTTTGGATAATTATTAATCTGTCTTGCGCTCGCCCACTTTTATTATTTTTTCACCTTTTAGTTTGCACACAGGGCAAATCACTTCTTTTTGTTCGTCCAATTCAAACACTTCGCCACAGAGCGTGCATTTATATTGAAGCATTTTAACTGCTTTTTGAGTTTTGCCTGCCAAATCTTTAGAGCGATTTACAAAAGAAGTGTGAAGAAGAGCCTTTGCTCTTTCGCTTGCAAAGCCTTCCAAAAATTCGTCATACAGTGCCATAATTTGCGGATTTTTGTGAGCTGCCCGCACCTTTAATTGTTTGTCCCTTTCATAGAGCGAAGCAATGCGCTTTTCTTGATAGGTTTTTTCTTCTCCAATATGTTTAGGTTGCCCTCCTCCGCCAATGCATCCGCCTGGACACGCCATAACTTCAACAAAATCGAATTTCTCGCCCTGCTTAATGCGTTCTATGAGTTTGCGAGCGTTGGCAAGGCCGGACACAACTGCCAATTTCAACTTTTGATTTGCAATTTCAATTTCTGCCGTTTTAATTTCATTAAGCCCGCGCACCTCTTGAAAGTTTAAAAGCAGGCTTGAAGGAGTTTTTTTTGTGAGATAAGAATAAGCAGTGCGCACAGAAGCCTCCATCACTCCGCCAGAGTTTCCAAAAATCACTCCCGCACCAGACGATTTGCCCAAAAACTTATCAAATTCACTGTCTGGCAAACTCTTTAAGTCTATCCCCTTTTCTTTCGCCCATTTTGCAAGTTCCACCGTGGTGATGCAAAAATCGAAATCTCGCATTGGCAAATTATTAAACTTTGCAGAAGCGTTAAACTCTTCCCTTCTTATTTCAAACTTTTTTGCCACACAAGGAGTGATTGTTACATTAACAATTTTGCTTGGGTCTATGCCAAGTTTGTTTGCAAAATAAGTTTTTATCACTGCACCAAACATAGATATTGGGCTTTTGCAAGAAGACAAATTGTCTTTCATCTCGGGATAAAATGTTTCTAAAAATTTCACCCACGATGGGCAACAACTTGTGAACATAGGAAGATGTTTTCCGCTCTTTATTCTTTCCACAAGTTCTGCCGCTTCTTCGCATATCGTTAAGTCTGCACCAAAGTTTGTGTCCAACACATAATTAAAGCCAAGTGAGCGCAACAAACTAACCATTTTGCCTTCAACGAACGAGCCTGCTGGCAAGCCAAATTCATCACCTAAACCAACTCTAATTGAAGGAGCGGTGGACACCACAAACACCTTGCTCTTATCCCCCAAAAGAGCCTCCACTTGACGATATTCATCTTTGCCCACAAGAGCACCCACAGGGCATTCTTTGATGCACTGACCACAATTTACGCACACGCTCTTGCCCGTTTTCATTAAATCATAATGATTGTTTACGCTCACAAAATTTGAACAGAGGGCAGCGCACTTTCCACACTTCACACACTTATTTTCTATCCTTTCAAGCGAAGGATTATCCTTTTCCACAGCAACGCGAATGCTTTGACTTAGATGATTCATTATTACCTCTTTTGTGTTTTTTTGATTATAAAAAACTTGGCCGAGTTTTGTCAAGAATAATGCCTAATTTAATTATTCTAAACTTGACAAACTCAACTCAATGTTATAAAATAAAAAAGTTAAGCGGACATGGCGGAATGGCAGACGCGCTAGATTCAGGTTCTAGTGGTGGCAACACCGTGCAGGTTCAAGTCCTGTTGTCCGCACCATAAAAATTTAAAAAGAAGGGAGATAAAATGATTTTAATTGAACAATATAGAGACCCTTGGTTGGCAGAAAAGTTTAACAGTTTTATTGGTTTTTATACCAGAGAATTTTTTTGCTTGGACAATTTTTCATCATTTGCTGTTGTGTATAAAGGGGTAAAATATCCAACCATAGAACATGCTTATCAATCATTAAAATTTGTTGAAACTGCCCCTGAAATTGCCAAAAAGATTTTAGAAAGTTTTTCGTCCTATGAGGCCCTTACAATTGCTCATGAAAATGTGGATAAGCAAAACCCAAATTGGGATAAAATAAAGGTGGGTATAATGGAAGAACTTTTGAGGCTAAAATTAGAGCAAAATCCTTATGTAAAGCGTAAATTGTTAGAAACAAAAGATTATATGCTTTGCGAAGATAGTCCTAAAGATAGTTTTTGGGGGATAGGCAAAAATCGAGATGGTCAAAACCAACTAGGCAAATTATGGATGAAGTTGCGCAGCGAATTGACACGCTAAGATTGAAATATTGAATTGATATATTTTGATTGTTATGCAGAAAAATCAAAAACAACTTATGCAAAAAAATTCAAAATCAAAAGATTTATGTTGATAATATAAAAAGAGAGGATAAAATGGAAATTACTTCACGCGGAAGATATGCAATGCTGATTATGGAAGACATTGCCTTAAAAGAGGGTTTTGTTTCCATAAGCGAAATTTCCACGAAACACGGCATCTCAACTAAATATTTAGAAAAAATTATGACTATGCTTGTGAAGGCAAATCTTGTGAAAAGTGCGCGCGGCTCACTTGGCGGATACGCTCTAAGCAAACCTGCAAACCAAATCACAATAAAAGAAATTTTGGACGCCACCGGCGATGGCGCAAAAATTGTGGATTGCATTAGTACTGGCTGCTCGAACAAAGAAAATTGCCACACCTATGCAATTTGGAATACCTTGAAAGATTTGATTGAAAATTATCTATCAGGCATAAGCCTTTTAGATTTAATTAAAAAATCTCAAACAAAAAAGGATTGACTTTTTAATATAATAGTTTTCAACAAGTGAAAACTTGGTAAGTAGGTTTTGCCCACTTTTTATTTTGAAGAAATTAAATAAAGATTAATTTTGTGGTTTAATAAAAATATAATTGTCAAAGATTTTCATAGGAGGCAAAAATGAAAAATGAAATCACCACAAAAGATTTAATGGCTCTAAATGAAATGATGACCTTTGAGAATTGGATGGCAACAAAAATGAAATTTTGCTCACAAGCCGTAACTGAAAAACCATTAAAAACAATGTTTACAGACATGGCACAAAAGCATTGCGAAAACCATTCTAAACTGCTTGCGTATTTAAAGGCGAACGCGAGCGAAGGGGGCAAGTGATGGAATTCAACACCCAAAACACTTTGCAAGACGCATTGATTGCTCACAAATATCTAATCAATATGTATTGCCAATATGGAATTGAAACATCGAATGAAACTCTTCGCACACTTTTTGAAGAGAACCAAAAAGTTGCCAGCGCACATGATTTGAAACTTTTCAAAATCATGAACGACAAGGGGTTTTACCCTAAATCTCCCGCCGCCGCAAAAGATGTGAAGCAAGCACTCAAAATGCACACCCAAATGCAGCAAGACTTGGAAAAGAATTTAAAGACAACAAAATAAGGCGCAACGCGCCTTATTTTAAATTTCTTTTGTAAATTAGTGTTAATTCACAAAAATAAAAAGTAAAGAAAAATAATAATAAACATTAAAATAATATTTTATTAATTTTTTAATTAATTTTTTAAAATTTATTTAATAAAAATTAAATTTTTCATGAATTTTTATCACTAAAAATAATTATACAATAATTATAAATTAATTAATAATTAATTATTAATCCGTTTTTTATATAGTTTTTATTTTATTTTATAATTATTAAAACATTTTAATTTAATTTTTAAATTTTCTTTTAAATTCTGATGAATTTTAATATATTTTTGGCAAATTTTTAATAAATTTATGATTTTTTAAATTTTTTATTTATTTTTTTATTTTATTTGGTTATTTATTGGTTTTGTGATATAATTTGAACATGAAAGTTAGAATTTATATTTATGTGTTTTTTGGGTTGCTTTGTGCTCTTGGAATAGGGTTATATTTAGCAAATCCAAATTTGGCAATTTTTCAAGTGTTTATGAGTTTTGGTGCAAGCCTTATCGGTGCAATATTTATTGCTGTTGTGCTCGAATCAATCTCTTCAAGTAAGCAGAGAAAAAATGTGCTTTCCATTCAAAAACAAATGTTGGCTTCAAGCAAGGAAGCCTTTAAGTCATTTTATCTATGGCTTGGCAATTATTTGGTGAGAAAATTTTCAATCACTTCATTTGATTATTCAAACTTTAGTTCTGGTGAAGAGTTTTATAAAAAACTTTTTGAAGAATGTGCCCGCTCTGAAAAAGAAGTGAACTTGGAAAATATTGTTGAGTTTGTGTCAAACAAAGCCTCTCAACTCTCCATGCCGATTGACAGCCTTAATCGCACCATCAATGAAGAGATTGCCACGCTTATCACAAATGCGGTGGTTGACGAAGATGATGTGAAGTTCTTTAACGATTTAAAGAGCTTGGTTTTAGACATTCAGTCGAGCGAAAGTTTTGACGAACTTTCAACCGATGTGGTTGCTCTTTTAGAAAAAATTAATTCAAAGCAATCGCTAAAACTTGAGCTAAATGAATTGCTGACTGATAGGCTTAAAAGAAAATTTTCAACGGGCGAATAAAACCGCCCTTTTTTATCTAAATAGATTTGAAAAATTTTCATTATGTGATAGAATATTCAAAAGGATTTGATATGGAATTTGAAACGATTGTGGCTTTGGCAACGCCTGCTGGAAATAACGGCGTGGCAGTGATAAGAATTAGCGGGCCAAAAGCCAAGACTATTGCTCAAAAGTTGATTAAAGAAAAATTAAATTTTGAGCCTAGAAAGATGTATTTAAAAAAGATTGATTTAAAAAGTTTCACAGACAACGCTTTGATTGTGTTTTTTGAAAAGCCTTTTAGTTTTACAGGTGAAGATGTGGTGGAAGTGCAAGCTCATGGCGGATATTTTCTTGCCCAAACAATTATTGATTGCATAAT
The DNA here is from genome assembly GCA_947630075.1 of uncultured Clostridia bacterium. Taxonomy (GTDB): domain Bacteria; phylum Bacillota; class Clostridia; order Christensenellales; family UBA1242; genus Onthoplasma. Next base: position 32,263 of record CANRGF010000003.1, read on the forward strand.
TTCTCTTGGTGCGCGCTTGGCAACACCCGGAGAATTTTCAAAGCGCGCCTTTTTGAATGGAAAAATTTCGTTAGATGAGGCGGAAGGAATTGTGGATATGATTAACGCCGAAACGCAAATGCAGGCAAAGGCGAGCAGCGAATTATTACAGGGCAAACTTAAAGACAACATCCAAGCAAAACAAACTGTTTTAACGGACATCTTGGCAGAAGTTGAGGCAAGGCTTGACTATCCTGAATATGAATTTTCAAACTTAGAAACTGCAAACTTTTTAGAGAAAATAAAGCATCTTGAAGGCGAACTGACCGCCCTTATTTTAGATAGCCAAAAGGGGCTGATAATTAAAAACGGCGTGAAAATTGCCATTGTGGGCGCACCAAATGTGGGCAAATCTAGCCTACTTAACGCACTAACAAAAAGCGAAAAAGCGATTGTAACCGACATCGCGGGAACAACGCGAGATGTGATTGAAGCGGAATATCTATTTAACGGAATTGTGTTTAGATTATTTGACACGGCGGGTATTCACAGCAGCAAAGACAAAGTGGAAAAAATTGGCATTTCACGTGCAATTAAAACCATTGATGAATGCGACCTTGTGTTGCGCCTCAGCGAGCCAAATGCTCCATGCAAGGTGAAAACAACAAAACCACATATTGACGTGTTAAACAAAATTGATTTAACGAAAGGAAAAGAAACAAAAACTAAAGGCTCAGACACAATTTCAATTTCTGCCAAAACGGGTGAAAAAGTGGAAGATTTAAAGCAGTTAATTTTTGATAAAACAATCAAATCTAATATAGACCAAAATAAATTTTATCTCACAAACACTCGCCATATTGAGTGCATTAAATCTGCATTGGCGCATTTAAAAAAGGCAATCAAAATTTTCAACTCCACCACTATGGACATTATTTCTGCTGAACTAAAAGCGGCGTGGAGCGATTTGGGAGAAGTTACCGGCACAACGGCAAACGAGGATATTATAGACAAAATTTTTTCAAAGTTTTGCTTGGGCAAATAGCTATAATTTATTTATCTCTGCCCTAATTTGCTTAGCCAACATTTCCAGCTCTTCTTTCATCACAGAAGCACCTGCGGTTATGCCAATTTTTATGTTTTTATTTAGCACGACACCGTGCTTTTTTAATTCGCTCCGCCAGGTGGAAACATCTTCAAAAAATATCGTTTTGGTGATGGGTTGCAAAGCTTTATAAAGTTCAACCGAATTGCTCGAATGATTGCTGCCAATCACTATCATTAAATCACAATTTGAGGCAAGTGTGCGCGAACTTTTATTTATCTCACGCTGAGCCAAACATATTGATTTGTTTATTTCTAGCGAGCATGAGTTTTGCTCGGCAATTTTTGAAATTTGTTCAATCAATTTGTCTGCCAAATCAGAGTTGAAAGTGGTTTGAAAAATTAGATATAATTTTTTGTGTTTTATCGCTTTTAATTTGTCTAAATCTGCTTCGTCTTCAATTAAAACGGGCGGGTGGGCGCACCAACCAATCGTGCCCTCAATCTCTGGGTGCATTTTGCCCGAAAATTTGCCATATTTGCCCACCAAAATTATAGTGTGAGTTTTGCTAAAATTTGCCACACACTCATGAATTTTTTGCACGTTCACACATGAGCAGTCTTTAAACTTGATATTGTGCTCATTTAGATATTTATAAGTGGCGGGCGTCTCGCCATGGGCACGCAAAATTACAAAATCTTCACTCGACAAATCGCTCAAATTGTTTTTGATTTTCACACCTTTGCTTTCTAGCATTTTGTTCACGGCGGCATTGTGCACCACCTCTTTAAATAAAGTGGCCTTGCCATAAGATTTAAGGCTATCTAAGGCGGAATTAATTGCCAACTTGCACCCGCCACACAAACCACAAACTGATGAAATTTTCACATTTTCCATGTTAATATTATAGCATATAAAATGAAATTTTGCGATTAAGAATTATAATCAAAAGGAATTTTATTTTTCTTTTCGCCAAGCAAATTTAAAATATATCCATTTTCCGCCTTGCACCACCAATGTGGGTCTTGCTTTGGGATGTCTAATAAAATTTGTTCGTCCGTTATTTTGCTTTCCTCAATTAATTCTAAGTCTTCAATTTTTATCACGGCAAATCTATCATCTTCAATAAAATTAGGGTCAATGAAAACAACTAAAAATGAACTATCTCTAATTTCTGGCTGAATTATCCTGCCAATTTCATTTGTTTTTACATCATATTTTAAATAATTTTTTTCATCTCCAATAAATTTAACTTTGTCAAAATATTTCATGTTTTAATATTAGCAGATATTTTAAAATTTTTCAAATTTAATTAAATCTATTGAAAAATGCGGGTTTTGTGATATAATATTTTTATGAAAGGTGAAGTGGAGCATTTTGATGCGGTGGTGATTGGCAGCGGGCATGCGGGAAGTGAAGCCTGCCTTGCTCTTTCACGCCTGGGCAAAAAAACTCTCTTAACCACTTTGAATTTGGATAGCATTGCATTCCTTGCCTGCAACCCTAGCATTGGAGGCACGGCAAAGGGTCAACTTGCGGGTGAAGTGGACGCTCTTGGTGGCGAGATGGGCATAAATGCAGATAAATCTATGCTTCAACTAAGAATGCTCAATTCGGGCAAAGGTCCAGCCGTGCAATCGCTGCGCGCACAGGTGGACAAGGTGGTTTATCACAACGAGATGAAGCGCACACTTGAAAGGCAAAAAAATTTGGATATTTTGCAGTGCGAGGTGGCGGAAATTTTGACCGAAAAAGGGCGTGTGGTGGGCGTTAAAACTGACATGGGTGAAATCTTTGGCTGCGAAGCGGTGGTGGTGGCAACGGGCGTATATCTCAACAGCAAAATCATAATTGGAGACTACACCAAATTCACCGGTCCAAATGGTTATGAGCCTAGCACTAGGCTAACTAAGTCTTTAATGGATTTAGGGTTTGAAATTCGCCGCTTCAAAACGGGCACTCCTGCGAGAGTGGACGGAAAATCGATTGATTACACTAAATTTGAAGTTCAGCTGGGAGATGCACTCAATTTAAGTTTTTCCGCACTCAATAAAAAGGTGAAAAACACGCGCAAATGCTATTTGGGATACACAAGCGAAGCAATGCACAATTTGATTAGGGAAAACATTAGCCGCGCTCCGCTCTATTCGGGCAAAATTAATGGCATAGGGCCGCGCTATTGCCCTAGCATTGAAGATAAAATTATGCGCTTTGCGGATAAAGACCGCCACCAACTATTTTTAGAGCCAGAGAGCGCAGGGACGGACGAAGTTTACGTGCAAGGCATTTCGAGCAGTATGCCGAGCGACATACAGCGAAAGATGTATCGCCTCATTCCAGGCTTTGAGCAGGTGAAGATAATGCGCTTTGCCTACGCTATTGAATATGATTGCATAAACGCACTCGAGTTGAAAAACAACTTGGAGAGCAAGCGAATTGCTGGGCTTTTCTTTGCCGGGCAGATTAATGGCACAAGCGGATATGAAGAAGCCGCTGCGCAAGGAATTATGGCGGGCATAAACGCTGAGAGATATATTGACAAAATGCCGCCTTTCATTTTGGGGCGCGACCAAGCATATATTGGCGTGTTGATTGACGATTTAACCACTAAAGATATTATTGAGCCTTATCGCATGATGACCTCACGCGCCGAGCATCGCCTAATTTTAAGGCAGGATAATTGCGACATACGCTTGACAGAATTGGGGCACCTGATTGGGCTTGTGGACGGCAAGCGATATAAGATTTTTAAAAATAAATTGGCACAAATAAGCGAGGTTAATGCCACTCTTCAAACCATGAAAAACCCTAAGCAATTGAAACCACTATTTGATGAAAAGGGCGAGCGCATTAGCCAAAACGGGCTAACACTACGCGACGCAATTAAGCGAAACAATATTACGATTTTTGACATTAAAAAGCATTTTAATCTGTTTGAAAATGTGCCGGACAATGTGCTTGAATATGTGAACACAGAAATTAAATATGAGGGCTATATTAAGCAAGAAAATGAACAGATTGCCCGTGCTCGCCAGAGCGAAAACATCAGTTTGCCAGACATTGATTATTCACAGATTTCAGGGCTAAGGATTGAGGCTCGCCAAAAATTAAACAAATTTAAACCCGCCACCCTAGGTCAAGCAAAAAGAATCGATGGCGTTAGTCCTAGCGACATAAATGTGCTACTCGTTTATCTAAAAATGAAAGGGATAATTTAGTTTTTAAGCCAAATAAAATTATTGACTTTAACTTTCAAAGTGATATAATAAATATAGAGGGTTAAGATGAAAAAGTTTTGGGTGTGGGCAATATTTATTTTAATATTTTCGTTCCCAATGGCTTTTTTCGGCTGTGCGAAGGATAAAAATTCAAACGCAAAAATTCAGCTGGATATGACCAACGCACGATGGAATTATAATGGCGGCTTTGAAACGGAAAACGCTGGTGAAACAAATTTTGAAGTTAAGGTTTTGGGGTTGCCTAAGGAAATTGATGTAACCTATGACGGAGTAACTTCCAATCGTTACCCTAATGAATATTGGACGATTTATCCAGAAAGTGGCAGAAGTGAATATTACACCGTTACTGCGCATTTGCAATACGATGAGGAAAAATATGAGCTTGTGAACGACAATTTGCCCCGCACATTAAATTGGAAAATATACGACACTTTATATCTTGAAAAAGAAGCGGACAAAATTTCAAATTGTTATAGTGAATGGTATGGGAAATTTTCAAGAGAATCAATAGACTATTTGCATTTTGTGAACTATATTCCAGAGGGAGTGGACGCCACAAGTTATATGTGGGATATGCAAGATGGATATGGTGAAAATCATGTTTATTTTGGGTTGGACGCAAACTTATTTAAAAGTTTTAAACTACCAAAAGATAGCTCATATATGTTCGCATATCTCTATAATCTAAAAGGCATCACAGGTTTGGAATATGTGGATTTCTCTTGTGCTGAAGATCTGTCTTATATGTTTTTTAACTGTGGTGTTGAGAGTGGCGAGAAATTAGAAATCGTTTTCCCAGACAACTTGGATTTGAGCTCCGCCACAAATATGAGCCAAATGTTTTCAAATGTGGGAGGCGCGGGTGAATTAGAGCTTGAATTGGGCAACTCGTTTAACTGCTCAAATGTGAGCAACATGGCAAATATGTTTTATAACTGCGGCAAAAGCTCTAGTAAATTTCATTTAAGGCTAGGAGAAAAGTTTGACACTTCTAATGTGAAGGATATGAGCCAGATGTTTTATAATTGCGGAGCCGCTTGCCCAGACTTTTATTTAGATATGGGCTTAGGCTTTAAGGTTGACAATGTGCAAAGCATGATTCAAATGTTTTTGAATTGTGGGAAAAGCTCTAGCAATGTGAATGATTGGAAAATTGACCTTTTAGGAAAGCTTTCCGCTGAGTGTGATTTGAGTTGGGTTTTCTATAAATTCGATAAAGATTTGCGTGTTTATGTGGACGATGCTCAAACCTACGAGCTCTTATCCGCAAAAGGATACACTCATCCACAGATAGTGATGAAATAAAGCAGCCGGTTGGCTGCTTTTTTTTTGCTTAAATTTATTGTGAAGGGCTAAACCGAATGAGTGTCAGTTTTTAGCTCTTCTTCTTGCGAGGGGGTGGCGGAACATTCTTGCTCTTGTTCCTTGCTCTCTTGTTGGATGAAAGAGGTCAATTTTTTGCTATAGCACACATATAACCCGTGTAATGCGCGCGTGCATGCCACATAAAGATTTTGCCTATCAAGAGGGGTGTGATAGTTTGATTCGTCCGCATTTGGAATGATAACTCTATCATACTCTAAACCTTTGCTTAAATATGTGGTGGTGATGATGTTGTTTGAAGTGAGAAGAGCGTCATCATTTTCATTTTTGATAAATGTGAATGAAGGCAAGAGTTTTGCCAATTTAAACGCTTCATCAAAACTTTTCACAACCACAGCTATCTTCTCGCCCTTGTGCTCTTCTGCAACAGCATTTGCCAATGACACAAAATCTTCATCTGTTTTGCACTTTGAAATTGATGGTTTACTCCCTTTTCGCACAAAGCGAGTGTTTGCTGTTTCCCCCACAATTTTTTGAGCAAATTCAATAATGTCGTTTGTTGAGCGATAGCTAACTGTTAAATTGTCCACTTGAACATTAGGATAAAGCCTTTGCAAAATTTCTAGGTTGGATTGCGAAGATAAGATGTTTTGATTATAATCCCCAGTGAGCGTCATCACCGCGCTTGGATATATCTTTTTGATTAGCGCAATGCTAAATGGATCGTAGTCCTGCATTTCATCAATAAATATGTGCTTAATGAAATGATTTGGTGCAACCCCCATGAGATTGGCGTTGATATAAGCATAAATTGGTGCGTCTTCATAACCCATAGGCTTTTCTGCAAAATGCAAATTATGCTGAGCATAAAGATTGGAGAGTATCTCTTTTGCTGAAATGCTATTTTCCATCAAGGCTAACATTTTTGCCTTGCAGCGTTCAATCGCCTTTCCAGACTGTTGCTTATACCTTGCAGATAAGGCGGCAGAAATTAGCGCTTCAATGTTTTGCTTGATGTTTGGCATGGTGGGTCTATTCAAAAGATAAAGTAAAGTTTTTGGCATATCCAAACCCACTTTTTTAAACGTTTCATACACTGGAGAAACAATGTCATAATTTTTCAAAAATTCATTCACTTCATCATAGAATTTTGTGGAAAATTTTGTGTTGATTTCTGCCATGCGAACTTCGTCATAAAACTTGCTATCCACCATGGACAATTTTGTGCCACAAGTTTTAGGGGCGAGACCTGCATCTTTCAATACCTGCATTATGGTGCAAGAGCGCACATTTTCTTCGCCTAACTCTGGCAGTAAGTCGCTTATATAGGTGCTAAATAATTTGCTAGGAGAAATCACTAAAACATTTTTGCTTGTGATGTTTCCTTTGTTTGCATATAAAATGTATGAAATTCTATGCATGGCAACGGACGTTTTGCCTGAACCTGCAATGCCGTTTATGATGACGGTTTGCATAGGAGGTTTTCTTATGATTTCGTTTTGTTCCTCTTGAATGCTCTCCACTATGTTGGTCATGTGCGAAGATGTGTTTTGGCTCAAAATCTCTTGCAAGATGTTATCGTCAATCTTCGTGTTTGTGTCGATATAAGAAACGATTTTGTTTGGTTGCAGTCTAAATTGCCTTTTCAAAAGCAATTCAACGGGAATTTTGCCCACAGGTGCGGTATAATATGTGTTGCCAAGCGAGGAGAAATATAATAGCGATGCGATTGGAGAACGCCAATCTAATAGATAGGTGGAATCGTCTTTAAAAAGATTCTTTAAGCCGATATAAAAAGTTTCAGGCTCTGAGCCCCTTTCTTTAATTTGAATTTTGGCAAAGAAAGGTTTTGGCATGATTCGCTGAAACATGTTTTTATTTTGTTGATATAAGTAATTTGAACTATCGCGATTGTAGATTTCTCCCTTCACTTCCACAAATTCAACAAGGTCTAATTTCTCAGTGGCGGCATAGTGCATGCTCTCACGAATGTCGGACTCGTTGCTGGCGATTTTCTTATCTAGTTCGTCAATTTCTTCTTTTATTTTGCCTTGAATAAATTCAAGGTGTTTTTGCTCTTCGTCAAGGATAGATTTTTCCATTTCTCCTCCAAAAGTTACTATAGTATAGCACATAAAAAGCAATAAAACAATAGTAAAATTAAAAATTCAGTTCATTTTTTATGGTTTTTTGTTGAATTTAGCTGTGCCAACACGAAAAATTTCTAAGCGAAAATGAATATAATTTGTGATTTTCGCTTAAAATTTGCATAATTTCATCTTTAATTTTTGCTTTTTCATCTGTTGGTGCAGAAGCTGAATAAAAATAATTTAATCCTTCATTTTGCGAGGCTATTTTGCAGTTTTTTGTGAAAGTGAAATCGTTGATTTCAAACACATCTACCAAATCTAAATTTGCTTTGATGCCATTAAGGGTTTGCGTTAGGTCGTCCTCCGTTTCTTCTGGGAAATTGAAAAGCAGGCTTACGCTCGTTTTTATGCCATATTTTTTGCTTAAGCGCAAGATGTTTAAGGCGTGGTCAACTGTTATTCCTTTGTTCATTTTGTTGAGTAAATTTTGGCTAAAACTTTCTAAGCCCAAAAACATCATTTTCAACCCGTGCTCGCTAAAATGTTTTATTGTTTCTTCACTATCGAGCGCGGGGTCGAAGCGGAATGTGCCCTTCCAATTAATTTTCACGCCACGCTCATCAAGCCCTTGCAAAATGTTTTTCACTTCGCCAGGAATTAGGCAATCATCCACAAATTCGATGTTGTGCACTCCTTGTGAAGATAAATTGCAAATTTTTTCCACAATGTTTTTGCAACTAAATGAAAAATTATCCCTATTATGTCTATCGCAAAACAGGCATTTTTTATAATAACACTCTCGCCTTATTGACACGGGCGCAATCTTAAACACGGCAACATATTTTTCAAAATCAATTTGAGGATATTCCGTTGTGGGTGTGCCCATTCCGTTTAGTTGAGCGATTGGCACAACGCTTGAAAAGAACGAGGTGAAAAAACTTGGATTATAGTTTGCTTCGAATAATGTTGAGTTGTCAACTAAAATTGGCTTAATGTGGAGCACTTCATCTAAAATTTTTGCAAAAATGGTTGCGCTCATCAGTTTGTTGAAATTGTTCACAACTAAATATATGTTTGCCCTTTTGCCGTTATACTTTTTTATTATGGCTTCAATCTGCGAAAGTTTTGAAAGATAGAATGGATATAAAATTGAAGATTTATGATTTGAAATCGTGCTTTCAATGGCAAGAGAATTTTTGGGGTCGCATAAAGTTAACTCGCCAAAAGAGAAACGGAAAACGCCGAATTTCTTTTGCTGAATGGCTCGGCAAATTTGTGTGTAGCGATAAAAACTATCCACATCTTTTTCACTTTTTGCGTGCTTATATAATTCAATTTTTTCAGGCGAATATATTTGGCGATTGAAGTCCAAATTAAAATCAAAATAAAAAGTGTGCTTATTTTTTGCCGCTAGCGCCTGCCAAACTTGAATGGTTGCCTCGTTGAAATATTTGGGTTTATTGAAAGGAATATCTAAAACCAAGTTTATGCAATCTTCCTCTTTTTTTGTCTTGGCAGGCTTTGCCACAGCGATGATGTCGCTTAAAGCAAACCAAGTTTTTTCGCAAGCGGGCTGATTATCCCCCTGCAAGCAAACTTTATTATTTTTATTATCAATCTCCACCACTCTATGAATGACAAAGTTTTCCACCTTATTGCCTATGGCAACGGCTATGTCCCCCACTCTTAGCGAAAATTCATTTGAGATTTCCACATCTTGCCCGCTGAAAAAAGTGGGCACCATGCTAGAACCAAAAATCTTCACATTTTTGATTTTGCCTTGCCTAATTTTATCTATAAAAAATTTTCTTGAAAGGGTTTTATTTATCATCTTTTGCACTTTTTACACTATTATAAATAAATTTTGCCTCTCTGCAATTTTGTTCAACAGGCAAAATAACCTTGCCATTCGTGCGGTGCTCCATGTAGGTGGACACAGCGCAGTTTGAACAAAACTTTTTATATTTGCAGTTGTAACACTCGCCAGATTTATCCTTTTCTAAATTTAGATATTGTGAAAAACTATCCCAAATTTCTTTGATTGAAAAGTCTTTAATATTTTTTTCGCTAAACTCGGCAAAATTGCACAGCCTCACTCCGCCCAAGCAGTTTATGAAAATGCTAATCCTGCCTGCACCGCAAGAATATAAGCAATCGTTATCATTATTCATGTTTTCTCTGGTTAAGAAACTTAGCCAATTTTTTAGTTTTAGTTTTTTTATTTTGTTCATTATTGACAAATAGTCTTTGTCAGTTAGGCGGTTGGTTTGCTGACCGTTTGAAAAATCTTTGCTTGCAAGCAGGTTTAAATCAAATCTAAAAGGCACATTAAAGCCGGTGCAATAGTCATTAATCTGCTCAAACTGTTTCCAATTCTGCTCCATGATAACTGTTTTAAGCGAAAGGGTTAGCCCAGCATCAATGAGCAGATGAATGTTTTTATTCACCACAGAAAAGCCGTCATTAACTAAGCAAACGGACTTATAAGTAACATCGTCCACCCCATAAATGCTGATTTCAATCCTCTCGGGCGGATTTGCCTTTAAAAAGTTGATATACTTATCTAAAAAGTAGCCGTTCGAAAAGAGGGCGATTTTCAAGCCTTTATCAAAGCAGTGCTTATAAATTTCTTTAAAATTTGGGTGAACGGTTGGCTCTCCACCCGTGATTGTGATGGTTTCCAACCCCATTTCGCACATCTCGTCTATCATTCGCTTTGCAATATCTAGCGGAATAAACTTTATGGCGAGATTTTGATTATAACAATGAATGCACTTAAAATTGCACGCGTTGGATATTTCAAAGGTGGCGGAGCGCAGTTTGCGATGATTGCTCAGCCGTTTATAATATTTTTTGAATAGGAAATTTTTAAGTTTTTCTTCATTTAACATAGGCAACATCCGCCTCAATTAACTGATTGATAAAATTCTTTAAATCTGCCTTGGCACGAGATTTCGAAACGTCAAAAGATTTAACCATTTCTTCTTCAATTTCTTCACTCGTTTTGCCCTGCTTTATCTTTAAAAATATGAATTTTGCCACATCTTCAAGCACTATTGCGTGCTCATAATCTATTTCATGCTTTTCATTTTCCTTAGTTAAGATAAGGCAATTTTCATATTCATCGTCCACTATGTTTGGCTTAATAAATATTTTCAAAACATCACCTCCATAAATAAAAAAGTTATAATTTATGCAATTATAACTTTTTTAAAAACTAGCAATAGCAAGAGTCGTCATCACTTCCTGAAGAATTGCAGCCGCTAAAAACTGAAATCTTGCTTAGGTCAATTTTTAGCAAAACGGGAGTTGAATATTTCATAGCGCCCTCCTTTGTAAAATTTGAAACCTATGTTTCTTATTCTTATCATAACATATAAAAATAATTTTGTCAACAGATTTAAATAGAAAATTTAAAAGCAATAGATGGAGTTTCGTACGCGCGCGGGCGCACTAACCTATTAAAAGGCAGTTTGTGGTGGAAAATCTTAACAAAAACTTAGAAATTTTCATAAAAGTGGTTAAAATCATTT
>CANRGF010000004.1 GCA_947630075.1 uncultured Clostridia bacterium
CACGATGAATGGTTTTTGCTTCCATTCCGCTAGTTTCACTTAGGCGTTTGCTTGCTCTGCCTGTTGGTGCGCACAATAGCACCTTTTTGTTTTGCTGCTTAAACATCTCCAAAATGCAGCGCACAATGGTCGTTTTTCCCGTGCCAGGCCCGCCCGTGATGATAGACACACCCTTTTTGATGCTTGCCAAAACAGCATCAGTTTGCTCGCCATTTAGTTGAATTTTATTTAGACGCTGATATAGGTTTAAACTATCCAAAAAATCAAATTTGTCATCAAACTGATTGTAGGATAATTTGCATAGTTTTTTTGCTATATATTTCTCTTGATAATAAAACTTTGTGAGCATGGTGATATTCTCGCCGTGATACGAAAAATTTTTGACCATTGCTTCAATTTGCAAATATTCGGTGCATTTTTCCACCAAACTGCGCTCATTTTCGCTAAAATTTAAAATTTCTATGCAATTATCCACAAGGGCAGAGGTCGGCATATATGTGTGTCCCTCGCGTTCACTCGCAATTTTTAGAGTGTATACGATGCCCGCCTTAACTCTGTTTTCGCCATATAAATCAAGCCCAACTTTAATTGCAATCTTATCCGCCGTGGCAAAACCCACACCATCAATATCTTCAATTAATTGATAAGGATTATTTTTAACCACTTCTATCGTGTTTTCTTTATATATATTATATATTTTTATCGCCAAATTGGTGGAAATAAAATGCCCTTGCAAAAACATAATTGCAGATTGCATTTCACGCATGTCGTTATAAGCGTTAGAAATTTCTATTGCCTTTTGCTTGCTTATGCCTTTCACACGGCTGAGTTTTGCGGGGTTAAAGGCAAGCACATCAAGTGTGTCCTCCCCAAACTCGTCCACGATTTTTTTTGCTGTAACCGGCCCAATGCCATAAATTAATCCGCTGGAAAGGTATTTTTCAATAGCTGGAAGGGTGGTGGGCTCAACAATTTTTGCTTCATTCACCTTAAATTGCTCACCAAAGCGCTTGTTCACCACAAATTCGCCTTCCAATTCAAGCGTTTGACCCTCATAAACCTCTGGAATATTTCCCACAACTGTGGTCTTTTTGTTGTTATAATAAAGATTGATAACGGAATATCCGTTCTCCACATTGCGAAACACATTGCTTTCCACAGTTCCAGTAATCTTCATTCCACATATTTTATAATAAATTCAAAAATTTTTCAACCATTTGGCTCAAATTTTGCTTTTTGGAGCATCAAATTTAAAAAAATATTAAATTTTAGCAATTTCTTTTCATATTTAATATAGTCTTTGCGTCAAGATTTTAGCGCTTCACACCGCCTTATTTTTGCGCGTTTTCAGTTTTGCAAAAAATTTTAAAAAAAATTGAAAATGGGTATTGACAAAATTCATTTTTTGGTTATAATATTGCGTATAGAAGTACGGTTGTAGGGCGATTTTGGCTCAATGCTTCTAAAAAAGAGAGGGAGTTTATGAAGAAATTTTTAATCTTTCTAGTTGCAATCGTGGTTGTGGTTTGTTTAGGCTTGACCATTTTCTACTTTGTGCGCAACGATGAAGTAATCAATTTCACCACAAAAGAGATTTATTGCAATGTGGGCGATGTCATCACTCGTGATGAATTGGGGCTCAGTGTTAAGAAAGGCAATAAAAAGACTAAATACAACTATAACGGCATTGCTGAGGACGGCTCATCACTTAACAACATAAAGTATGATGATGCTCAAGGTTGCTATTTTGTCAACAATAATGCTGAAGGTGGCGATTCTAAAATTGTTATCACCACTTCAAACAAAAAGTTCCCAAGATTTGAAATAGTTGTTCACATCGGCAACGGAGATGCAGAATCTCCATACTATATCAATGATGTAGAAGATTTGTCAAAAATCGGCATCAATGGTGGCTACGATGTTTCAAAACACTTTTTAGTTACTAGCGACATTGCACTAGCTGGTTCATTTAGGCCAATCGGTGCAAATGACACTCCTATTAACTTCACTGGTGTTTTCGATGGTAATGGCCATTCAATTTCAAATATAACAGTTGCAGATAAGCAAAATTCTGGCTTATTTAACGCTTTAAGTGGAGCAACTGTCAAGAATTTAACTTTAAGAAATGTCAACATTTCGAAGTCCACAGTTGCTGGCGCTTTGGCTGCAACAATTTCAAACAGCACAATCGAACGTGTTGGCGTTGTTGGTGGCAAGATTGAAGGCTCAACGGTTGGTTCTTTAGCCGGCGAGGTTAAGAATTCTAAAGTTACTCGCGCTTATGCAGATGGTGTTGAATTAACAAGTTCATCTATCGCAGGTGGCTTGGTTGGCGCTTTGGACGAATCAACTTTAAGAGCAACTTATGCAATCACCACAATTAACCCTACTGAAGGTGCAAGCAGCCTAGTTGGTTTAGGTGGCTTGGTTGGCGATTTCGTAATTTCAACAGTTAATGGCTCAATTCAAGAGTCTTATGCAGTGGCTTCCACTTCTAAGAACGGAAATGTTGGTGCATTTATCGGTCGAGTTAGAGAGGTTTCTGGCATTGCAGCAGACGCAAATGAATTAATCTACTTAATTGGTAACTACTGTGTTAAACCAGCATTAGCAAGCAAAGAAATTTTAAATAACACAACTTCAAAATTCGCAACCTTAACAGGAGACGGCAAAAACTATATCACAGCCGTTGGCTCTAAATCTGAATTAGTTGCAGTTAGAGAGACTGGTTATGTGTTCTATTCATTCTTAAGAAGAGGCGTTGAGCAAAAAGTGAACTGGGACGATTTGGCTTGGAACTTCCCAACTGAAACCCTTCCAACCTTAAAAATGGTTGATAGCACTTTGCCAGGCATCTCTGTTGAGTTCACAAATAAATCTGCTTCATCTTCTGTTGGCACACTTGGTGGCAGAGAAGAAGAAAACAGAGCCGCTCTAAAAGAGGCTTTGCAAAAGAACGAAAGCATAGAATTGGTTGAGGGCGTAACTTATCACATGGATGAAAGCACAGCAATCACCCCAATCAACATTAAAGATATTCTTATACATGGTAACGGCGCAATAATCGATGGATTAGTTGTTAATGGCTCAAGTTTGTTTAATAACGTGGATAACTGCGCAATTACTGAAATCACATTCACAAACTTAAAGTTCACAGCAGAATCAAATGGTTTATTTGGCGAGGTTACTTCGACCAACCCTAACACAAGCTCAACCATAGATGGCATTTCTGTAACTTTCGCAGAGGGCACAATCAATGCATCTGGCGACTTTGGCGGTATCGCAGCTAAGTTGGCAAACAAAGCAACAATTAAAAACTGCCAAGTTAAAGGCTTAGATGTAACTTGCAGTGGCGAAAATCTTGCAGGTTTGGTTGCAGTTAATGAATTAGGAGTTTTGTCAAACAACGAAGTTGAAGCAACTTTGGCTGGCGCAAACAAAGTGGCTGGTTTGGTTGCTATAAACAAAGGCACAGTTTCTGGCAACAGCGGCAGCGTTGAAATCACTGCAAACAATGCAGAGAGAGTGGCTGGCTTAGTTGCTGTGAACGATACAAATGTTTCAGACAACAATCTTGAAATTTCAATCCAAATCACAAATAGCACAAAGAGTGGAGCAATCGTTGGTGGCATAATCGCTGAAAATAGCGACATCCGCGCATTGGCTGAAAATAACACTGTTACAGGCACAGGTATCACATTCGACTACACAAATCTATCAAATCTTAACACCTTGTTTGTTGGAGGTATCGTTGGCTTAAATCACGGCACAATAAATAAGGCTTATAATAGAACTAACTATGTTGGTCAATTCGGCACAGAACATGACAACATTGCTGGCAAGAATTTCTTCGTTGGCGGTGTTGCGTATGCAAACGAAATGAATGGCACAATTTCTCAAGTTTTAGTAACTGCTAATATCGCTGGTAACTATGTTGCTGGTGGTGTGGTTGAAATGAGAAATGGCACATTAGACCAGGCTTATATTGGCACTACTTATATTGGTGTTCCTTCAAGCGCTCGCGCAACAATCACTGGCGATAAGTTAGTGGCTGGCGTAGCACTCGGCACAGGCGTTGGAAACATTAAGAGAGATAATGACACTGCAACATTCGATGGAACAGGTAGTGCAACTATTAGCAACATTCAAACTCACAGCGAAATCGTTGCTAAAGCAGATAGCACAATTTCTTCACTTGTACTTTTGTTCTTCCCTAATGGAAACACCTTCCAAAACGGCTTAATCAACAATGCTGCAAGCGGCAAGGGCAAATTATACACTGAAACTTGGACTGATTATGATGGTCAACAGAACAACTACAACCTTTATGGCACTCCAGTAGCGGCTGGCGAATTCACAAGCGTTGCAATCAACAACACTCACATCGATTCAGGCATGACAAAAGTTTCTTCATTCTTCACTTG
This sequence comes from uncultured Clostridia bacterium, assembly GCA_947630075.1. Classification (GTDB taxonomy): domain Bacteria; phylum Bacillota; class Clostridia; order Christensenellales; family UBA1242; genus Onthoplasma. Next base: position 4,425 of record CANRGF010000004.1, read on the forward strand.
GACATTTGGTAAAATGTTTGAAGGATATCATACATCTTATCATTTACATGATGGCGTAAGCTTCTTCGCTTATGTGAATGACGATGAGTTTTATGTTTCAACTGCTTGCTCTGGCACATATCAACTTGTTGCTGATGGTGATAGAGATAAGGGTGGAAACACTACCGGTGTTCAGTTGTGGTATCCAGACACATTTGAACGCACATGGTCATTCAACAATGGCTTGTGGTCAAGAGATGGTGGCTTAACATTGGCTTTCCTAGCAGAGTAATTAGCATTTAAAAAAGAGGGCAATTTAATTGCTCTCTTTTTTTTGCGTCTATTTTAGGCATAAAAAAGCCTGCCCGAAGGCAGACCGAAAATTAAACAAGCACGACTTACTCTTTTGGCTTATTTTTTTCTTTCTCATAAGCGGCCAAAATTGCGTTGCTGATTAACGTACGAGTTTCAGTGTTTTTTGGGTGAGCAATATCTCTAAACTCACCATTTGGGCGCTTGTTAGATGGCATGTCAATAAATAAGCCGTTTGTGCCTTCCACAATTCTCACTTCGTGAACGATAAAAGCGTCATCAATAGTGAAAGATGCGATTGCACGAACTTTGCTGTTTTCATTGCTTAGCAGCCTAATTCTTACATCTGAGATTTCTAACATTTTTACCTTCCCTTTTTAGATTAACTACTCATGTAGTTTATTTTATTATAGCTTAATTCAAAAATTTTTGCAATCATTTTTGCGTGCTTTTTAAAAATAAAAGAAAATATAAGTTTAATTTCTCAAATTATGGCGGACCAACTTGCAAAATCAAATTTTTGCTCATATAAAATGATATGTTTAAATATAAGTCTATTCTAATGCTTGGTGTTGGTGGGGTGAGCATGCACCAGTTGGCGCTTGCGTGCAAAAAAAGCGGAGTGATGGTGTTTGGCTACGATTTGAAGCATTCTGCATACACAGATGCAATAGAAAGCGAAAAAATTCCATTCACCACCCATTTCAAGAAAGAATTTTTGCAGGTGGAAGCGTGTGTGAAAACAGCAGCAATTAAAGATGATAATAAATATGTTATTGCCCTAAAAAAGTTGGGCGTCCCCATAATCGACAGAGCGGTTTTTCTTGGCAAAATTTCAAGAGAATTTAAGTGCGTGATTGCCGTGGCGGGCACACACGGCAAAAGCACCACAGCCTCGCTGATATATGAAATTTTGCGTGCAGCGGGCAAAAAAGTTTCAAGCCACATCGGGGCAGACATTTTTGCACCAAGATTTGAGTTTGGGGATGAATATCTGGTGGTTGAAGCCTGCGAATTTAACAAAAGTTTTTTAAACATTTATCCAGACATAGCAGTTATCACAAATGTTGAGGCGGAGCATATCGATAGCTATAAGTCAATGTTTAACTTGAGGCTTGCGTTTAAGTTGTTTTCCAATCGGGCAAAAATACGCTTTGCCTTTGACGAAAAAAGCACCCGTTTTTTAGGCAAAAACGCTTATTTCGTGCCAATCACAAAAGCAAAAATATCCCCCAAATTGAAGGGGGAATATAATTTGAAAAATATTAGCCTTGCCCTTGCAGTTGCCAACTATTTAAAGATAGACGAAAAGTCAACTCTAAAAGCGGTCAATTCGTTTGTTGGATTGCCTAGAAGATATGAATATATTGGGCAGATAGGCAAGCAAAAAGCATATATTGATTACGCCCATCATCCAAGCGAATTAAGAGCCTTTATTTCCATATTTTTAAGCGAAAATCCAAACGGCACAGTTGTGTTTCAGCCTCACACATATTCCCGCACAAAACTGCTTTTAAAAGATTTTTTAAGTGTGCTCAGTGGGGTGAATAATTTGATTATCTTTAAGGAATATCCCGCTCGTGAAAAAAGGGCAGCAGGCTTGACCGCTCACGAACTTTTTAGCTTGGTGAAAGTGCAAAACAAATCGGCTAGGTATTGCGCCTCTGCAAGTGGGCTGGCTCGCTTGGTTGTGGGCAAAGGCAATTTGGCTTTTGTGGGTGCGGGAGATATTAACATAATTGCGCACAGGCTTGTGGAAAAGTTTTGAATATCTTTAAAAAAAGTGTTGACAAATGCTTTCGTTTGGGTTATAATAACCACACATAATAATGCGAAAGTTAAGGAGTTGAAATGAAAACAGATATCCAACCTAATTATGTTGAAGTAACCTTTGTTTGCGCTTGCGGAGCCGAGTTTAAGGGCAAAACATCTAAGCCAAACACAAAGCCTGGCGATGTGATCAAACTTGAAGTTTGCGATAAATGCCACCCATTCTTCACCGGTCAGCAAAAATTGGTGGACACAGAAGGTCGTGTGGATAAATTTAATAAAAAGCACAAATTAAAATAGCAAATTAAGTGCGTCTTTTTTGCATAAGAGGCGCACTTTTTTTTCGTCATTAACAGGCTTAAATAAGTTTATGAAATTATTAGATTTGAGAAAGCAGGCAAAATCAAGATTTCGTGCACTTGGCATTGACGAAGTGGACGCTGATTTTATTATCGCAGAAACCCTAAATTTGCCACACACTTCACTAATAATGATTGATGAAATATCCACATTAGATGCCCAAAAAATTGAAAGGAATTTAAAAAAGAGAGAGCAAAGAATTCCTGTTAATAGAATTTTCAATCATGTGTGCTTTTATGGGTTAGATTTTAAGATAAACAAAAATGTGTTAGCTCCAAGGCAGGATAGTGAAATTTTGGTGGATGAGTGTTTGAAATTAATCAAGGCAAAAGGGCTAAAATCTACACTCGATGTCTGCACTGGGTCTGGCTGCTTAGCAGTTGCGCTAGCAAAAAATGCCAACATTTCGGTGTGTGCTAGTGATATATCGTTGCGTGCACTTTCACTTGCCACTGAAAATGCAGAAAGCAATGATGTCAAAATCAATTTCATTAAGTCCAACATGTTTTCTAAAATTGATGGCAAATTTGATTTGATTTTGTCCAACCCTCCCTATATTTGCTCTCATGAAATTGCATCCCTTGATGACGAAGTTAAATTGCAAGACCCGCTCTTAGCATTAGACGGCGGAGATGACGGGCTTAAATTTTATAAAATCATTGCAAAACAAGCCCCCAAGCACCTAAACAAAAATGGATATGTTTGCTTAGAAATTGGGGCAACACAGCGCGAACAAGTGCTGCGCATATTTAAAGATTATGATTTCATTGATTGCGTTAAAGATTATGCAGGCAAAGATAGAGTGATGATTTTCAAATTGAGGAGTGAAAAATGATTGAAAAATTAAAGTTGATTAAAGAAAGATTTGACGCTCTCACTGCCGACATTGCCGACCCAGCCGTTTTGGCGGACACGAAAGTGTGGCAAGTTAAAGTGAAAGAGCACTCTTCTTTAATGCCATTAATGGAAGAGTATGATAGATATTTAAAATTTGAAAAAGATTTTAACGATGCAAATGCCATGCTTCAAAGTGAAGCGGATAGCGATATGCGTGAAATGCTGAAAGAAGAAGTGCAGTCAAACAAAGAAAAAATGGCACAGAGTGAGGAAAATCTTAAAATTTTGCTTCTTCCAAAGGATGAAAATGACGAAAAGAATGTAATCTTAGAAATTCGTGGTGGTGCAGGCGGCGAAGAAAGCAGCCTTTTTGCAGCCGATTTGATGAGAATGTATAAGATGTATTGCGATAGCCACAAATATAAATTTGAAGTGCTAAATCTTGAAGAAACCGAACTAGGTGGAGTGAAAGAATTGCAGGCAATGATAAAAGGCAAAAATGCCTATGCCAAGTTTAAATATGAATCTGGCGTTCACCGCGTGCAGCGCGTGCCAGAAACGGAGAGCCAGGGCAGAGTGCACACTTCCACCGCCACCGTTGCAATCCTTCCAGAAATGGAGGATGCTGAAGTGGAAATAAACGAAAAAGATATTCGCATAGACTTGTTTAGGAGCAGCGGCGCAGGCGGTCAGCACATAAACAAAACTGAGAGTGCCATTCGCATCACCCACTTCCCAACAGGGATTGTGGTTTCTTGCCAAGACGAGCGAAGCCAAACGCAGAATAAAGAAAAAGCATTTGCCATGTTGCGTTCTAAGTTGTATGACTATTATCAGCGAGAAAAGGAGAGCGAATATAAGCAAAACCGCAAGAGCCAAATTGGCACGGGTGATAGAAGTGAGCGCATTCGCACATACAATTTCCCTCAAGGCAGAGTAACCGATCACCGCATCGGCCTTAGCATTTATAATATAGATGGGTTTATGAATGGCGATTTAGATGAAATGATTGAGGCTCTCACACTTGCTGACCAACAGGCAAAATTAAGTGCGCAAGAATAAGAGGCTTAGGCCTCTTTTTTGTTAAAAATAATGTCGCAACCACTCAAATTTATTTGATTAAAACTTTTTGTTGTGATAAAATAAACATAGGGAGTTTGTATGGCAAAGTATCTAAAACAAGATAGTGAGCTTGGCTATATTGAAGATAGCGCCGAGATAGAATATCTTAAATTAAACAATTTAAGGCATAGCATTTTAGGGAATATGCTAGGCGAGTTTGACGAGCAAGGCTTTTATGTGGTTGATCCGCAAATTCAAAAAGAGCTAATTTCCATGCGCAAATTTATTGTCAATTCATTAGATAACATTGATATTTGCCACGGCGTGCTTATGCTGGATAAGCCTATCACTTTTATGGTTACATTTGAAAGCGATAGGGCAACGCTTTCTCTCGTTGAAAAAATGAGCTATGAGGCAAATCTGGAAATTGATAGTGGCACTTATAGTAATGTGAATGAATTTATTTTAGATGAGGTTGAAACTGCTGGCGAAATCAATCGCAACCTTGTGTACAAACGTTGGAACATTGGCGAGTATAACGGCGAAACATTAGATGTCCGCCACATGGACGAAGAAACTTTGGCACAATTCTTAGGGATTGTGAATAGATATAAATATTTGCTTTGTGCAAACAAAATGTTGCTTCAAAAGGAAGAGGCTCTTGAAGATATCGAGGCGGAATACACGATTGGAATGTTTGAAGTGCTATCCCGCTATCCTAATTTGAAAAAATTGGTTGATGCGGAAATTAAGTCCGAAATTAAAGAAAAAAAGCGTTTTATTTTGCTAGACAAAGCAAATTTTGCAAAAACTTTCAACGAAGTGTTAGACCAAGCCATAGACAATGGGCTTTTTGAATTGAGTGATGAAGAGCAACTTGCTTTCAAAGAGGAAAGGCGCTCTGTTTTGCTGAAAAGAAATATGAAAATGGGCGAGGAGCTGAACATCAAAACAGTTGCCACCACTGAAGAAGAAAGAAATGTTGTTGAAAATCAAGAAGTTTTTGAAGAGCAAAGCAAAAAAATTGTGCTAGATGTTCCGTTGGAAGATAAACCTATCGAGCAGCTTGAAACAGAGATGGATGAGTTGGAAGCATCCACAAGCGAGAGACTGCAAGGTAAGGTTAGTGATTATATAAAAGATAGAGAAAAGCGCAAGTCAAAAGCAAAACTTACAGACATTGAAGAATTGTATGAAGAGATTGATGGAGTTGATGGTCTTGAGGAGCATTTAGGCGAGGACACAAAGAAAAAACTCACAGAAATTGAACAGAAGAAGGATGCTGAGTATAAAGTTCCTCCAAAGGCGGAAACTCACGCACCAGCTGTTAGTCCTGCTGCACCAAAAGTTAAACCAAAACCTGTTTCTAAAGCACCGGTGCGCGCTGCTGCCGGCGTGAAAAAGCCTGCCGCTGCAAGCCCTGCGAAAAGTGGAGGCAAAAAAGCGGATAAAGATCAAGTGGTTTCTCCTTCTGCCGACTCGTCAAGTTCAAATGGAGAATATGTATATCATGAAAGGTCGGAAAGCCTATTAAAAGAAATCCCTCATCGTAGATTTGATGGTGCAAAGGAAAAGAAAAAAGACACTAAGCCTGAAACTGATTTAGAGCGCGAAAAGCGTGAAATCACCGAAAGCTTAAATGCTTTAGGTAGGGCAATTGATAGAGGTGAAGTAAAAATTAACCGCACAGAATTGAACCCTGTGGCAGAAGAGCGTGCCAAAGCGACTGTGGAGAGCGAAAGAGGGGTTTCTAGAAGGACTGCAAGAAGGGGAGCACACCCAGAGTTGGAAGAAGACCATTCGGTTAAGCCAAGGAGGCCAGAAGACACTGGCGGGTTAGGAATTGGAATGTAATAAAAAAAGCCTAATGATTTAGGCTTTTTTGTTATGGAGTAACGATGTTTTTCTTAAACTTGATTGCGCGATTAATTATTAAATCAAAGCAAACAAAATTCACAATGTCATTAAACTCTTTGCATGGTAAAGTTTTATCGTTTTTCGCTTTATATTTATAATTGTCTATCCAATCAGCATTGTCGCTAGAAGATAAAATCTTTTCAATATCCAATAAAATGTTTTCTAACTTCAATTTATATCCTCTGTCTAGGGCACTGGTCAAAACATCAAGGTATAATGTGGTCAAGAAGAATGTGTAACACTCTGTGTCTGCAAGCGAGGCAAATTTTCTAAAAATGAACATACCATCCTTATCTTCTTTCCACAACAAAGGGAAAATCTCTTTTGAAAAGGCTTTGTCGGTTGGGTTATATTCGTCTTCCGCAGGTTCAAAATAGCGGTTGAACAACTGTTCGTCTGTTAAACTGGATAACTTCTCTTTAACCTCAGTGGATAAAGTCTGTTTTTTTGCCATATTTTTCTCCTTTAAATTTAATTTGCAATCATTTTAGCACACTTTTATTTTTTTGTAAATACCTTTTTTTAAAAATTTTCCAAAAATTTTCTGTTTCGTTATTTTTTCGTTTTATAGTTTTGAATTTGATATGTTTTGTTCATCACCTTTAAAATGGTTTGAAAACTATCATCTTGTGCTGCTTTGTTGTTGTGTTCTTGTCCGCATTGAACGCACCTATATTTTATTATATATCCTTTTTTTGTGTTTTGTTCCACATCAATCGGGGCAAGCACTCCTCCACATTCGTTTTGCCTATCTCCTAATGTCCAGATGCAGCGAACATAAGCAGAAAGGGCAATGGTCGCGAGAGGAATATTTAAGTGGTCCAACAGATTTTCCGCACACTGCACACACAAACCCGCTGTCATTTTTAATAAAACTTCTCATGCCTTAATTATATAATAAATTGCTGTGTTTGTAAAGTTTTATTTTTAAAATTCTAAATATATATTAACAATCAGAGTTGCTTAATGCAAACGAAAAACTTGGAAATAACACTCAAGCATTAAAAACGAATTGGATAACGCTCTTGTTGAGGTGGGAAATAAGGCTAAAATTTCTTAAAATTTTTCTTAAAAAGGGTTGACAAACTCTTTTTTCTTTGCTAAAATAAAAAAGTTAATTCGTGTGGGTTGATGCGTGAGGTTGCATTTATCAGCCTATGATAGATGGGAATTTACGCTGACCAAAGCCAAGATTGGCGCTAGCGGATAGGTGGGGCTTAAAGCCCAATTTATTTTGAGAATTAACACTTAACACTCGGGTGCGCGTTAATCATGAGCACTCTCGCCGAGCACTTACTGCTGTTGCAATACTATGCTGGTTGTCGGCACAAGTTGAAATGGTTGCAAAGGTTTGGCATAATTGCCTGCGGGTGCAAGCAATTAAAGTTAAGGCGAACGCTAGTTGGTTTGCTAAAATAAAAGGAGAGAAATAATGGCAACAACAAAATTAAGAATTAAATTTGCGTCTTACGACACAGGTTTACTCGAAAGTGTGGTTTCAAAGTTTGTTGACACCGCACAAAAGTCCGGATGCAAAATTTCGGGCCCAATTCCACTTCCAATAAAGAGAGAGGTGGTTACCGTCCTTCGTTCCACTCATGTAAACAAGGATAGCCGCGAGCAGTTTGAATCTCGCACTCATTTTAGGATAATTGATGTTTATGCACCTAATGCAAAAGCGGTTGAAACGCTCACCAAGATGAATGTTCCATCTGGTGTGGACATCAAGGTTGAATTATAAGGAGGTTCTCGTGGAAAAAGCAATTTTAGGAAGAAAGGTGGGAATGACTCAGGTCTTCACCGATGACGGCAGAGTAGAGCCTGTTACAGTTATTGAGGCAGGTCCATGCTATGTAACGCAAATTAAAACCGTTGAAAAGGACGGATACAATTCAGTTCAGCTCGCTTTTGGTGAGATTAAAGCCAAAAATGTGAATAAGAGCCAAACTGGTGCTTTTAAAAAAGCAGGCGTTGAGCCAAAGCGCGTTTTAAAAGAATTTAAGTATAACGACATTTCAAAGTTCGCACTTGGTCAAGAAATTAAAGCAGATATGTTTGCTGCTGGTGAAGTTGTTGATGTGCAAGGCGTAAGCAAAGGGCACGGCTTCACGGGCGTAATTAAGCGCTGGAACCAACAAAGGCTTAAAATGACACACGGTGTTGGCCCTGTGCACAGAGAAGTTGGTTCAATGGGTGCAAACTCAACTCCAAGCAGAGTTTTCAAAGGCAAGAAAATGCCTGGCCAATATGGTAACGATGTGGTTACTGTTCAAAATTTAAAGATTGTGCGTGTGGATGCGGATAGAAACCTCATTTTGGTTAAGGGTGCAATCCCTGGTGCTAAAAAGAGCGTGGTGGCTATCAAATCTGCAACCAAGGCATAGAGGAGCGATTTATGGCAAAAGTTAAAGTTTATAATATGAAAAAAGAGGCAGTTGGCACTATCGACTTAAACGATTTGGTGTTTGACGCCGAATATAACGAGCCGCTTATTCATCAAGTGGTTGTGGCTTTGCACAACAACTCTCGCCAAGGCACAAAATCCACTCTCACTAGAAGCGAAGTTAATGCAAGCAAAAAGAAAATCTATAGGCAGAAGGGCACAGGTAATGCACGTCATGATGAAAAGAGCGCACCTCAATTCGATGGTGGCGGCGTTGTGTTTGCTCCAAAGCCAAGGGATTTTAGAGTTAAAATCAACAAAAAGATGAGAGATATTGCATTTTCAAGTGCACTTTCTCAAAAAATCAAGCAAAACGAGTTGTTTGTTGTGGACAAATTGTCGTTTGCAGATGCCAAAACTAAAAACGCAAGCGAATTTTTAAAGGCTTTTGGTTTAGACAGGCGCACAATTTTAGTTACTGACGGCAAAGATGAAAATGTTATGCGTGCAACGAACAATCTTGAAAAAGTAACCTGCGTTGATGCAATGTTATTAAATGTTGCTCAAGTGGTTGAAAACAGATATTTGGTGTTCACTAAGGACGCAATTAAGAAGATTGAGGAGGCATACGTATAATGATAGCGCAAGAAATTATCTTAGAGCCTATTATGACTGAAAAGTCTTATGCTGGCATTCCTAATAAGGTTTACACTTTTAAGGTGAATAAATCCGCAAACAAAATTCAAATCAAAAAAGCGGTTGAAGAACTTTTTGAAGTTAAAGTGGATAGAGTAAACACTTTAATAGTTAAAGGCACAACAAAATCAAGAAGAACTAAAAACGGAGAAGTTACAGGCAAAACAAGCGACTATAAAAAAGCAGTTGTTTTCTTAAAGCCAGATAGCAAAGCCATAGCCTTCTTCGAGAGTTTGAACTAAAAGGAGTGAATTATGGCTATAAAGAAATATAAACCCACCTCACCTGCAAGAAGAGGTATGTCCTCTAATTCTTTTGAGGAGTTAACAAAAGGCGCAAAAGTTCCAAAGTCTTTAAGTAAAGATGTTAAGAAAACAGGCGGCAGAAATAATCAGGGCAAATTGACAGTTCGCAACATTGGCGGAGCTAATAGGCGTCATTATCGCGTTATCGATTTTAAGCGCAATAAAGATGGCATCCCTGCAAAAGTTGACAGCATTCAATATGACCCTAATAGGACGGCATTTATCGCACTTTTGGTTTATGCTGATGGCGAGAAGAAGTACATTTTAGCACCAAAAGGCTTAAATGTTGGCGATAGAGTTTTAAGTGGCGTTGGTGCAGAAATCAAGCCGGGCAACGCTCTTCCATTAACCGAAATCCCACTTGGCTCTAAAATTCACAACATCGAATTGCAGCCGGGTAAGGGCGGGCAAATGGTTAGAAGTGCAGGTTTATCCGCTCAATTAATGGCAAAAGAGGGTGCTTACGCAACCATTAGATTGCCAAGTGGCGAGATGAGAAAAGTTCCTGTTATTTGCCGTGCCACAATTGGTGAAATCGGCAATGAAGAGAATGAAATCGTTTCGTTAGGCAAGGCTGGGCGCAAGCGTCATCTAGGCGTTCGTCCATCCGTTCGTGGTTCTGCAATGAACCCAGTTGACCACCCACATGGCGGTGGCGAAGGCAAATCACCTGTTGGACACGCTGGCCCAATGACCCCTTGGGGCAAACCTGCTTTGGGTTATAAAACTAGAAAGCATAAAAAGGCTTCTGACAAACTTATTGTCAAGAGGGCTAAGGCTAAATAGGAGAGAGTATGAGTAGAAGTTTAAAGAAAAAACCTTTCGTTGAAGAAAAGTTGATGAAACGCGTTCAAGAAATGAACGAGAAAGGCGAGAAAAAAGCATTAAAAACTTGGTCTAGGTCAAGCACAATCTACCCAGAATTTGTTGGCCACACAATCGCTGTTCACAACGGCAAAAAGCATATCCCTGTTTATTGCACAGTTGATATGGTAGGCCACAAATTAGGTGAATTTGCACCAACTAGAACTTTCAAAGGGCACAAACAGAAAGAAGCACCAAAAGGTCCAGCAGTAAAGGGCGCAAAGAAATAAGGAGTGAAGTATGTCAAAGAATATTAGAGAAAAAGCAGAAAAAATCAGAGCAAATAAAGACACTCGCCCTTATGCAAGTGTTCGTTATGTTAGGCTTAGCCCAACAAAAGCAAAAATTGTTATCGACCAAGTTAGGGGCAAAAGTTATGATGATGCTGTTGCAATCCTATCCAATATGCCTCACGATGCAGCGGCAATCCTTTTAAAGGTTGTTAAGTCTGCTGGCGCAAACGCTGAAAACAATAAGGGAATGAACGTTCACGATTTGTATTTGGCTGAAATCATCTTGGGTGCAGGCCCAGTGCGTGTGAACAAGGTGTATTTTAGAGGCAGAGGTCATGGAGCCGAAAGAATAGCAACAAAAACTAGCCACATCAAAGTTGTGCTAGCAAATAAGGAGTAAGGTTATGGGACAAAAAGTTAATCCAAACAGTTTAAGACTTGGCACAATTAGAACTTGGAACTCTTTTTGGTATGCCGATAAAAAGAATATCGCCAAAAACATTAAGGAAGATGACACTCTCCGTAAATTCGTCCTTAAAGAGTATAAAAATTGCGCAATTTCAAATGTGTTGATTGAGCGCTCTGGCGATAGCGTAACAATTTCAATTTCCACTGCAAAACCGGGCGTTTTAATTGGTCAAAAGGGTGCAGGTGTTGAAAATCTAAAGAAGAGCATCGAAAAATTAAGCGATGCTAAAAAGGTTAATGTAAACATCGTTGAGGTGAAAAACCCAGATTTGGATGCAAGATTGGTGGCTGAGGGCATCGCTAGTCAATTAGAAAAGCGTGCTCAATATAGACGCGTTATGAAGTCTGCCATTCAAAAAGTTATGCGTGCAGGTGCTGTGGGAGTTAAAGTTATGATTTCTGGTCGTCTTGATGGCGCAGAAATTGCTCGCAGTGTGCATGACCATGACGGAAGCTTGCCTCTTCAAACAATCCGCGCTAACATCGACTATGCAAATCTTGAAGCACACACAACTTATGGCGTTTTAGGCGTTAAGGTGTGGATTTATAAGGGTGAAATCTTGGGCAAAGTTTCTCAAAGTTCGGTAAACCACAAGAAAGGAGATAACTAATTATGGCAATGCTACTACCTAAAAGAGAAAAGAGAAGAAAGCAATTCCGCGGACGTATGACCGGAAGAGCTTTACGCAATAACACTGTTACTTATGGAGATTTTGGTTTGCAAGCCACCGAACCTTGCTGGATAACCCCAAATCAACTAGAAGCAGCCCGTGTTGCCGTAAATAGATATATGAAGCGTGGCGGCAAGTTGTGGATAAAAGTTTTCCCACACAAGCCAATCACCAAAAAGCCAGCCGACACTCGTATGGGTAGCGGTAAAGGCGCACAGAGTGGCCATGTTGCAGTGGTTAAGCGCGATGCAATAATCATTGAAGTTAGTGGCCCAACTGAGGAAGCGTGCCTTGAAAGTCTAAGGCTAGCCTCTCACAAACTACCTTGCAAAACTAGAATAGTTCGCAAGGAAAAAGGCGGTGAAAACAATGAAGAATAACTATAAAGATATGACCATGAAAGAACTTGTAGCAGAGGAAAACAAACTTAGGAGCGAATTGTTTAACTTAACTTTCCAAAACAAAGTTGGTCAGTTGCAAGACACATCTAGAATTAGAATTGTTAAGAAAAACATCGCACGCGTTAAAACCGAATTAAAGCAAAAAGAATCTGCTGGAGCAAAGGAGTAGTGTTATGGAAGAAAAGAAAGTAAACCGCAGAACAATTCAAGGAGTTGTTGTTTCTGATAAGATGAACAAAACCATCACCGTTTTGGTTACAGGCAAGAAAAAACACCCTATTTATAAGAAATATGTAACTTTCACAAAGAAATATAAGGCTCACGACGAAAAAGAAGAAGCAAAAGTTGGCGACACTGTGCTTATCCAAGAAACTCGCCCACTTAGCAAAGACAAGTATTTTAGGCTTCTCAGCATCGTCGAGAGGGCTAAGTAGGAGGTAATATGATTCAACCATTATCTACATTAAATGTGGCAGACAACTCTGGCGCAAAAAAAATCATGTGCATCCGTTGCTTAGGCGGAAGCCTTAGAAAATTTGCAAGTGTTGGCGATGTCATAGTTGCCTCAGTGAAAAAGGCAGACCCAGATGGCAAGGTGAAAAAGGGTGATGTTGTTATGGCTGTTATCGTTCGCACCAAAAAGGGCGTGCAACGCACAGACGGAAGTTCAATTAAGTTTGACGATAACGCAGCAGTAATCATCGATAAGCAAAAAGCACCAAGAGGCACTCGTGTGTTTGGGCCTATCGCAAGAGAACTTCGTGCTAAGGGATTTACTCAAATAATCTCGCTAGCGCCAGAAGTGTTATAGGAGGGCAAAATGAAATTTAATGTTAAAAAAGGCGATAACGTCCTTGTGTTATCAGGCAAAGATAAAGGAAAACAAGGCGAAGTGCTTGAATTAGACAGAGAAAATAGGCGTGTTAAAGTGGCTAATGTCAACATTCAAGCGCATCACAAGAAACCAAGAAACAAAGACGATAAAGGTGGCATCTTAAAAACTGAAGGTGCTATCGACATCAGCAATGTTCAGGTTGTTTGCCCAACTTGCAAAAAGGCAACTCGCGTGGCTCATTCACTTGTGGATGGGAAAAGTGTTCGAGTTTGCAAAAAGTGCGGGGCAAGCTTAGATGTGGCAAAAAAGGCTGTGAAGAAAGCTTCTTCAAAGCCAAAGGCTGAAAAAGTTGAAAAGCCAGCAGAGGTTAAGCTTGCTAAGGCTGAAAAGCCAGCAACAAAGCCTGCCACTAAGCCTACCGCAACCGCAGCAAAACCTGCCACAAAGGCAGTAAAGCCGGCAGAAAAAAAGGCTGAAAAGCCAGCAGAAAAACCTGCCACAAAATCAGAAAAATCTACCACCAAAACCAGCAAGCCAGCCGATAAAAAGTCGGTAAAGGCAAAGGCGTAAGGAGTGAAGTATGGAAAAAGAAATAAATAGAAGACACAAATTCTACAACGAAGTGGTTAGAAAGAGCCTTCAAGAGAAGTTTGGCTATAAAAATGTGATGGAAATCCCAAAGATGGAAAAAATCGTTTTGTCCCTTCGCTTGGGCAAAGAGAAGGACAATGCCAAAAGTTTCAATGCAGCAATTGATGAATTAACTTTGATTGCTGGTCAAAAGGCAGTTATAACCACGGCTAAAAAGTCTGTTGCAAACTTCAAACTTCGCCAAGGTCAAAAAATTGGTGCAAAAGTAACATTGCGTGGCGAAAAAATGTATGAATTTTTCGATAGATTAATCTCTGTGGCTCTTCCAAGAGTGAGAGATTTCCAGGGTTTAAGCACCACATCGTTTGATGGCAGAGGAAATTATAGTTTTGGTGTGAAAGAGCAAATGATATTCCCAGAAATTGTTTACGACAAAATCGTGTCAGTTCACGGGTTTGACATTATGATTATCACCACAGCCAAAACCAATGCAGAAGCGCTTGAACTTTTAAGGTTAATGGGCGTTCCATTTAAGAAGGTTAAATAGGAGTTATTATAGCAAAAGCCTCAAAAGTTTAAAACTCGTGAATACACGAGATGCTCTATTTGCGGTCGTCCTCACGCCGTGCTTAAAAAGTATGGAATTTGCAGAATATGTTTTAGAAACTTGGCTAGCAAGGGAGAGATCCCTGGCGTTAAAAAGGCAAGTTGGTAAAAGGAGGAGTTTATGTTTATAGATCCAATCGCAGATATGCTAACTCGCATTCGCAATGCAAATATGAGCAGGCACGAGAGTGTGCTTGTGCCAGAGAGCAAAACAAAATCCGCAATCGCTCAAATTCTAAAAGAAGAGGGCTATATTGTGGATTATAAATCTGTTGAGGCAGAAGGCATGAAAATGCTTGAAATCACTTTGAAATATGGTCCAAATGGCGAAAAGGTTATTCAAGGGCTTAAAAGAATAAGCAAACCAGGTCTTAGAATTTACGCCAACGCAGACCAACTTCCAAAGGTTTTAAACGGCTTAGGCATAGCAATAATTTCAACAAGCAAAGGTATTGTTACCGATAAAAACGCACGCAAATTAAACTTAGGCGGTGAAGTTATCGCCTATGTGTGGTAGGAGGTGAAATATGTCGAGAATTGGAAAATTAGCGATAACCATTCCTGCTGGCGTAACAGTTGAAGTGAAAGACAATTTGGTAACAGTTAAAGGCCCTAAGGGCACGCTTAGTCAAGACTATTCTAAGAATGTTACAGTTGAAGTGAAAGACGGCGCTGTGCATGTTATAAGAAACGATGAGTCAACAGATAGCAATGCAAAGCAAGGCCTTTATCGTCAACTTATTCACAACATGGTTGTTGGAGTTAAAGACGGGTTCAAAAAATCTTTAACTGTCAAGGGTGTTGGTTACAAATTGAATAAGCAGGGCAAAAAACTCGTTTTAAGCCTTGGTTATAGCCACCCAATCGAATTTGAAGAGGTTGAAGGCGTAACATTTGAAATTCCAGACAACAACACAATCATAGTTAATGGTGCAGACAAACAGCTTGTGGGCGAAGTTGCAGCAAAACTAAAAGCGTTGCGTCCGGTTGAGCCTTATCATGGTTATGGCATTCGTTACACAGGCGAAACAGTTATAATGAAAGCAGGCAAATCTGCTGGTAAGAAGAAAAAGTAGGAGATAGGTTATGATTAATAAGATAAACAAAAATAACGAGCGTGTTAAGCGTCATATTAGATTGCGTCATCACCTTTCTGGCACGAGTGAGCGTCCTCGCTTTTGTGTTTACAAGAGTTTAAATCATATCTATGCTCAAATTATAGATGACGAAAGCAAAACAACCCTTGTTGCTTGCAGCACCACGCAAAAGGACATCAAAGAGAAAGTTAAAGATATGACAAACAAAGAGCAAGCCCGATATGTTGGAGAGCAAATTGGCAAGCTCGCTTTAAAGAAAAAGATTAAAACTGTTGTGTTTGATAGGGGTGGATACCTATACACAGGCAGAGTTAAAGAATTGGCCGATGGCGCAAGAGCCGCAGGCTTGGAATTTTAAGGAGAGATTATGGCACAACAACAAAAACGAGAATTTAGAAAACCAAGAGTTGAAGAAAAGGACGAATTTGAGAAGAAAATGCTCAATGTCCGCAGGGTTGCCAAGGTTGTTAAAGGCGGCCGCACAATGCGTTTTTCCGCTCTTGTTGTGGTTGGAGATAAAAAGGGTAGAGTTGGAATGGGCGTTGCCAAGGCAGCAGAAGTTCCAGCCGCTATTGATAAGGCCACAAAATCAGCCAAAAAAGCTCTTATCACTGTGCCTGTGATTGACGGCACAATTCCTCATGAAACTGTGGGCAAATTTGCTAAAACTAGCGTTAAGATGCTTCCATCAAAGCGCGGTTCTGGTTTAATTGCCGGCGGTGCAGCAAGAACAGTTTTCGAGTTGGCAGGTTTCACAGATATCACTGCAAAGATTTATGGTTCAACCGACAAAATCAATGTGGTTAGAGCCACTCTTAATGGTCTTAAGGGATTGAGGACTAAAGAACAAGTTGCCTTGCTTCGTGGCAAGTCAGTTGAGGAAATTTAAGGAGGGCAAAATGGCAAAGAAACAAGAAAAAACACTTAAAGTAACTTTGATTAAAAGCCCAATCGGGTTTAATAAAGCCCAATCCAAAATTGTTGAGGCGCTTGGCTTTAAAAAACTTAATGAAACTCGCATTTTGCCAGACAATGCAAGTGTGAGAGGCAGCATTTTTAAAATAAAACACTTGTTAAAAGTGGAAGAGGCTTAGGAGGGGAGTATGTATATTCACGATTTGAAAAACGCCGAAGGCGAAAAACAATCTAAGAAAAGATTGGGCAGAGGCATAGGCAGTGGCATAGGCAAAACTTCAGGCAAAGGCCATAAGGGTCAAAACGCTCGCTCAGGCGGTGGCGTTCGCCCAGGCTTTGAAGGTGGTCAAAACCCTCTATATAGGCGTATCCCATCAAAGGGTTTTAGCAATGCCAAATTTAAAAAAGTCTATTCAACTGTTAATGTTGCAGATTTAAATAGATTTGAAGCAAACGCAGAGGTTGACGCAATCAGCCTTCTAGAAATAGGCATTCTTTCAAAAATTGAGAAAGATGGCGTTAAAATTTTGGGCAATGGTGAATTGAAAGTTGCTCTTAAAGTGAAAGCAAACAAATTCACAAATTCGGCAAAGGAGAAAATTACCGCAGTTGGTGGAACAGTTGAGGAGGCATAATGTTTAAAACGCTTAAAGACGCCTTTAAAATCAAAGAGGTTAGAAACAAACTGCTTTTAACACTTGCACTGTTGTTTGTTTATCGCCTCGGGTGCTGGTTGCCAATCCCCGGCATAGATAAGTCCGCACTTGGCTTCGCCACAACCGACACAAACACTTTCTTGGGCTTGTTGTCTGCTGTGAGCGGTGGTGCGCTTTCTCAGGGCTCATTTTTGGCACTTGGCGTTTCGCCATATATCACCGCTTCGATTATCATTCAACTCTTAGCGGCAGTTATTCCAAGTTGGCAAAGGCTTTCAAAAGAGGGTGCAGATGGTCAGCGCAAGATTAGCAAATACACTAAGATTGCGGCCTTAATCATATCTCTTGCGCAAGCAATAGGCATTGCGGTCGGGTTTGGCACAGTTGCCGGTGGCACGCAGTTAGATCTATTCTTCGGCAAAGAATATTTATGTTATTCATTCATTGTGCTTATGTTGGTGGCTGGGTCAATGTTCACCGTTTGGTTGGGCGAAAAAATCACAGAAATCGGCATTGGCAACGGCATGAGCCTATTAATATTTGTCGGCATTTTGTCTAGTTTTGCAAACGCTATTATGAACAATTTTAGAACCATCTTTAGAGGTGGCGAAGAAGTGCAAACCGCCGTTTGGCAGTTGGTGATGTTCTTAATCGTGTTGATTGCAATCTTTGCACTTGTTGTGTTTGTTGACGGAGGCGAAAGGCGTGTTGGCGTGCAATATGCAAAGCAAATGAAGGGCAGAAAGATGTATGGCGGTCAATCCACTTATATTCCAATTAGGGTTAACGCCAACGGAGTTATGCCAATCATCTTCGCAAACGCAATTCTCACCTTCCCACAAATGCTCATGAGCATTGTTGCTCCTAATAGCAATAATGGTTTCATTAGATGGTGGAATAATTGGCTAGGCACAGGCACTTGGGTTTATGCAATAGTTATGTCGCTTTTGATTTTGGCTTTTGCTTACTTCTACACAATGATCAGTTTCGACACGGACGATATTGCTCGCAATATCCAGCAAAATGGTGGTTTTATCCAAGGCATACGCCCGGGCAAACCTACTAGCCAATATCTAAATAGCATCAATAAAAAAATCACACTATTTGGTGCAATATTCCTTGCGTTTATGGCACTTATCCCAACATTGTTGTTCTCAAGCGACCTAATCGGGCACGCTGGCTTAACCTCAGCCTTCACGGCAACAGGTATGCTAATCGTTGTTTCGGTTGCACTTGAATTTGATAAGCAGTTGGAAGCGCAAATGATGATGCGCAATTATAGAGGGTTTTTAAAGTAGGGGTTAAATAATGAATATTGTTCTTCTAGGTATTCAAGGTTCGGGCAAGGGCACTCTTGTGGCGAGCCTTGAAAAAGAACTTGAATTTGACTTGATTTCAACGGGGCAGCTTTTGCGAGATGAAGTTGCCACAGGCTCGGCTCTCGGCAAACATATTAAAGAAGTTCAAACGAGTGGCAACTTGGTTGAACTAGACACAGTGCTTAAAACCATTCAAAAAAAGTTGAAAACCAGTAAAAGACAAAACTATGTGTTTGACGGCTTTCCAAGGAATTTGGAGCAGGCAAGGGAAATGGAAAAGATTTGCGATGTGGATTTAGTGGTGTATCTAAATCTCACGCAAGAAGTTGCCTTAAAACGCCTATTAAATAGGCTCACTTGCTCAAAATGTGGCAATGTGTTTAGCAAACTTAGAGTTAAATCAAATGTTTGCCCAATTTGCAAAGGCAAGTTGGAGCAGCGCCTAGACGACACCCCAGAAGGCATAGCTAAACGCTTTGAAGAATATTTCAGGCAAACTCATCCACTAATTGAGTTTTATAGAGCAAAACATTTATTAATCAAAGTTGACGCAGACCGCTCGCCAGACAAGGTGGCGGAAGATGTTATGAGGGCAATAAATGAACATAACAATAAAAAATAGCGAACAGATAGGAAAAATGCGCAAAGCCGGCAAGATTTTAAGTGATTGCTTAAAAATGTTGGAAGAGCACATCTTCCCCGGCCAAACCAGTTTGCGCCTTAACGATTTGGCTTATAAATTCATAATTTCACAAGGCGCAAAACCTTCCTTCTTGCATTATGAGGGATTTCCATTCACAATCTGCGCAAGTGTAAACGAACAGGTTGTGCACGGATTTTGCTCAAATGTTCCTCTAAAAGAAGGGGACATAATCAGCATTGATTGTGGAGTGATTTGGGAAGGATATCACAGCGATGCGGCAAGGACATTTCCTGTGGGAAATGTATCGCTAGAAAAAACAAAACTAATTGAAGCCACAAAGCAAAGTTTCTTTGCAGGCATTGAAGGCATCAAAGCGGGTTCAAGGCTGGGGCACATCAGCCATCGCGTGCAAGTTTATCTGGAAGAGCGCGGTTATGGTGTGGTGAGAGAGCTCACCGGCCATGGTGTGGGCGAAGACCTGCACGAAGACCCACTCGTGCCAAACTATGGCAATTACAACTCTGGCATCGTGCTTCAAGAGGGTATGACAATCGCTGTTGAGCCTATGTCCACAATGGGCAAAAGGGCGGTGTATTTGGAAAATAATGATTGGACTGTAACCACAGTTGACCATCAGCCAAGTGCACATTATGAAAACACCATTTTAATCACAAAAGATGGTGTGGAAATTCTTAGTTTATAGGAGTGTTATGGAAACGAATTTTGCCGTTGGAGATGTGGTAAAACCTATTCTTGGACACAACAAAAATAGATTATTTTTAGTGGTTTCTATTGACAAAAATAATTATCTTGCTATAATAGATGGTAAGGCACGAAAAAAGGATAATCCAAAGCGCAAAAATCCAAAACACGTTGAATTTGTGGCACATAGTGACGAGTTGATTGAAAAGTATAATTCTTCCACCGTTACTAGCACCGAAATCTACAATCTATTAAAAGGTTTTAATAAGGAGTAAGAATGTCGAAAAAAGATGTTATCGAAGCCGAAGGTGAAGTCGTTGAAGTTTTGGGCAACACAAATTTTAGAGTTAAAATTATGAATAATCACCTCATCACCGTGTATATCTCAGGCAAGTTGCGCACAAACAATATCCGCATTTTGGTTGGAGATAAAGTTAAGGTTGAGATGAGCCCGTATGACTTAACAAAGGGCAGAATCGTTTGGCGAGATAAAAACTAATTTATTAATAAGGAGAAAAAAATGAAAGTTAGACCATCAGTTAAACCTATGTGCGACAAATGCAAGGTAATTAAGCGTAACGGCCGAGTTATGGTTATTTGCGTTAATCCTAAGCATAAGCAACGCCAAGGCTAAGATTAATTTTGAAAATTGGCACAATGTCTCGCGGCATTTTGGCATTGTGTGTTTATAAAATATTTTTTGGAGGAAGAAAATGGCACGTATATCCGGTGTGGATTTACCAAATGAAAAAAGAGTTGAAATTGGATTGACCTATATCTATGGTATAGGGCGTGTTTCTGCCAATAAAATTTTGGCAGCCACAGGCATTAATCCAGACACAAGAGTTAAAGACCTAACCGAAAACGAAATTGCTTCAATTCGTAAATATATCGAAGCAAATTATGTTGTGGAAGGCGAAAAGCGCAAAGATGTTGCATTAGACATTAAGCGTTTAAAAGAAATAAGATGCTATCGTGGGCTTCGCCATATTGCAAACTTGCCTGTTCGTGGGCAATCTAGCAAACAAAATGCGCGCACCTGCAAAGGACCTAAGAAGACGATAGCTAATAAGAAGAAGTAAGGAGTGAATAATGGCCACTAGAAAAGAAACAAAGAAAAAGAAAATTTTAGTTAGCAATGGCGAAGGTGCTGTGCATATTTTTGCCAATGCAAACAACACATTGGTTACATTAACCGATAGTTACGGCAACGCTTTGGCTCAAAGCAGCGCCGGCGCTCGTGGCAATAAGGGTGCTAAAAAGACCACCCCTTACGCTGGTCAGGATGCGGTTGAAACAGTTTTAAAGAATGCTCCAAACTTTGGCATCACAAAGTTGGCAATCTATATTAAAGGCTCTAATCCAGCGCGTGAAGCAGCAATTCGCGCAGTTGGAGCTGCTGGTTTGCAAGTTACAATGATTAAAGATGTTTCTCCAATTCCGCACAATGGTTGCAGACCACCTAAGAGAAGAAGGTTATAGGAGGAATTATGGCAAAGAATTTATATCCTGATTGTAAGCAATGCCGTAGAGAAGGTTGCAAACTTTTCTTGAAGGGCGAAAGATGTCTCACAAAATGCTCGTTTGATAAACGCCCAGTCATTCCGGGAGTTCACGCAACAGGCAGAAAGAAAGTTAGCGAATATGGCATTCAGCTTAGAGAGAAGCAAAAAGTGCGCAGAGCATATTGCATTCTTGAAAAACAATTTAGAAACTATTATGAAAAGGCCACTCGTAGCAAAGAGAGCACAGGTTGGGCACTTTTAAAGATGCTTGAATTGAGGTTGGATAATGTTGTTTATCGCTTAAATTTAGGTTCTTCAAGAACTGAAGCTAGGCAGATTGTCAACCACGGGCACATCACAGTAAACGGAAAGAAAGTGAATATACCTTCTTATCAAGTTAAAGTTGGCGATGTGATTGCTGTTAAAGAAAGCAAGCAAAATCTTGAAATGTTTGCAAGCCTTAAAGGTTTGAAGGTCAACACACCTAAATGGTTGGAGTTTGACACAAACACTCTCACCGGCAAAGTTTTGGCTCTTCCTGAAAGAGATGATATAGATTTGAACATTCAAGAACACTTGATTGTTGAATATTATTCAAGATAATAGGAGAATAAAAATATGATGGAAATTGAAAAACCAAAAATACTTTTAGAGGAGCAAGATGGAGGCTCTCACGCAATCATCACCGTTGAGCCTTTGGAGAAGGGTTTTGGCATAACCTTAGGCAACATGCTTAGGCGCACATTGCTTAGTTCACTTCCAGGAGCAGCAATCGTGGGCGTGAAGATTAAAAATGTTTTGCACGAGTTCACCACAATCAAGGGTGTAACTGAAGATGTGCCAGACATTGTGCTTAACCTAAAAGCCATTGCAGTTAAGACCGAAAGCACAGAAGAAGATTTTAAAGGCACTATGACGCTTAAAAAGAAAGGTGCAGGCGTGCTTTATGCAAAAGATATTGTTTGCGATGACGGCATCACAGTTATGAATCCTGAGCAATATATCTGCACACTTGATGAAGACGCTGATTTAAACATCACAATGTATGTCGGCAGAGGGCGCGGATATGTGCCAGCTAGCGGCAACAAAAATTTTTCAGATGAGGTGGATTTCGTGGCAATCGATTCACTCTTCACCCCTGTTAAGCGCGTAAATTTTGAAGTGCAATCTAGCCGTGTTGGTCGTAGCCTAGATTATGACAAACTTGTTTTGGATATCCAAACTCGTGGCACATCAACGGCAAAAGAAGTGGTGGCTCTTTCTGCAAAACTTTTAAACGATTACGCAACAATGTTTGTTGAATTGGTTGAAGGTATGGATGGTGTCAATATCCTAGTGGCAAGGAAAGAGGATGAACGCACAAAACTATTTGAAAAACCTATTGAAGAAATGGAGTTGAGCGTTCGCTCATATAATTGCTTAAAGCGTGCCGGAATAGACACTATTGGCGACTTGGCAAAGAAAACTCGTGGCGAGATGATGAAAGTTCGCAACATGGGTGCTAAATCTATGGAAGAAGTTATAAATAAACTTGAAGCCTTGGGCATTGTTCTTGAAGGCAACGAAAATTATTAAGGAGAAGACAGATGAAAGTTATGAAATTAGGTCGTCCCACAGAAGAGCGCTTGGCAATAATGCGAAATCAAGCCACCGACCTTCTCTGGAAAGGCAAAATTGAAACCACTCTTACAAGAGCAAAATCTTTGAAAAGTTACGCAGAGAAAATCTTAACTCTTGCAATCAACTCTTATGAAGATGTGGTAACTGTTCAAAAGAATAGCGTGAATAAAAAAGGTGAAAAGACCACTCGCGAAGTTATGAATGACGGTCCTAAAAAACTTGCTGCTCGTAGGCGCATTAAGGCTAAATTATACACAGTTAAAGAAGAGCGCAGAAAGGGCGAAAAGAAAGCAGACTATCTTGCGCGTATAGACAACATTAAAGACCCATTGTTGGAAAAAATATTTAATGTTTACGCTCCAAAATATGCCGCACGCGCAAAAGAGCTTGGCACAGCAGGTGGCTACACTCGCATTCTTAAAACAGGTTTAAGAAAAGGCGACAATGCCGAAATGGCAATTATCGAATTAATTTAATGGGCAATTTTTTGTCCATTTTTTATTTTGTGAAAACCAATTCATTGTTGGTTTTCTTTTTTTATTAAAATGTTTTTTGATAAAAATTTTTAAAAACATATAAAATTTGCGCAAATTTGCGTGATTTTGCCATGATTTTCATATAATTCAAAAAATTTTTTGTGTTAAATTGCTTTGCATGAGCAAAATTAAAAACTTAAATTTTCAAAACGCCATTAAATATTTTTGTTTGTTTTTCGTCTGCTTAGTGCTTTCAAACGCCACAATAAATAACCTTTCACCATTTCTATTTGCCTTTTATTTTGCGTGCATTTTTGTTGGATTAAATGAAAAATTGTTGGCAGTTTTCACCCTTTCTTCTGCCGTGGCAGTTTCGCCAAATTTAAAATCATTTTATGTGGCACTCACAGTTGTGGCGGTTGGCTTAATTGTCTTTTATCTTCATCGAATATTAAAAAAGCGCATTGCCTTGCTTAGCATATTTCTTGCTTTTGTGGTGTCGCTAATTACATATTTTTATTATAATCGCACAGATATTTTCGCAATCATCTTTTATCTAATCTTGGGGATTATTTCGCTATATGTGATGATAACCGTTTTGCAAGTGTTGTTGCTTAGAAAAAATTGCTTTAAATTGACCATTGACGAAAGCATTTGCTTTTTGTTTGTGGTGGCACTTTTAGGGGTTGGCATGGCTCCGATTAAGATTATGGATTTTGCCGTCTATCGAGCCGTGATAATGCTATTAATTTTTGTGTTGTTGCGCACTGAAAATTTGCCTATTGCAGTGGCTGTGTCGCTCTCGTTTGGATTGGGAGTGTCGCTTAGTCAAGTTTCGCTCGTGCCGATTGCAGAATTTGCCATTCTTCTGCTTGTGGCAAACATTTTTCCCGCTCAGAAAAAATTTAGAATTGTTTGCCTCACATTTATTTTAGATGCTTTCATTCAATACTTTTTTATATCCACTGGAGCGAAAATGTTATACGCATTAGCACCAATCGTTTTGGCGGGGATAATTTATCTTCTTTTGCCAAATAAAATCATGTCGGCACTAGCAGATTTAGTTTATGTGAAGAGCACGGAAATAAGTTCAAGAAATCTCATCAACACCACACGAAAAAACATACGCAAAAGAATGAGTGAACTTAGCAATGTGTTTTTGGATATGAAGCAACTCCACCTAAATATGGTTAAGCGCGAGTTGGGGAAAGAAGAACTGATAAAAATGCTCACAAGAGAAGTCTGCGCAAACTGCTGTAAGGATTGCTTAGATAAAAACAAATGCACGCGTTCTTTGGGGCTTGACACCCGCTCAAATTTAGAAAATTTAATTGAAATTGCCATAAATAAAGGCAAAGTTTCGTTGCTAGACATTCCAAGCGGACTTTCTTCTAGGTGCGGGAAATTAAGTTATTTAGTCAATTTAATTAATAGATTGAGCGATGAATATAGGCAATATAAAAACATGCAAGCCGATGTGAATAATGTGAAGATTCTGCTTGCCGAACAAATGGGTGCGGTGTCCCAACTGCTTTTGGATATAGGAGAAGAGATAGACACGAATGTAACCTTTGATATGGCTCGCGAAAATAAAATTGTCTCCCGCCTATTGAGTGCGAATGTTGAATGCAGAGAAGTGCTATTATATGAAGAAAAAAACAATGATTTTTCCGCTATGTTGGTGGTGAAATCAGGCTCGCCCCATCCCGTTATTGAAAAGGCGGTGAGTGAAGTTTGCCGTTTGCCAATGCAAATCACGTCAGCCACACCGATTGAAGAAGGGAATTATGACACAATCACCCTTCACAAACTAAATAAATATGATTGCGTGTTTGGGCTTGCAAGTTGCAATAAATCTGGCAATGAAGAGAGCGGAGATTGCCATAGCATCATTCGCTTGGGTGGCACAAAATTTTTGCTCGCCTTGTGCGATGGCATGGGCAGTGGAAAATCTGCACATAAAATGAGTGCCATGACGCTCGGCCTTATTGAAAATTTTTATCGCGTTGGCTTTGATAATGAAATTATTTTAGAGAGCGTGAATAAACTTCTGGCAATCAACAATCAAGAGAGTTATTCCACTCTTGATGTCTGCCTAATAGATTTAGATAAAAGCCTTGCAGATTTCATAAAGGTGGGCTCGCCTTTTGGAGTAATCAAAAGGGAGGATAAAATTGAATTGGTGGAAGGAGGAGCGCTTCCTATTGGTGCACTCGATAATATCACTCCTGCCACGAAGAAAACCACCATTTCCACAAAGGACATAATTATCATGGCAACGGACGGTATAACAGATGCTTTTGCCAGTCAAGAAAACTTCATTGAATATGTTTCAGCTCTAGCCACAAACAACCCTCAAAGCATTGCCGAAAGCATTTTAAATGAGGCTATATCATTAAACGAAAATAGCGCAAAGGACGACATGACCGTGCTGGTTGCTCGCACATATCTAAAAAACAAATAAATCAAAAAAATTTTTAAATTATCAAAAAAAACGTTAAAAACTGCAAATTTTCATTGATTTTTGCGGTTTTTTTCAAATTTTTAAAAAATGCTATTGCAAAATTCTTGTTTTTGTTGTATAATAAAAGCAAAGTTTAATCACAAATGGAGATTGGTATGGAAGGTGTTTTAGATTATATTAAGAAAAACAAAATGATTAACCGTGGCGAGATAATCGGCGTGGCTTGCTCGGGCGGGCGAGATAGCATTGCTCTATTGCACTATCTCAACTCAATCAAAACTGAGCTGGATTGTGAAGTGGTTGCGGTTACTGTTGACCACGGCATTCGCAAGAACAGTGCGGCAGATGTTGAATTTGTTATGCAGTTTTGCAAGGACAATAAAATTCGTGCCTATAAATTTAAGGGAGAAGCATTAAAGGTTGCCAAGGAAGAAAAATTATCGATAGAACAAGCTGCAAGAAAAGTTAGATATGGTGTGTTTGAAACCTTAATTAAAAAAGGCTTGGTGGATAAAATTGCACTCGCTCACCACATGTACGACCAAGCAGAAACAGTGCTTTTAAACATTGTGCGCGGGGCATCACTTGCCGGTGCGCGTGGCATGGAGCCTGTGCGTGATGGAATTTACATCCGCCCATTGTTAAACACTCCACGCGAAGAGATAATGTCGTATCTAGACGAGTTTGGTCTTGAATATGTGGAAGATGAAACGAATAAGGACAACACTTATTCTCGCAACTACATTCGCAATGTTGTTATGCCAACTCTGCGCCGCCAATTTAGGCAGGTGGATAGAAGCATCGTTAAGTTTGCAGAATTCTGCGCGAAAGATGACGATTTCATCAATAAGCAAATCAATCTTGGCACGGTGATAGACGGCAAAGATTATGTGAAAGTTCCGCTATCTTATTTCTATCAAGATGAGGTGCTTGTAAATCGCATTTTGATGAAGGTGTTTAAGCGTTTTGCCCTTCAGGATATTGAAAGCAAACATATCAATATGGTGCGCGAATTTGCTTTGGAAGCAAATAATGGCAGCATTATCAACCTTCCTTTCAAATTGAAAGTTTGCAAGGAGTATGACTATATAATAATCGGTGCAATAAAAAAGGTTGCAAGCCATGGAGAATATCAATTTAGGCACGGCAAACTAAAAATAGACGATTATGGTGTGATTCGTGCAACGGCAAGCAAGGTTAAAACCGAGCCAAAGCCACATCAGCACATCGTAGATTACGAAGCAATTCCAGAAGATGCAGTTTGGCGTTTTAGGCAGGAAGGGGACACATTTGCGCCACTTGGCTTGAAGGGCAGCAAGAAATTGAAGGACTATTTTATTGATAAGAAAATCCCACAGCGCATGAGGGACACAATTCCTGTGTTGGCGGTTGGCAACAAAATTTTAATTATCGCAGATATTGAAATTAGCGATGAAGTGAAAGTTACGGATAAAACCACCCAATTCTTCAAAATCAACTACGAAAAAGATTTAATTTAATAGGTTAGTAAAATAAAAAATTGTCAGTAAATTTGCCAAAATCTATTGACAATTCTTTTTTTTTATAATAAAATTAATTCGTTATAGTACAAAATGCTGTTTGTAAATAACGACCCCCACATTGTAGCGGTGGGGATTCGGCGCTTTGCCCTTAGCAAGTTTCACTTGCGGGCTGCGGCTCATAATTGAGTTTAGGGCAAGCGAAGTGATTTATTAACAAATTTTCAAGGAGGAAAAATGCCTACAATTAATCAATTAGTTAAAAAAGGCAGAGTTAAGCAAACTCAAAAGAGCCAATCTATTCTTTTGGATAAGTGCCCTCAAAAGCGCGGTGTTTGTTTAACTGTTACCACCACCACACCTAAAAAGCCAAACTCGGCATTAAGAAAGATTTGCCGTGTTCGCCTTTCAACAGGCAAGGAAACCACTTGCTATATCCCAGGCGAAGGCCACAATTTGCAAGAGCACAATGTTGTGTTGGTGCGTGGCGGTCGTGTGCCAGACCTTCCAGGTGTGCGTTATCATGTTGTGCGCGGTGCGTTGGATACTGCCGCTGTGCAAAAGCGCAAACAAGGTCGTTCTAAATATGGCGCAAAAAGGCCTAAATAATAAATTTGTTAGCACACCAATTAGTGTGGCTGTGTTGAATTTATGATTTAAAAATTAAAATTTAAAATAAGGAGAAAATATGTCAAGAAGAAATCAGGCTGTCAAAAGAGAAGTGTTGCCAGACCCGCTTTATAATTCAGTTTTGGTCACTAAACTTGTAAATCAGGTGATGATGGACGGCAAAAAGGGCATTGCACAAACAATCGTTTATAGCGCAATGAAACTCGCTGGCGAGAAATTGAAAGATGAACCACTTAATATTTTAACAGCAGCTATTGAAAATGTTAAGCCTAAGCTTGAAACTAAAGCTAGGCGCGTTGGCGGAGCAAACTATCAAGTTCCGCTAGAAGTGTCTGCCGATAGGCAGCAAACGCTCGCAATTCGCTGGTTGGTTATGTTTGCCCGCAAGCGTAATGAGCGTGGCATGGAAAACAAACTTTCCGCAGAAATTGTGGACGCATTTAATCAAACAGGCGGCGCAATTAAGCGTAGAGATGATATGCATAGGCAAGCAGAAGCAAACAAAGCGTTTGCTCACTTCCGCTTTTAATTTAGGGGGATATTATGGCACGACAAGTTCCATTAGAGAAAGTTAGAAATATTGGTATTATGGCGCATATCGACACGGGCAAAACCACCACAACCGAGCGTATTTTGTTCTACACGGGCATAAATCATAAGATTGGTGAAGTGCACGATGGCGAAGCCACTATGGACTGGATGGCGCAAGAGCAAGAGCGCGGCATCACAATCACATCTGCCTGCACCACTTGCAAGTGGCAAGATTGCTCAATTAATATTATCGACACTCCAGGACACGTGGACTTCACTGTTGAAGTTGAGCGTTCACTAAAGGTTTTGGACGGAGCCGTTGCATTATTTAGTGCGCGTGCTGGTGTGCAAGCTCAAAGTGAAAATGTTTGGCGTCAAGCAAGCAAATTTAATGTTCCAAGATTGTGCTTTATCAATAAAATGGACATTAACGATGCAAATTTCTTGAAGGCCGTTCAAAGCATTAGAGACGTGTTGGGCGCAAACGCCGTTCCTCTTCAACTTCCTATCGGTGAGGCGGAAACATTTAAAGGCATTGTTGACCTAATCAAGATGAAGGCGTATGTTTTCTATGATGATTTAGGCAAAGATTATAGAGAAGAAGAAATCCCTGCTGATATGCTTGCTCAATGCAAAGAATATAGGCAAAAAATGATTGAATCTGTTGCTGAAACAGATGAAGCCCTTTTGGAGAAATTCTTCGCAGGCGAAGAGTTGACCATTGATGAAATTAAAAAGGGCATTCGCAAGGCAACTTGCACACTTCAAATGTTCCCAGTTCTATGCGGCACTGCTGCCAAGAATAAGGGCATTCAGGAGTTGTTGGACGCAGTTGTTGACTATATGCCAAGCCCAGTTGATGTGCCTCCAATCAAAGGCAAGCTTCCAGATGGCAGTATGGTTGAACGCAATAATAACGATAACGAGCCATTTGCGGCTTTGGCATTCAAAATTGCCACTGACCCTTATGTTGGACGAATCACATTTATCCGTGTTTATAGCGGTAAATTGAGCGCTGGTAGTTATGTGCTTAATTCCACTAAGGATAAGAAAGAGCGTGTCGGCCGTTTGCTTCACATGCATGCAAACGAAAGAACGGATATCCCAGAAATCTTGGCTGGTGATATCTGCGCAGTTGTTGGTCTTAAAAACACCGGCACGGGCGACACCCTTTGCGATGAAGACCATCCAATCATTTTGGAAGAAATGGAATTCATGAAGCCAGTTATCGAGCAGGCCATTGAGCCAAAAGATAAGGCAGCACAGGAAAAGATGGGCATTGCCATTGCAAAACTTATGGAAGAGGACCCAACCTTTAAGTCTTACACAAACGATCAAACAGGCCAAACAATCATTGCAGGTATGGGCGAGTTGCACCTAGACATTTTGGTGGATAGAATGCGCCGCGAATTTAATGTTGATGTTAATGTTGGCAAGCCACAAGTTGCTTATAAAGAAACAATCCGCAAGGCAGTTGAGGCTGAAGGCAAATATATCAAACAATCGGGCGGTCGCGGTCAGTATGGCCATTGTAAAATTAAAATGGAGCCATTGCCAC
>CANRGF010000005.1 GCA_947630075.1 uncultured Clostridia bacterium
TGAAAGTGGTTAGGTTGTTATATTCAAGTGGACTAGAAGCGATAAGTGCCGCCTTGGTTGAGCCGTAGTAATAAAGGCTGCCACCCGTGATTGCTCCTTCTTCACTCTTTTTTGTGCTTGTGTAGTTATCATTAGCGTCTAGCCAGAGAGCACCGAAGTTTGACTTGATAAATTCAATTTTTAGTTCCCCGCCTTCTAAAAGTTCGCTTATAGGATTTGCTCCGCCCTCGCCAGAATAGGCTATGTTTGCAGTGCGCAACGCTTCCACATCTCCCACCTTGCGAGTGGATGATTGAGTGGTGTCAAACATCACGCCCAATTTGGTGTTTGGATTGAATGTGCTATCTTTCACATATCCGTTTGGCACAACCAAGCCAACGCTTAAAGGGTAGGACTTATCTTGGCTTGAAATAACCGGCCTAGCAAAAGTGATGTATCTCATCTGGGCTTCATTTGTGCTGGTTTTTGCATATTTCAATTCGTAGCCATGAACGAACAAGTGTAAGTTGTCTAGTTTCAAATTCATGTTTGGTGCGCTGCCCGGAGTGTATCCATCATAGCGATATTCTAGGCTGAAATTATATTCACCCACTTCTGTGAACACCAAAACCGCTATGTTTGCACCATTGCGATTATATTCACCCATTTCAAAGGTGTTGGCATCTTGACCATTCACCGCCATAACCAACTGCGCCCTAGTGCCGGCGCTATTCAACTGCATTTTATATGAATATTTTGTGGTTATGCCATTGGCAATGTGGTCGTAAGAAACTGTGTATTTAGAAAAATCATAGGTTAAAGTTGGATAATTTTGCTCCATATCCACATCGTCTTTGCCGATATAAAACCTATTCATGCCCGTATCGTTTGTGGTGTTTGAAATAGTTGGCTGAGAAGAATATGAAATGCCGTTATTATCCGTTATGTTGGAATAATATGAAGTGCCGAACAATAGATAAAAACTGAAATTGAGTTGGCTAACCTGACCGCTGTGCCTATATGTAACCGTGATTGTGTAATATCCTTCGTTGCCGTCCACCTGCGGAATAATCCAAGCAAAATCCACATACGAATCGCTATACATTCTCAACCCAGGCAGAGATAGTGGGCGAGATCTGCCGTCCTTCATTGCACTGACGGATAAAAATTCTATGTTTGCACCAGAATTTTCCGCTTCCACTTCTTGGTTATTATTGTGCGCATCGCGATATGGCGTTTGACCCGCC
This sequence comes from uncultured Clostridia bacterium, assembly GCA_947630075.1. GTDB lineage: Bacteria > Bacillota > Clostridia > Christensenellales > UBA1242 > Onthoplasma. The sequence goes on from CANRGF010000005.1 coordinate 1,227, forward strand.
AAGCCATATTGCACATCTTCACCCGTCCCGCTTGAAGTGTAGTATCTAAAATATTGACCGAACGACACTAAAACCGCTTCGCTCAAATTTTCTTTTTGAAAACCTGTTTCGTTTTTAACAAAAGCTGATTGGTCTGGGCTATAAGCATATCTATCTTTGCCTGTGCCCCGCCATAAGTTGTTGAGCATCACAAATTCGCCGTCATACACAACATATTTATTTGGATTTTTTGTGCCGTTTGGAATGTCCTTAAAATAAACAGCGTCTAGCCCGTTTTCAGGAGAAGTGTCCCTCACCAACATCTTTTTGGTTACGCTTTCTTCGTTGTCGTTTTCATAGAGTGGGGTTATAAAGTTGTCGTTTGAAAAATCTAGTGCGGTTAAATTTTCGTTTGCTCTAACAGCAACTTTCTCAACCGAAAAAATCACTCCGCTAAAATCGTCTATAAAACTATATTCATTAGTGCCCGAACCCACCGCCTTGGCAACTTCCATTTTTTTGCCAACTGAGGAGAGTGCGCATACGCCAACAGTGAACACCGCTAGCAATAAGATAATTGCACCATATAAAAACCTAAATTTTGCTTTCAACTATCCCACCCCTTTTTATTATCCCAAAATTCGTCAAAATTATTTAATAATGCACTTTTGCGCCCGACAATAATTTGCAAAAATTGAGATGTTTATATTTATATAAACAAATTATAACATAATGCAAAATAAAAGACAAATAAATTAAAAATTAATTTTAAATTATTTTTTTATTAAGCCTGAAAGGTTTTTGGAATTTTTAAATAATAAAAAATTAATAAAAAATTTAAAAAACAATAAAAAATACGCAAAAATTCATATTTTTTGCATATTTTTTCGAAATTTTAATAAATTTTTTGATTAAATTAGTTTCTGCACGCCATTCATTGAAACCAATTTCATCACCTTTGCAATCTCGCCTTTAACGGCATCAATATAGTAGAAATAATTGCCGTCTATCCTTTCCACAAAGAATTCATAACAACTAATTTCCTTTCCGCTATCCAGACGAATGACCGCCTTGGAAGTTTTGATAACCTCATAGTCAAACCCCAAAAGTTGCTCCGCCTCGTTTTCTCCAAACACAAATTTTGGTTCTCTTTCCACATGGTTAAGAGCGTAATTTAAGGCTTCAAAACCAATAATGTCCTGTGTAGTTAAATCCACCTTCACTTTCACAAGGTCGGGATAATAAATCACATCATCAATCACAGAGGCAAGATTAATGTATGCCACATTTTCATGAATCTCGAGCCAAACAACATCCATTTTTTCAAAGCCGATGTTGTTAGCAAAGTTTTTGGCAATTTCGCCCGCTTTTTCGCCTCCCATTATGGCATCTCCGCCTTCCGCATAACTAGACAACGTGATGAGCAAACCGCCCAATTTGCTAACCTGCGCACTAACCTTTTTGCCATCTAAAGTGATCTCAAAATTATATGTGGCAATGTCGCCATTCGTTTCATTTAAAAACTCTATTTTTGCATCTCTATTTGCATAGACTTTATCTTTTAAATATGTTTGCGCCTGCTCTTTTGAAACCTCAACATTCCCAAGCCCTTTCACCTCACGAGTTTCAAGTGCAGTTGAGAACGGCCCATCAAATATCATGGCAGGATAGTCAATATTTGTCATATCCCCCATGCTAGTGCTCAATTCGTTCATGCCTGTTTTATCAAAAATTGAGGCGTCTATGAAGTTGAAATTTGTGTCGTACATGCCATAGTTTTGTTCGTTCAAATTGCTCTTAATTTCCGATAAAACTAGGGCTATTTTATCAAAAATAAGTTCTTGCTCTTGGGTTAAATCTTTGCCATTTGATAGGGTGCGGGCATAGGCTTCACACACGCCATAAATTTGATTAAAAAATTTTGTGGAAGCCACAACATTTTCTTGATTTATAGGGAGCGTGCTGAGCCCCGCCAAGATATAATTGCAATCACCCATCATATCGTTTAGCGTGCTCAACTTCGCTTGATTAGTGGAAAGATTTGAATATTTAGAAAGGTCAACCGAGAGGTTATTTACATTATCCACCATAGAGTAATAACTAGAAGTGTAAACACCTTCTAACACATTAGCATTTTGCTTGTTTGATTTATACACTTGATAGTATGCAATCAATAGGCAAGTGATGATGACCAAAAGTGAAATTATCACAACTGTCAAAATTGGAATGACCTTTTGAGCGTTGCTTTTGTTTTTGGTGTTTTTATCCATATTCACATTGGACTGCTTCATCTTTTTTTCGTTTTCAAAATCTTCACTTTTAATTTTAGATTTTGGCATAGAATTCTCCTTTTTTGCTAAAATTATTAATTTTTTATTAATTTTTGGACTATTTTTCATGATTTTTGAATTTTTTATTAATTTTTTTAAATTTTAAACAGCGAACACATGGTTGCCTATTGTAGTTACATATTTGGTTGAGTAAATCCATTTGCTTGTGGCAGTTTTAGGATTGTAGTAATAAACTGAGCCATAAGTTGGGTCCCACCCATTTAATGCATCGTCTGCCGCCTGATAAGCAGTTTGATTTGGCTCTAAATTAATCTGCCCGTCATTAACTGCTGTGAACGCCCATGGTTGATAAATCACGCCAGAAACGGTGTTTGGGAAACGGCTATCTCTCACCCTATTTAGCACAACTGCACCTATCGCCACCTGACCGGTGTAACTTTCACCACGCGCTTCAGCATAAATCACCTTTGCAAGAAGATACCTATCGTTGCTGTTATAGTTGGACGAACTTTTGCTGCCCGACACACTCAATCCCATTTTTGCTGCAGTGAGTGGCCCTACAATTCCATCTTGCGTTAGTCCATATTTCTTTTGAAATTTCTTCACCGCCGCAATGGTGAGTGGCCCGTTTATGCCGTCTACATTGCCAGTGTAATATCCCCATTTTTTTAAGCGAGATTGCACTTCTCGTGTGTTTGCCGTTGCACCATACACTTCTTCAATTCTTGCCACAGTAGGCTCAACCCCGCCACTTTTTTGAATAGAGACAACTGTGCCAACCGCACCCGTGATGCAAAATCCACCAACCACAAGCACGATTAATGCAATTAACAATTTTTTCATCTTCCACCCCTTAAAAATTCAAAAAATTCAGCAAAAACTTTATTTTTTTATTATTTTTTTGAATTTTTTATTGATTTTATCGAATTTTTGATTAATTTTTTATTGATTTAAACCAATCTAAGATTTTCGATTTAAAACTAATTTGCGTTTCGTTTTCAAAATTATTCATAAAATTTAATGGTGGATAAACAATGTCATATTCGCCATCGCCATCTGCCTTGCCAAGTTTGATTATAAGCGAATTATAAAAGCCTTCTTTAAGTGTGGTGTTTGAATAGGTTTGCTCTGAATAAAACTCTTTTTCAAAATCAATGCTAACGGGGTAATAAGCATTGTTTTCTTTAAGTATTTTTTGGCAGCAGTTTAATATTGCAGTTTTTAATTTTTGGCTCAAATCTTTACAGAGTTTTCCTTGATTATTAGAAAGTTCGTTAACCACAATGGGCATAACTTCATCTTTAATTTTATATTTAATAAGTTGGTCGGCAGAAGAATTGCTATTTGCCACGATGTGCAAGCGCAAATAATCATAATCATTTTTCTCTGCGGGAAGGAAAATCATCAACCCAACCACAATTAATATGCCAACTAGAGCAAACACAAATTTTTTCATCACTCACCTTGCAATTTAATAATTGACTGAGAGCATGAAAAAACACGCCTTAAAACGCGTGATTTTTGCTGATTTTTAGAATTTTTAAAAAATTTTTAAAGTTTTTGCAATTTTGCTATGATAGTTTTATCTTCTTAAGCAAGTTTTTATAATCGCCCTCTTCAAAGCCTAGCCAAGCAAAATTTGGCAAGTGATATCTCCACCAAAGTTCTCCAAATGTGCAATCTTTGTTTTCTTCCAAAATCTTTTTAACAAGCGGAAAATTCAGCATCTCTTTCGAGCCCTTTTTTAAATTTGTTTGCCCCAAATCTTCATATATTTTAAATTCTAAGCAATTTTCAAGTTTATCTATTGCATGGGCAAATTTGGCTTCTTTTGAGCGCCTATTATTGAAATCGTCTATCATAGCCACGAAATATTCGCTATTTTTAAGTTTTTTCAATAGCCTTTTTGCACATTCAAGTTCTCTTTTATGCTTTTCGTCTTTATCCACCTTATCGTAGAGCGTTAAATCGCCAACATCAAGTTCGCCAATTTCGTGAAAATTGAGCATTTGCAATAGATATGCCATGTCTAAATCTTTTGTCATGCCCAACTGATTTGCCATGATTATTGCCAAGGTTTCGGAAAGAGCTATGTGCTCGGCATCACTTTCTAAGCGCGGTCTATCCACTTTCCACTGAACTGCTCCCTGCCTAATAATGGTTTTTAGGCGGTTCATTGCAAAATATAATTCCAACCCATCTTTTATGGCAGATTTAGTTTGCATTGCCCCTCCTATTTATTCACTTTTTCGTCTAGATATGAAGCCTCCAAATCTGCAATGTGCAGGATTAGAGCGATTGGGAATAAATTATAACAATCAAACAAATCGCTAGTGGCTTGCGCACGCGGGTCAAACCCGCCCATGTGCCAATTTATTGACATAGCTTCTTCTCTCGTGAGGCGCATAAAACCACTTATTATGTAAACACTTTTTTCACCATGCCCATAAGGCAAAGAATTGCTATAAGCGAAATATGGCACTTGCTGCCACGCGCCGTCAATCTTTTGATTGCGATAGTCCACCGTGTAGGTGTTTACCTTGCAAATGTCATGCAACAGAGCCATAATTGCCAGGCTTTCTTCACTGATTTTTTCTGCATAATTATCGCCATACTCCAATCGGACATTGTTTTTTAATCGTTTATACACATTAAGCGAATGCTCCACCAAGCCACCTTGAAAATTGTTGTGCCTGCGCCCAGATGCAGGAGCGGTGAAAAAGTCGCTTTGATTTAAAAGATAGTCGAGCAATTTATCCGCTCCCTCGCGTTTGATGTTTTCCTTATAGATTTTTATAAACTCTTGCTTTGCTTCTTCCATAATCTAACCCAACTTCTTAATTTCTTTGCCTGACAAATAGTCTTGCAATGAGATTGCATAATCTGCCACTTCAACGATTTTATCATAAAATGCTTTCATGTTTTTCTGCCTTAAAAATAGTGAAACATTATATTCTTTCATGAGTTTTTCTTTCACTTCAAAAGCCTTTTCAATGCCGTCTTCTTGCTCATAAATGAGCGCCAAATTCTTTCTTGCCCCAAACGAAGCACCTTTTTCATTTAAAAGCATAACAACCGGCTCAAAGCCAAGCCCAAAGCCAACCGCTGGCACGCTTACGCCAGAGATTTTTTCAACCATGTGGTCATACCTTCCGCCACCGCCAATTGCGTGTGAGAAACTTTCGTCATACACTTCAAAAACTGCACCTGTATAGTATCCCTGACCGCGGACAATGGTTATGTCAAATTTTATGTTGTGCCTATTTTGTGTGAGCAAACGCAGATTGTCTATCAAATAACGGACATCTAAAAGCACTTGCTCATCCACACCATAATTTGCCGCAACGCCCAATCCGCTATTTGAAATGTCCGAAATTATGTCAATCAAACGGTTGATATTCTCAATTTGGAAGCCTTTGCTCATTAACTCCATAGCAACGCCCGTGCCAGAAATGCTATCCAATTTGTCTAGCGTTACTGCCACAGTGGGAATGTCCTCTTCCTTAAAACCGGCGGCGAGAACAACAGCATTCAAAATCTTTCTGTGGTTGATTTTCACGGTTAGATGCTCAAACCCAAGTGCAGAATATGTGTCTAGAGTGGTTTTTAACAGTTCAAGTTCGGCAGCAATGCTAGGGTCGCCAAAAATGTCTATATCGCACTGCACAAACTGCCTAAGCCTGCCCTTTTGCGGACGCTCTGCACGGAAAACGCTATCAATTTGAATGGACTTGAAAGGGGTGGGCAACTTTTCTCTATTGCCGGCGAAAAAGCGTGCTAGTGGCACAGTTAAATCATAGCGCAGACCCTCTTCCACCACATCTGCTTCTGTGAGATTTGGCTTTGACAAATTTAATTTTTCGCCACGCTTAATTGTTTTGAAAATTAAGCGGAGATTATCGCCTCCATCACTTGAATTAAGATATTCCAAATTTTCTAAAATTGGGGTGGAAATCAAATTGAAGCCGTTGGCTTCATAACTTTTTAAAATTGTTTGGCGCACTTGCTCGCGAAATTTTGCCTCTTTGGGTGAATAGTCGCAACAGCCTCTTATTGGATTAAAATTTTTCAAAACATTCTCCTTATAGAGCAAATAAAAAACTCTCTTAATTAATTATAGATTAAAAGAGTGCTAAAAGTCAACTATTACTGCCAAATTCTACTCGTTTGAAATTTTCACTTCGCCGCACAAGATGTCGTTATAAGAAAAAGTTGAAATGAAATTTTCCACCTCGCAGGACTTCACTGTGAAAACGCTATAATACACATCTTCAATGGTGGCTCTAAAAGTTGCCACCTTGCGCCTTCCTCTATTTATATGAAGGTGCACCTCTTTGCCTTTTAGTTCTAAAATTTTTTGCTTGACACTATCCACAGTGTTTGGCATTTTTTTCATAATTCACCTTCCAAAACTATTTTTCCTTAAAACAAAAAAAATAGTCTTAATCGGCAAATTAAGACATATTTTTCACATTATATTTTAGTTTTAATAATCGTCATCGTCATCATCGTCATCATCATATTCGTCATCGTCTTCCTCATCCTCGTCTTCATCATCTAGGTCATCTAATTTGAGGTCGGCGTCATCATCGTCCATTATTCCGTCATCCACAAGATCGTCTGCAAAATCAAACTCGTCTAAGCCCGAAGAAGTTTCCACCTCGTCTTTATCATAAACATCGTCTGTGAGGTCATCTTCATCATCTTCTTCATCGTCATCATCGTCCGAAATATATTTGTGCCAATCCGCAAGTTCCTTTTCTTCCCCTTCAGCATTTTCTTGAATGCCTAACTCTTGCTTGCAGCTATCACAAATTTCTTGGTCGCTCTGCACGAAATTAATTTTACAAATAGGGCAGAGCTCCAAATCTCCAATATCGTCCTCATTTGACTGCACTAATTTCATTTCTCTTTTGCAAACTGGGCAAAACTTATCACTCTTTTTGATATAGTTTAATTCACATCTTGGGCACAATATCCAAACAGGTTTAGATGCTCTTGGCATAACTTCCTCCCTTTAGTCTAGTATATTATAGTAATTGAAATAAAATTTGTCCACTATTTTTCAAAAAAATTTTAAAATTCTTAATTAAACACCCACGCCGAGCGTGCGTGGGTGTTGTTTTTTTATTTTAATCAGCTTTTAGAATGGCCTTGTGATTGTATCCCTTATTTTCAAATTGCCAGAAGTGGTGGTTACTAAAAGTGTGTTGTTTGCCGAAGTGCCGTTGTCGTTGACCACTGTGGTGCGTTCGGCACGAGTGGTGTAGCCCCCTGTGTTTTGCGTTTCAGTTTGCGATAGGTTCACACTAACATCTCCCGAACCAGATTGAGTGGTGAGTGTGTAGTGCGCCCAACCATCTGGTGCTAACCCAGAATCTAGGAGTTGGGTTTTGGTTAACTCTTTAATTTCCACATACACTTCACCTTCGCCTCCGCTCACAGAGTTTGAGCCAAGCACATTTTCAAGATACATGAAAGCCGAGCCTTTACCAGTGATTTCTATGTTGATGTTTTCTGCGCCATGCGCTTCAATTCTGCCCGTTTCAGTTTTGCCAAAAAATCTGCGTGCACAAGTTGGTGCTGGTGGAATGCTAAAATGATTTGCTCCCTCGTTGAAAGTTACATTAATATTACCAGATTTGCTGCTTGCGTTCACATTGCCGAAAGCATCAGCCACGGTGATGTCTCCAGAGCCGGATTTCACAAACAGTTCGGTTACGCCATTTTCGCAAGAAGCCTTTCCAACATTAAGATTTCCATCCTCCACAACCAGCCTTGCAGTGCCTTTCACTTCTTTCACTGAGATGCTGCCAGATTTGCCTATGAGAATTGTGCCTGAGCCTAGCGAGGTGAGATTAACATTTGTGTCCCCCGCCTCAATGTTTGCGTTGCCCACTTCACCCACAGTGATGCTGCCGCCCGCATCTTCGTTTTCACCTTGCAGGCTATCACATTTTTTCGCTCTAATCACACCGCTAGTGCTGGAAATGAGGTTGATAGTGCCAAATTCATGAGATGAACAATCAAAACTGCCACTTGTCATTTTTAAGTTTACTCGGTTGTTTGCCGTTTCCACTGCCTGCTGAATGGTGAATTTTGCTCTGCCGAGATTTAGGTCCATAATCCCGTCCATCTTACCCGTTTGGAAATCAAAATTGCCAGATTTGGTGGTGTAACTCAAGCGGGTTATTGTGGTAGTTTTAGATTTTATTGTGGTGGTTGCACCCTCGTTGACGAGCACAAGATTGATGCTTTCTTCTTTTGGAAGCCTAATCTCGATATACGAACTGCCCACCGCTGCAAAGCCATGTGGCTCAGTAACTTCAAACTTCAACACATTGCCTTCCACCTTTTCGCTAATTTCAAGCTGGCTATTTGCAATCGTGGTGAAACCAAACACGCCATTGTGCACTTTGAGCGAAACAGAATTATCTTCTGCCTTTGTGGCAAGGAATCTAACATCAAAATTGCGGTTGGTTAGGCTAATTGTGTCTATGCCCGTGTCCGCCCCAACAACATAGCTGGACGAAGTATGGTCTTTATTATAGCCCACATATCTAATATTAAAAAGTGGCGCGCCAACGAAAAACATATATAGCACGCCCACACAAAGCAAGCCAAACAATAACAAAACTGTTAAGGAAAAGTACTTCCAAAAATTCTTCATATCTCTATTTTAAATTATTATTAAACATTTGTCAAAGGATAAAAGCAATTTTTTCAAACTAAAAATATTTAGAATTTTGTCCGTTTTGTTTGAAAAAAACTGCCAGATTTGATATACTCTAAAAGATTGAGGTGGCGTATGATTATAAACATTGAGGGCACAGACGGCTCGGGCAAGGCAACACAAACTAAATTATTGCACGAATATTTATCTAGCCGCGGGTTTAAATGCCTCAGCCTATCTTTCCCAAACTATGAAAGCAGGGGTTGTGAGCCGGTGAAAATGTATTTGGCGGGCGAATTTAATGGAATTGAAAAGTTAGACCCATATCAAGTGAATGCTCTTTTTGCGGTGGATAGGCTCACCACAATGTCAAAATATAATTTGGCAGAATATGATTATATTTTGCTGGATAGATACACTCCGTCTAGCATGATTCATCAAGCGGCGCTCACGCACGGCGAAGAGGAATTAAACAAATTTTTAGAGTGGGTTGACCATTTTGAATTTGATGTGTTGAAACTGCCAAGGCCGGATAAAATTTTATTTTTAGATGTGCCTGTGGAGATTAGCAGCAAACTCGCCGCCACCCGTGCGGAACTAAAAGATAAAGGCAGCAAAAAGCAAGATATTTACGAAAGCAATTTCGACCATTTAAAAACCGCTTATGAGCGGGCAAAATATGTGGCAAAAAAGTTTGGCTGGATTAGTGTGGACTGCGCAAAAGGTGGAAATATAAAGCCTATTGAGGACATTCATAGCGAGATAAAAGCCTTGCTAAAATTATAAAAGATTGACAAATTTTTAGATTTGTGCTTTAATTGATGTTTTAAGAGGAAAATATGAAAATCACAAGCAAAGAATTAAGAGAAAAGTGGCTTAAATTTTATGAAGAGCGCGGGCATGTGAACATTGGTGCTGTGTCGCTCATTGGCGATGGTGAAACGGGCGTTATGTTTAATGTGGCGGGGATGCAACCATTAATGCCCTATTTGCTCGGCAAACCTCACCCAAAGGGTAAAAGGCTAACCAATGTGCAGGGGTGCATGCGCACGGTGGACATTGACGAGGTGGGCGACCCAACTCATTTCACCTTCTTTGAAATGATGGGGAATTGGAGCCTTGGCGATTATTTCAAAAAAGAAAAAACGGCGTGGTCTTTCGAGCTTTTAACCAAAGTGTTTGGACTGGACAAGAGCAAAATCTGCTCAACTGTTTTTGCCGGGAATGAGAGCGCCCCTAGAGATGAAGAAACCGCCACCCTTTTGCAGAATTTGGGCATTAAAAAGGAAAATATTTATTATTTAAAAGATAATTGGTGGGAGTTGGACGGCACCGTGAACACTCCTTGCGGGCCAGACAATGAGTGGTTTTACCCTCGTTGGGACAAGCCTACCCACGCAGGCAAGTGTGACATTAATTGCAAGTGTGGCAGATTTGTGGAGATTGGCAACGATGTGTATATGCAATATAAAAAACTCGCGGGCAATAAATACACACCGCTTGAAAATAAGAATGTGGACACAGGCTTTGGCTTCGAGCGAATGTTGATGTTTTTAAATGGCGTTACGGACGGATATAAAACCGACTTATTCACGGGCGTGATTTCGCACATTGAAAAGGCGTTAAACATCAAATATGGCGAAAATGATGCACAAACTCGCTCTATGCGAATAATTGCCGACCATATGCGCACAAGCGTTATGCTCATCGGTGATGAAAACGGCATTTTGCCAAGCAATGTTGGTGCGGGATACATTTTGCGCCGTATAATGCGCCGAGCAATCAGGCACGCCAAAAAGATTGGTTTGCCAACCGAAAACTTGCTTGAAATTGCAAAAATCTACATTAATGAAGTTTATAATGAGGCTTATCCTCTATTGGTGGAAAAAGAAGAATATATTTTGGCAAGCATCAAAGCGGAAATTGACAAGTTTAATAAAACTCTTGAATTGGGCGAAAAAGAGTTTGAAAAAGTGGTGAACGGCATTGATAGAAAAAATCAATTTATGCGCACCAACCCAAATTTTGTGCCTGAAAACACGATTAATGGCAAGAGCGCTTTTAGGCTTTATGACACTTTTGGCTTCCCAATCGAGTTGACGCAAGAGATGGCAACCGAGCGCGGATTAAATGTGGATATAGACGGCTTCAACGAAGCGTTTAAGCAACATCAAGAATTGGCACGCACCACAAATGCTGGTGTGTTTAAGGGCGGACTTGCCGATGATAGTGTGTGGACAACTCGTTTGCACACGGCTTGCCACTTGTTGCTTGCTGGTCTTAGAAAGATGTTTGGCACAGGCATTGAGCAAAAAGGAAGCAACATCACAAGCGAACGCCTACGTTTTGACTTCAATTTTGATAGAAAACTTACTGACGATGAAGTGCAAACCCTTGAAAAGTTTGTGAATGACGCCATAAACCGCCACATCAAAGTGGAGCGCGTTGAATTGCCACTTAAAGAGGCAAAAGCACAAGGAGCGTATGGCATTCACAAGGCGGAAGATGACGAAATTGTGTCCGTTTATAGAATTGGAGATGTGGACTTCCAAATTTGTGGCGGTCCGCACGCTGAAAACACAAGCGAACTTGTGAACTTCCGCATTGCAAAGCAAGAAGCGGTTTCGGCAGGTGTTAGGCGCATTAAGGCCACAATTAATAATAAGTAAAATGGAAAATGCAAAATCGCAAATCAACATAAAGCAGACGGTGAGTTTTTGGCTTGCTTGGTTTTTTATGATTGTTGCGATTTCTGTGGTGGTGTTTTTAGGAATTAGGGGAAGTGTCCGCCCGATTGCAGATTGGGACGAAGCTAGGCACGGCGTGAACGCCTATGAAATGCTAAGGCAACACAACTATATTGCCAACTATTATGCCGGCAGCCTAGACTATTGGAACTTAAAGCCACCAATAAGTTATTATTCAATTATGCTGGGCTATAAAATATTTGGCTATAACGCTTTTGGTTTGAGATTTTTCTCCGCCCTATCATGTGTGCTGATTGCAATAATTGTGTCGCTGTTCATCAAAAAACGCTATGGGGGGGGGTACAGCATCGCTTCTCTTTTAATTTTTATTTCATTTAACTTCCTATTTGCTGGGCATTGCTTTTTATCTGGCGATGCGGACGCCATTTTCTTGCTGTTTTTCACCATTTCTATAATTGCAATGATGAAAACTGAAGATAATCCAAATTGGATTTATCTCTCCGGCTTGATGTTTGCCCTATGCTTTCTAACTAAGAGTTGGCACGCGTTTGTGCTTGTGCCAACAATTTTCTTTTATCTCGTTTTCACCAATGGATTTAAAAGGCTTAAATGGCATAGAATTTTGATTTTCTTTGCTTGCTCAATCGCTCCTATTTTGATTTGGGCAATTGCACGATTTCAATTTGACGGATTTAAGTTTTTTAGGCTAATGTTTGAATATGACTTATTGAATAGGACATCTAACGCCATAGAAGGACATTTGAACCCCGCTCCGTTCTATTTCTTGTTGCTAACTTGGTGCAGTGGCAGTTTCTTCTGCTTAATTTTTATGGCTGTTGGGTTTTATTTGAAATGTGCACACAAAGAAAAATTTAGTTATGTGGAAATTGGTTGCCTTTGCGCAATGCTTTCAAACTTGCTTCTATTCACCCTTTCAAGCACCAGGCTTGATTGGTATGTTTTCCCTTGCTTTATCCCACTTTTGATTTTGGCGTGCAGTGGGCTATCTAAACTTTGCAAAAATTCACGATGGTTTTTGCTCGTGCCAATGTGTGTGTTTTTGCTCGTTACAATCCACACCATGCCCCCTGTTTTGCAAAAGAAAGAAAGCACTATGCAAAACTTTATAAACAGCCTTGACGTACAATCGGCAGAAATTTATATGTATGGCGAAGGGAGTTGGGCGCAAGGAGATTTGCTGTGTGCGGAATTAAAACTAGATGCAACCTGCCTAAGCGGAGGCGTGCCCGCTTTTGAAAATAACCAAGACGCCTTCTTAATTTTGCCAAACGAAAACCTTAAAGAGATTGAATTTGAATATGTGATTGTGTCGCAAGATGCAAATTTCAGCCTAATCAAGCACGCATAAAAAATGGTGGCAGTGAGCCACCTTTTTTATTGATTATTTTTTGCTCCACACTCTGGGCATTTCCTATCGTCTTTGTTAATGCGTGCCCCGCAATATTGGCAATAAACTGCTTCGTCCTTAGGCGTTTGATTTGAAGTGCTAGCCGTGGTGGTTGGATTTGCTTCTTCTTCATAAGGCTTTGCAAATTTCTTTTTAATCATGCTGCTAGCAATGAAGCATGCCACAGTGAGCGCAATGCCACCCACAAGGAGCACAATGCCCACAGTGAACGACCTATTTGCACTAATATATTCGCCATCGTCTGTAACGTCAAAATTCACAATATCGGTTGGCACCGAATCTGGCTCGCCACCGATAGTGTATGACATATCTAAGGCAAGTTCGATTTCTTCACCCACACCATAACCTAGTTGGTCTAATTTCTCTTTTGTGTAGACATAAAATGAATATCCTTCAATCTCTTCTCTGCCATAGTTAAATTCATAAATCACTCTAAATTTTCCATAGCCCGGCTCGATTGATTTAATTTCTCCTTCCACAATTCTATCTTCATGATTTGACGCCATGCGCACCAAATCTTGATATCTAATGAAATCATAAGAAATTGTGTTTTTAGTGCTCGAAGCAGAGCCCATCATTATTCCGCCACCCATAGCGGCAAAAATGAAAATAAACACTAAAAACATTGTTATGAAAAAGCCCGCGCTTGCCCCGCCGCTCATTCGATATGGTCTATTATTAATTATCACAATGCCCGGTCCGTGAGGCATTGGCCTGCCGTGCCACATTCTGTTCGAATTTCCAATTCCGTGACTAGAACCGCCACCAAAACTGCCACCTGTGTGGCTTGAACCACCGCCAGAAGAATGTCCTGTTGGCATAAACCCTCCTTAAATTAGTATGTGCAAAAATTTAATTTCGACATTTTACTTTAAAATTATAACTCTCGCTCCCGTTTTAGTCAATCGTTTTTTTGCTATTTTCAATTTCCTGCACCAGCCCAGCCACGCGCGTGGCGAACTCCTCATCAAGCCCACAATCCATTAAATATTGCACACGCTCACCCGCCGGAAGACTGAGCAATTTAACCTTCAAAATTTCGCTTCGCTCGTCCCTTGCCAAAAGTACTTGATGCTCGCCAATTCTGCCCTTTTTGGCAATTTTTTTGATTAATTTTTTAGTTAATTTGCCGTCTAATATATAATTTATGTTGTCTTCATCACAGCCTTTGCTCCTAAGCATTTCCACTTTTTCTTCACGCGTTTTGCCCTCAAACTGCGCTTTAGTTTTTTCCAACAAATAATCAAAATATTTGCTCATTTTCTCTCCTAAAAATATTATAACGCATTTATTTGCTTTGTCAAGCATAAAAAATATGCCTTGCGGCACATTTTTAATACTCATTTGGCAAGTATGGGTCAAGCTCATATTTAGTTGCATTCACTTTGGCATCATTCATGTAGGTTTGTATCACAGAAGTGTCATAAACTCCTCTATTGATTTTTTGACTCAGCGAAACGCTCATATATTTCCTTCCGTCAGGTTGATTTATTTGCGCGCTAGCCCTAACTTCCACAATTTCATCATCTTTATAGATAAATTCCATCGTCCTAACAGTGGTGGCCGTTCCTTCTGCATTGTCCATTAATAAATCTTCAGCAGGCAAATCTTGCTTTATTGTAATCACAAATCCAACTCTGCCGTCTTCATAAGTTTTGCCAGAGAAAGCCACATTTTCCAACCCAATAGAAAAGTCTTGCCCAGTGGATTGATAATCTTCATTTATTTTGTTCACAATCGCTTGCTTAAAGTCGTCAATAGCAGTTTCAAGCGAAATTTCAAGTTTAACATAGCCTGATTCTTCGGCATTGTTTAGTTGTGTGTTGATGCCAAATTGGGCAAACTGTTCCTCCCAAGAAATTCCACCTTCTTGTGCAACAATTGGGAAATCTGCATATTTTCTCTGCGTTGGCTCGCCTAGGCTAGTCATATAACCATATAATCTTTTTGCGCCTTCCACATCTTTAGTGAACACCACCCCGGTGGTTGAATAACTCATGCCCATTTGGCTCTCTTTTTCAGTTATTAATTCGAACATATCCTTATTTTCTAAATCAGCGCCACAATAAATATTATATTCCATTTTGAAGCTGCCAGAAAACGCTCCTTGATAAAAGAATTTTTCCATCGACAAGCGTTGATTCAACGTAAATTTTTTAGGTGGCTCAGTTTCTTCGTCATTAAAACTAACCATGGCTGCGCGGAATGGCTCATATATTTCAGTGGCGGCGATAGGTGTGAATTTTTCTTCTGGCTCAGTGGCAGTCTCTTCATCCTTATCGCCGCACGCGGTGAGCACAAGCATAAATGGCACGAGCAAAACTGCCACAATCAATGATTTAAACAAATTTTTTGCTTTCATAATTTCTCCTTAATTTAATTTTACCACACTGCTAGCCACAAGTCAAGTGAATTTTTGCTAGAATATGTTTGCCATTTAGATGCAAATTCTCAAATAATTGTTTACTTAAAGTAAATTTTGTGATATAATTAATTAATGATAATTGCGCATATTTTGTGCATTTAAAAGGATAAATTTATGGACTTTGTGCGCCCTCGCCCAAACTTTCCAAAAAGGGCGGTGATAACGAGCGGAATGCCTTATGGCAATAAGTTGCTGCATTATGGTCATTTGGGAATGACTGTGCGTGCAGATGTTTTTGCTCGCTTTATGCGAGATAGAATTGGTGCGGACAATGTGATTTTTGTGTCCGGCACTGATTGTTATGGCTCAACGGCGGTGGAGAGTTTTAGGCAACTGAAAGAGAGTGGCAACTGCCCTTATAAGACCATTGAAGAGTATGTGCAGGACAATCACAAAAAGCAAAAGCAGATTTTTTCAGATTTTGAAATTGGGTTTAATTTGTTTGGTGCATCCGCCTTTGGCAGAACGGGTGAAATTCACAAGCAGACGAGTGAATATTTTATCCGCACCTTATTTCAAAACGGAATGGTGAAAAAGCGCAGTTCAATGCAATTTTTTGATGAAACGGCAAACCGCATTTTAAACGGCAGGCAGGTGGTGGGCAAATGCCCTATTGAAAATTGCACAAGCGAGCACGGATATGCAGACGAGTGCAGTTTGGGCCACCAATATATGCCACAAGATTTGATTGACCCAATAAGCACTCTCACAAACAAAAAACCAAAACTTGTGAAAATTGAAAACCTTTATTTCAATCTTGAAAACTGCATTCCGCTTTTGAAAGATTGGATTGCTTTAATTGAAAAAGACGGCGACACTCCGCAGTTTATGACAAAGGAAATTAAAGAGTTCTTTAAATCGCCAGAAATTTATATTAGGCGCGAATTTGAAACAAAATTCAACCAGATTAAAGCTAGCCTTCCGCCTTTTGAGGACATAACAAAAAACGAAAAAGCACCAAGCATAACCATTGTGTTTGAAAAATTGACCGACCGCGAGTGTGCGTGCGAAATTTTATCTAAAAATGAAATTCGCTATCGCACAGGCAAAACGCTCACCCCTTTCCGCCTAACAGATAATAGCGAGTGGGGAGTGCCTTGCCCTGAAATTGATGGGTTGAAAAATCAAACATTTTATGTGTGGCCAGAAAGCCTTTGGGCGCCAATCAGTTTCACAAAAACATATTTAGAGAGCCAAAATAAACCAGCAGATGAGTGGAAAAAATATTGGTGCAGCCGTGAGGCAAAAGTTTATCAGTTTATGGGCGAGGACAATCTATATTTCTATGGCCCTGCTCAGCAAGCCTTGTTTTTAAACATGAACAAAAACCCAAAAATTGACGCGGCAGAAGGCGAATTTCAACTCACAAAAATTTGCCCAATTAAGTCAATTTTATATATGAACCAAAAGGCAAGTTCTTCAGGAAGTGTGAAGCCACCTATGGCTAGCGAATTTTTGAAATATTACACGCCTGAGCAATTTAGAATTCACTTCCTTGCAATGAACTTAACAAACAACAATGTGGGTCTTAGCCCTAAAGTGTTTAACCCAGATGCAAAGCCAGAAGACGCCGACCCTATGGTGCTTGAAGGCAACTTATTAACAAATGTGTTTAACCGCATTTTGCGCACGATTTTCTATTCCACACAAAACAATTTTGGCAGTGAAGAAAAGGGCGAAAAAGCGGGCACAATTCCAAACGCAACCATAAGCCTAGACACAATGGAAGCGTGCAAGAAAACCATTCTAGATGTGGAACGCTTTATGTTTGACAAAAAGTTTCATCAGGTGTTCAACGCCATTGATGTGTTTATCCGCAACATAAATAAATATTGGGTGAAGGGTGCACCTTTGGCAGACACAAGCGAAAAACTTGCCACCCTCACAGCAAACACCTTGCAAATGATTGTGGTGGCAAACACACTTCTCCACCCTATTGCGCCAAGCGGAACTGAAAATGTGGCAGACTATATTGGGCTAGACAAATCAAAATGCTTTTCGTGGGATAACATTTTCGAGCCTTTCTATGCCTTATTAAATCCGGACAAAAAGGGCAGATTAAAACCACTAAAAGAAAAGGAAGATTTCTTCAAAAAGAGTGAATATCAATTAAAAGAATTAATCGCCAACAAATAAAGGCAACAAAAAAAGCAAGCATTAGGCTTGCTTTTTTTATTATTCAGCGTCTTCTTTAACAACAACTTTGTGCCAAGTTTCTTCTTCGTGAGATGTTGTGTCCTCAACTGATTGATAGCCAGTTTCAGGAAGATAGCTTGAAGTGCCCTCTGGCTCATTGTTCAACGCACTTGGGTCAAACTTATAGAATTCGCCACCGGTAACTTCGATTGCTGCTTTGCCAGCAGTAAATTGAGTGTCTTCGCAGTTTAAAGTGTAGTTTTTGCTTTCTGTGTTGTAAGTTGTGTCGGTAGATTTGAATGAGCCACCTTTAATTTCTGCTTTGCCATTATATACATAAACCACTTCGCAATCGCCGGTTTCAAAAGTGCCACCCTCGATAACTAAGTTAGTTTCAAGCGCTTCATTATTTGCAGTTTCGTCCCAAACTGTGAATATTTTTTGGTCCTTTGATTTGATTGTGCCATCGCCAATGACGGTTAATTTGCCACCATCGCCAACAACAAACAAGTAGTCATTTGCGCCCTCACCCTTTTTAGCGGTGATAGTTTTGCCATTTAGGTCGATAGTAAGCTCAGTTTTGATTTGAGCAAGTTGCTTTGTAAGCTCAAAATTGCAAGGCAACACAAGAGTTTTATCCTCTCTTGCTGCAGCTTCTGTGATTAAAGCGTTTAATTCAGCATCGCCTTTCACAACAGTGAGATTATATGTTAAGTTTGCGCTCTTCACTGCACCGTCTTCATCCACATGTTGGAAATCTTCCACTATGGTTTGACCATGAAACTTAGTGTTCACTGTGCCATCATCTGACCAGCCAAAAATTACACCAAAGCCATTTTCATTGTCTGTTATGGAATATTGCTTAAGTTCATTATTTACCATACTGCGAGTTAAATAATATCCGCCTGTCAATTCGCCTTCTGGAGTGGCGGTTAATTGCTCTCTTGAATCTCTAACCACGATGTTATATTCATTGGTTTCGTCAACTTGTTCTGCTGTGTTTTTCTTGTCTGCGCCGAACTCAACTTTTGACCAATCGAATGAGCCGATTGTGCCAGCATCAAATTCAAAGTCAAATTCTTTATCGTTTAATTTGATTTTGTTTGTTGGGTTGCTAACGCGCAATTCAAATGCCACAACAGGTGCAGCAATTCTTAGCGTGCCAGACTCATAATCAAACACTTCATCTTCAATGAAACTATTGTTGCCAACCGAGAATAAGAATTTGTCGGAAGCAGAATAGGTGAAATTGTTGATTGTGATGGAGCTAACATCACCCATGTTTGCAGCCACACCGACTGTTACATAATAGTCTGTGTCGTCAATGTCTGATTTCTCTTTCAACTCAGTTTTAAAAGCATCATAGCTTTGAGTTTTCTTTTCGGTTTTGTTATAAACCTTTTCAAAAATAGTTTTAACTTCGTCATTTGCCTTTGTTAGAGCATCGGTTTTAACTGTGAATGTGGCTTCAGGGGCTGGTGGAGCAGGTGGATTCTCTTCTTTTTTGTCATCACAAGCAGCTAAAAAAGCGCTGCCACAAACCACAACAGATAAGCCAGTTACAAGTGATAAAATTTTCTTCATTTTCCCTCCTTAAAATTTCCCTTGTTCTAATAAGTGAGGGTCCTGACCCCCCCCCCTCATTGTTTTTATTCTAAAACAATTATTTTTTAAAGTCAAACAAAATTTCACACAATTTGCTAATATTCCTAAAATTTGCGTAAATTCCTTCAACTTTTAAGGCGAAATCCCTCTCTAAAGCTATTTTATTCAAAAACATTTAAATTATTAATGAATTTTTTAATTTGGCAAAAGTTTTTAAACCGGTTTAATTTGATTTTACTTTAAAAAGATTTTTGCTATAATGATTGTGTATGGATTTCAGGGGGAAAAGGCTTTTCTTTAATTTTATTGGTGCAATTTTGATGGCAACCTTTGTGATTGCAGGATTTTTTTCGCTGGTGCACGTTGTGTTTAACATAGTGTATTTGCGCACGAATGTTTATCAGTTTTCGATGTACCCCACCATTAATAGCGGTGTGTCGAGTGTGGACGAGAAAGGAGACACTGTGTATATCAACCGATTTGCTCCATATAAGCCGGGGGACATTGTGGTGGCAGAAGCCAAAACGTGGGGAATTTTGGACGGCAAATATGTGATTAAGCGATTGATTGCCATGCCAAACGATGAATTTTACATTCAAAAAGATGAAGAAAATCTAACCTACAATTTGATTGTGAACGGCTCAATATTATATTCTCGCAACTATTCCGCGCTTGAAGATGACGATGTGAGCAGATATTATTCACAATATCTCACATATATGGAAATGCACGAAAGCAGTGTGATTGAAAAAGACGGGCAAAAACTTTTGAAAATGCACGATGATGAATACTTTTTGATGGGAGATAATTGGGGCAACACTTTGGATAGCCTTTCTCGTGGGCCTATTGGCAAAAAGTCAATCGTTGGCAAGGTGGAACTGATTGTGGATGTGCGAGATAATGTGCCTGTGAATGTGTTTAAGTTCATTATGAAAAAGGTGTTTTGCGTTTAAATAATAAATTTTTCATTTTTTAAATAATTTTTTTCTTTTGGCAAAGACTATCGATAAGAGGTTTTTATGAAAGGGAAAAAATTGAATTATATATCTAAAACGCTTTTGCTAGCACTAGCAATCTGTTTGGTGCTGGCAATTTTTATGCCAAAAGCGGACATTTGCGCTCTGGCAAAAAGTGGCTTTGAAACGGATGTGAACTATAAATCGTCCGTTCTCATAGAGCGAAAGACGGGCAAGGTGCTTGAAGGCAAAAATTCAAACGAGCACTTGCCTATTGCGAGCGTAACCAAATTAATGACAGTGCTCATCACACTTGAAAAAATTGAAGCGGGCGAAATTTCGCTAGACGACCAAGTGTTGGTTTCTAAGAATGCGAGTGGCATGGGCGGAAGCCAAGTGTTTTTAGATGCGGACGCAAATTATAATTTAGGCGAATTGCTAAAATCTGTGATTGTGGCAAGTGCAAATGACAGTAGTGTGGCTCTTGCCGAGCACATTGCGGGCAGTGAAGCAAACTTTGTGCGCCTTATGAATGAAAGGGCGAGCGAGTTATCTCTTGCCGACACGCATTACGCCAACTGCACCGGTCTGCCCACCCCAGACGGATATTCGTCCGCACTAGACCAAGCCATTGTGCTTAATGAAGTGCTGAAATATCCAACCTATCACGAATTTTCACAAGTTTGGAATGAAGATTTTGCTCACCCTAGCGGAAGAAAAACTCAAATGACAAACACCAATCGTCTATCTCGCTTTTATGACGGGTGCATAGGTGGCAAAACGGGCTCAACAAACCAAGCAAAATATTGTTTGGCTGTGGGGGCAAAGCGAGCAGACTTTGAATTGATTTCTGTGGTGCTTGGCGCAGAAAACAGCAAAGCAAGATTTAAACTTGCAAGCGATTTATTAAATTATGGGTTTGAAAATTATAAGTCCACCACAATATGCTCAAATTTAGATTTGGCAGGGAAAACAATCAAGATAAAAGGAATGGATAGAGAAACCGAATTGAAATTAGAGCGAGAATATTCAATCGTTTCAAAGAATGATGAAAAAATAAATTATAACTTAGCGTTTAATTTGCCAAGCATGCTAAAAAGCGTTAAGGAAAACGAAGTGGTTGGCAATGTGGAAGTGGTGATTGACGGAGTGGTGGTGGACAAAATAAACATCTTATCCGCTTCAAATCAAAAGGAAGCAAGCCTTTGGGATTATATAAAACAAATCACAAAAAATTAATAAAAAATTAAAAAATTGGCAAAAAATTAATAAAAAATTGAGATTTTTCTCAATTTTTTGTTTGTTTTTTATTTTTTTGCTGATTTTTTTGAATTTTTATTGGTTGTGCTCTTTTTTGAAGAAGTGGTTGTTTTAGTTTTTGCCCTGGCAGGTTTTGTTTCCGTTTTTGCCTTAGTGGGTTTTGCTTCTGCTTTTGCCTTGGCGGGCTTGTGTGCTGCCTCATGCTCATGCAAGCAAGCGCAATCACCTGCACAATATTTCTTTTCATCAAAAGGAATGTGGTGCTTTTCATAATAATCTTTTATGGCCGCTTTTATTGCTTCTTCTGCCAAAACTGAGCAGTGAAGTTTATATGCAGGCAAGCCGTCTAACGCTTCAACCACCGCTTGATTTGTGATTTCGAGCGCTTGCTCAATAGGTTTGCCCTTAATCAGTTCGGTTGCCATAGAACTTGTGGCTATTGCACTGCCACAACCAAAGGTCATAAACTTCACATCTGTGATGATGCCGTTTTTCACTTTGATATACATTCTCATTATATCTCCGCACTTTGCGTTGCCCACTTCGCCTATGCCGTCTGCGTCCTTAATTTCACCAACATTGCGCGGATTTTTGAAATGGTCCATAACTTTTTCACTATATAACATGTTTTCTTTCTCCTTTTTCTAATTCGTCCCAAACGGGGGACATCTTTCTATAATATTCCACAATTTTTGGCACAACTTTTATCACCTCGTCCACTTCTTTTTCTGTGGTGAATTTGGATAGTGTTAGGCGAAGGCTTCCGTGTGCCACTTCGTGCGGTCTGCCAATGGCGAGCAACACATGAGAAGGGTCTAGCGAACCAGAGGTGCACGCACTGCCACTTGACGCACAAATGCCATGCTCGTCTAGTGAAAGGAGCAAACTTTCGCCCTCAATTCCCTCAAAGCAGATGCTGAAATTGTTTGCAAGGCGATTTTTTCTATCCCCATTCAGTGCACTATGCGGAATTTTGGATAGTTCGCTTATGAGTTTATCTCTCAACTTTGTCATTCTTTTGTTTGCTTCTGGCATTTCTTTAATTGCCAATTCGAGTGCGGTGCCCAGTCCAACAATTCCTGCCACATTTTCTGTGCCTGCGCGCCTGTTTCTCTCTTGCGACCCGCCTTCAATAAGCGGATATACGGGCACTCCCCTTCTGCAATAGAGTGCACCCACTCCCTTAGGTCCGTGAAATTTGTGCGCAGAAAGGCTAAGCATATCGATGTTCATCTCTTCCACATCAATTTTCAGATGACCCACAGCCTGCACTGCATCTGTGTGGAAAATCACTCCCTTTTCACAGCAAATCTTGCCAATTTCTGCAACGGGCTGAATTGTGCCAATTTCATTGTTGGCAAACATAATTGTAACCAAGCAAGTGTCTTTCTTAATGGCTTTTTTCAAATCATCCACTCGCACAATGCCGTTTTCATAAACGGGCAGGTAGGTTACTTCAAACCCGTCCTTCTCCAACCTCTTTAAAGTGTGAAGCACGGCGTGGTGCTCAAAAGCGGACGAAATGATATGTTTTTTGCCTTTTAATGCGCCATATCGTGCGGCAGACATGATTGCCTGATTGTCGCTTTCGCTCCCACCCGAAGTGAAGATAATCTCCCCCTCTTGTGCGTTTAGGCATTTTGCCACCGTCTTTCTAGCCTCTTCCACCACCTCGCGAGCCTTTTGCCCGAAGGTGTACAAACTAGAAGCGTTGCCATACTGCTCACCAAGATATGGCAGCATTGCCTTCAAAACGCTATCGTCCATGCGAGTTGTGCCCGCATTGTCTAGATAAATCATAAAATCTCCTTATTTTG
>CANRGF010000006.1 GCA_947630075.1 uncultured Clostridia bacterium
GGCGGCAGCCGGCTTGACCGTAGTTTGAAGTGGTGTTACCTCCATACAAGGAAAACAAACCATAGTTTTGACTTGTTTAGTTCCCTTTTGGGTCAACTTGAAAGAAGATTATTTTGTTTCTTATATCAAATCTTTTTGCCAATATATAGCAAATGATATGCCATGCCTTGCAAGGTTGGATTTTCGCAAGTTGCCAGATGATATTTTGCAAACACATCAAAATCTTCATCCGTCATGTGAAAGCACTGTCTGCTTTCTTCCAAATCCAAAATGCTATCGGCGGACACTAAATGCAACGCTTTAAAAGGCAACCCTGTAAATAACTTCTTAAAATCTGCAATTTCAAACCCTGTAAACATTTGTTCTGGAAATTGTTTAGGTTTAAAATGTTCATCAAAGTTTTCGCGGATTGTTTCTATTAGCGAACAATCTTCATCAAATCCACATCCAACAACAAAGTTATGCACAGGAATAAAGGCAAACATTAAAATTCCACCCTTTTTGCAAACCCTTAACGCTTCTCTAATTGCA
The DNA here is from genome assembly GCA_947630075.1 of uncultured Clostridia bacterium. Classification (GTDB taxonomy): domain Bacteria; phylum Bacillota; class Clostridia; order Christensenellales; family UBA1242; genus Onthoplasma. The sequence continues at coordinate 532 of CANRGF010000006.1, forward strand.
GTTGTTTGGTCATCTTTATTGTACAAGTGATAAAGTGGGCCTAAAACCAAAACCATATCAAAAGAATTGTCTGCAAACTTGGACAAATCAAGCGCATCGCCCTGAAAAGCGGTTATGTTCTTAATTCCCTTTGCATTTTGTTTTAAAACTTGCAAATTTTCTTTAACGAGTTCCACTGCCGTTACTTCATAACCCATTTTTGCAAGCGAAATAGAATATCTGCCCGTGCCCGCACCAACTTCCAAAATTTTCATACCATTTTTTAGATATTTTTGGATATAATGCATGGTTGTGAGATATTCAAGTTGCCCGTGCCTGCTTCTTGTTAATCTGCTATCTTCGTCTCGGGAGGAATACCAATCACAAATTGCTTTTTTATTTATATTCTTTTTCATAATCAACAAACCTCCGTTATTGCATACGTTTTTGCACTATAAATCCCCTTTCTTTTTAATTTTAAAAGAGTTAATTACAATGTTTTCAAAATATAACTAACTCAAAAGAAAAGGAAAAAGGGGAAGCTGACCCTCTTTCTTAGAAGCGGGAAACCGACTAAATTTAAAAACCACACAATTATGGTTTTGTTTAAAGCAGGCATTTTGCCCGCGCTGGCGCAGAGGACAGGATTTGAACCTGCGGAGCCTTTCAACTCACACGATTTCCAATCGTGCTCTTTAGACCACTCAGACACCTCTGCCCGCCCATTTATTGAAACTTCTTTATTATAAATAATTGAAAGTGAAATGTCAAGGCAAATTTTAAAGTCCGCCAAAATTAAGTGCGTGAAAACAAGTGAGCGGGCAGAAAAAAAGAGCGAAACGCTCTTTAATTTTTAAGGGTTTTTGGTGCGAGAGAATAATAATCGTCAGGCGTGCCAATATCAATAAACTTGCCATCAAATTCAAACGAATATGTGCTTGAATTCTTTGATACATAGTCGATGAAATGCCCTAAGTTATCCCTCTTCTTAGCATCTTGCTGTGTGGTGAGATAGGTTTCAATTAGATTGAAGTCTGGGCGATTAAACAAATAAACTGCTAAGCAGACATTTGTGGAACTAATTTTTTCAATGCCCGGCTTCTCTTGCAGCGCCTTCACGCGTTTGTTTTTGTCAAATTCAAGAATGCCAAATCTATCTGCAATGGCGGCCTTTTCGCTTTCGGGATACACTTTTGAAACAAGCACATTGCAATTTTCTTTATACAGCAAAGATTTTCTCTCGTAGAAATTCAATAGGTCAGACAACTCAAAGTCAAAATAGTTATCCCCCGCCAGCACTAGCACCTCTCCTTGATAATCTTGCGGAATGTAATAGTTTGCCATGCGCAAGCTTCCGTTTGCTCCGCGTGCATTTTCAGGCCCTGTTGAGCCATCGCTTAAAATTGTCAACTTGCATTTTGAACCATAATCAAGAGCGGCTTGCTCAAATTGTGCAAGATATTTTTCATTGCTTATTACTATCACTTCGTCAAAATACTCGTGCACATCGTTAATTTTATCTAGAATGAAATATAGGATTGGTTGAGTTTTCCCATCTATCGTGATTGGGAGCAAAGGCTTTGCAAGCCTTCCGTTTTCAGTGACGCTTCGCAGTCTGTTGGCGTATCCGCCGGCTAAAATAACAGCTTTCATATTTTCTCCTTTACTCTATTTTAGCACAAATAAAAAATTTTTGCAACTAAAAGCTCCGTGCCAAGCCTAAGGCAAAATCAAAACACAAGCAGGATAACAAATGATTTTAAAATGCCTTCAATCACGCAGAAGAAAACAGTGAGCAAAATTAAGACAAGGAAAATCCAGATTATGCAACTTTCACGCGGGTTAAAGCATGCTGAAAAATAGCAATTAGACGGCAATTCCACCAGATTTAAGATTGTTAAAATTAGCAGAGCGAACACGGCAAGCATGAATAACAGCAACAATAATAGCAAAATAAGGGCGTTTAACATTCCATAAATCAAGATTATTGAAGTGAAAATCATCACTTGGCTATAAACATAATAGAAATAGAATAGATAAGCAAGTGGGCACAAAAACTTTTTGCAACAGCAAAGAAGAATTGCAAAGTAAAACAGCAGCAAGTTTAAAATAGAGCCAATCAAGAGGAAAACAAACCCGCAATCTCCTCGCAAAAAGCGGATAAACGCAATGTTGCTAAGGTCGATTGGTAAAACACTGCCATTTAATTTTATAGCAGACACCACTGCCAATATTGCCGCCAAGATAGAAAAACAAATTAAGCAGCAAAACAACCCCTTTTTTATCCTTACACATTCGCCCAGATTAGAAAAAAATCGTCCCATACATAATTCTATGAAAGGAAGGTATAATTTATTTCATAAAATGTTGGAAACTTTATCTTTAATAAATAAAATCTTCTTATAAAATCTGTTGATTGGTGGGCAACTTTTGGTTGTGTAGCTTCGCTTAAATGCCCCGTCAATCCCGAGCAGAATTGTGGAATATGCGATTGAATATTTCTTCTTCACTTCTTCCACCGCTTCAAAGCAACACTCTTTGCTATCATCCTCATGGCTTATCATATATATAATTATCTCAGCCAAATAATTGCTCGCACGATAACTCTCGCAAAAGTCCAATTTTGCGAGAGCCAATTTCACTTTTAAGGTCAACAATTCAACAGTCATAACTAAATTATACCGCTTGAAGAATTCAAAATCAAGCAATTTTGTACAAAATTAAAAACTTTTTTACAAAATGTTTCGCCGGCATTTCTAAATGCTAAATGCTTGACAATTTATTGAAATGCTTGTATAATAGGCGTGTTTCCAAAATAAGATTACGAGCGGCTATGGCGGAATTGGCAGACGCGCAGGACTAAGGATCCTGTGGTAGCGATATCGTGCAGGTTCAAGTCCTGTTAGCCGCACCAGCGTCACGAACGGCACCTTTGCTAGTTTGCAAAGTCTTGCAAACATAAGCCTAGGTTTGTCCGTTCCGCTACTTTTAACGAGCACTTCGTTAACTCGTTAAAAGTTATTGCAAAAACTGTGTTTTTGCTATTGTTAAACTGAACAAAATGTCTTATTAGGAGGGTTTAATGGATTTTACAATAAAATCTATAAACGGACAAGAACAGGCAAAGCAGTTTAGAGAAGAATTACAAAAAGAGTATCAAGAAAAACTTAAACAAATAGTTGAACAAATTCGAGGGTCGGACACAATGCAAATAAAATCCCCCAAATTTTTAGTTAAAAGATTGTTTGATTGGTGGAATAAAAACATTAAATATGATAACGACATTTTAAAAAACAAAAGAGCAGAAGGGAATTATTCAGAGATACTTTACGATTATAAAAATGTGGCACTTAGAAGTGGCGAAAAATACGCACCAATAATTTTACGCAAAGGTGTTTGTTCAGGTTTCTCCGCGGCATTTAAAGATTTGTGCGACTTGTTGGGCATTGAATGTAGGATTGTCAATGCACATGACGATGATGTTAACATATCTTCTTTTAAAAAATTGGCTCATGCTTGGAACGAAATAACTATTGATGGCGAAACAACAACCATAGATTTAGACCCGCATTTTCTAACATTTATGGGAGCACGAAGAACAAAACCTAAATTTGAAATACATCCCTAATATTTTGATTATTTAGCGAGAAAAAATCAAAAATCAAAATCATCGCAAAATCAAAATTAAAAAATCAAAAAAGACTTCGTTTTCAGGTGGCACAAGCAAAAACTAAATTGAGGGTTCAGTTTAGTTTTTTTGTTATGCGATTTTTTATTTTAATAAAATTCTAGCATTTTTATGTGTTTATAAAATATGACACAAATCATCAAAAATATGCTATAATCTCTATGTATGGACAATTTAATTGCAAAAGTTAAGAAACTTATATCTTTATGGCAACAAGGATTATTGGGCGGCGAAAAAATGCCAGAAGATAGCAATCCTCACCTCCCCAAAGGAAGTGAAAAAAACTATCTCTATTTTACTTTGCCTATGGCATTAAACTACCAAAGAAATTCGTATAAACTTTGGGAAGCCGCACTTCAAACATATATGGATAAAGAATGCAAAGATGTGTTTAATCCAATTAAAGTTGCGAAAATGAAAGATGAAGAATTGAGAACAAAACTCTTAAAATACAAAGTTGCCTTGCAGCCAAACAAGCAACCAAACATTTGGAAAGCACTTTGTCAAACACTTGTTAACAATTTTGACGGAAGCATAAAAAGTGTATTTACTCAAAACGAATATGACATTAAAAAAATTAAGAATTATATCACAGCAAACAAAAAATCATTCCCCTATTTGTCTGGTGTTAAAATTTTGAATTATTGGCTATATGTTATGACGCAATACACAGACGGCAAATTTAAAAATCGGCAAGAAATATCCGTTGCGCCAGACACTCATGTGCTGCAAGCAAGTGCCAAATTGGGAATAATTTCGCAAGACGATTTAACAAAAAGCAATGTGCGTGAAATTGTGAGTGAAAAATGGAAAAATATTCTTGCAGGGACAGGCATTCAGCCGATAGATATTCACACACCTTTTTGGTTATGGAGCAGAAATGGTTTTAAAGTTGAAATTTAGGGCTCAATTCGGTTTTGCTTTGGTGAACAAAATGTCTTATTTTCACATATAGGAGTAAACCATGAAATATAAAATTGAAGATGTTAAACGAATTGTTGGAAACAAAATAGAAGTTAAAAGCGTGGCATTTTTGGGTGCGGGCAATCATAGTGAAGCCTTTTGCTTAAATGATAATTTGGTTATAAAACTGCCCAAGCACAAGAAAGCAAGCGATTGTTTGCAGGTTGAAATGAAAGTTTTAAAAGCGCTTCAAAACAAACTTAATTTAGATATTCCAAGCGTTGAATTTAATGGGAAATTTAAAACGGGCAATGGGGAATTTGTTTATTTTGTTTCTAAAAAACTTAATGGTAAAAAGTTAAGCCGAGATGATTTTTTAAAATTAAACAAAAGCGTTAAAGAAAAATGCGCAACAATTATTGCAAAATTTTTGTTTGAACTGCACGGTCAAAAACAAATATTGCCCATTAAGAGAAAAGATTTTGCACTTTTGCATGGAGATTTTAGTTTGGGGCATGTTTTGTTTGATGAAAACAATTTGCCTTGCGCAGTTTTAGATTTTGGAGATGCAAGAGTTGGAAAACCTATGAGCGATTTTATTTATTTGCTTGACGATGAAGATGAGGAAGAATTTGGTAAAGAGTTTGGCTTGCAAGTTTTGAGAAAATACAGTAAATTCGCAAAGGATAAGATAAATTAAAATCAACCCACGCAAAATCAAAAAAACTTTGTGTTCAGTTGACGCATACAAAAAAATACCAAATGATTTGGTATTTTTTATTCTCTCAACAACTGCTCTTTATTGGTTTAGACCCGCAGTGTCATTTTTTGCGGCAGCAAAGATATCTGTTGGATTCGTGCCTATTAGGCCTATGTTATAGCCCGCCTTTTCCATCTCTTCCACAGAACTATTATTAAGAGGAAAAAATCTTGGACTAATATCAAGCGGCAGAGAGAACTGCCCAATGTTCTTTGTCGTCAAAAATTGTGGTTCCGCACCTTTGCGTTCATAGTCATCGGCAATAGAATCCAAAAGTCGCGTGCGATATGTGTTTGCCGATTTTGCAAGTGTTGTGTCATAAATTGAAACCTCTTTTTGGGGTTCTTCCATAAAGCCAATAAAACCTCCAACCTTTCCCCAAAGTGGTGGCAATTTATCTGCCTCTAAAAAGAGATTTGGATTTTTTTGATAAATTTCTTCAATCAAATCAACAAGTGCTTGAACATGCTCGTAGTCAGTGTAAAACACAAAACTATCGTTTCTTTTCCCTGTGGCAAATTTGAAATATAGAGAAATATTTCTTTTCAAACATTCATCAATGATTTTTTCCGCAAGTTCATGAATATTGTTTTGTATAATTCGCAAATATAATCTGCATTCTATTTGCTCTAAATCTTCTCCAATCCAAATGTGGCTAAATTCGTCCACCTTCGTCTTTATTGTTCCTTTTTTTTCTTTGTTAATGGCGTCAATTTTTTCTTTAAGATGCACATCTCTGGAAGCCAACTCTTTCGCACCGATTTCTGCCGAATCTTCTTTCCCCTTGCGAACCAAAAAAGCATAACACCCTTCCATCGATTTCACTGCTGTCTTTCTATATTTCATATAGTCTTTCACACTTTGGGTAAAAGCGATTTGGTCTGGCATCGCAACGGTTTGCAGAAAAGCCATCTTTTCATCGAGTTTTTCTTTATCCATATCCAACCTCTAAAAATCTTATATATATTATAAAGCGTTTTATTAATTTGTCAATACAATTCAAAAAATGCAAAATTAAAAGCAAAAAATTCCAATCAAATTAAACAATTAATTAATAATAAATGTTTTTAAATTAATAAAAAACAATTAAAAAAATAATTAAAAATTCAAAAAATTGATAAAAAATTTATAAAAACTATGAAAAAATAATGAAAAATAATAAAAAATAAAAAAAGAATTACAATTCCGGCCTTTCGCCAATTCCTTAAATAAATTTAAGGTCAATGTAATTCTATTTATATTATACCATAAAAAAATTACTTGTCAATAGTTTTTTTGATTTTTTGAAAAATTTAAAAATGTTGGCACTAAAAAATGGTAGTGGGCAACAACAAGAATTGGAAAATGTTTTGGCAGGGCCTTTACAATTTTTTTCTTTTATTGTATAATAATGCCGTTGCCCCAAACACGCCTATTTGGAGAATCTTATGGAGAGTTGTCAGAGAGGTCGATTGTGCCGCTCTCGAAAAGCGGTAAGGTGAAAGCCTTCGGCGGTTCGAATCCGCCACTCTCCGCCAAAACTTAAGAACGGGCTTATCTAGCGGGCGTATTGCGTGCAAAGCACGCTCGCAATGAATTGCGCCGAACCGCGCGTACTCGGGACCCCGTCAACTGCGTTGCCACCCGAGAATTGACGCAAACTAACGTTTGCTTAATGCGAATCCGCCACTCTCCGCCAGAGTCATAAACTGCGCCTTTGCTAAACTGCTTCACAAGTTGCGCAATTATAAGCCTAGACTTGTTTATTTCTCGACTTTTAAAGAACTTTTCATTAACTTATTAAAAGTTAAATGTTGGTTTATTTTATGAAATTTGGATAGAATTAATTGGAGGAAATATGCTAATTTTAAATGATGATAGCAGAGATATAAAATCTATTTTAAGCAAGGTGCAATCGATAGAGATTTTTAAAAATGGCAAAACAAAAAAATTTCAATTAAAAGAGCAAGCATTTGATTCAACTCTTTCTGCCATTATTAGCAAATTTGAAGGAGCACTCATTCAACCAGCATTTGGCGTGAGCCTAGACAATGAGACAAGGGAAGAACTAAAGCGTGGCGAATGGATTAAATTAAACTTCAATTCAACCCTTATGCTTAACGAACTGCCCTTCGAAGCCCTGCTTTTTAGGTTGGAAAATGAATGCTATGGCTTAAACCTAATAAGAGAATATCAAGGCAAATTGAATGGCCGTTGCATTTATCTATCTTTTGATAACGCAATAAATTTGAGCGAAATTTTAAAAAATTTATAAAAATTCAATGAATTTTATTAAAAATTATGCAAAAATATAGTAAAAATTGAAAAATTAATAAAAAAATAATAAATTATTAATTTAAAAATATTTTTTAATTGCAAAATAAATGTTTGCAATTTTTTATTATTTTTTTGCAATTTTAATTTTCACCTAACACAAGCAAAAAACATAGTATGAATTGATGAACTGCATTCTAATTTCAATTTTTGGAATTTTATTAATATTTTTTGCCACAAGCCTTGGAAGTGCGTTTGTGTTCTTTTTTAAGAAAAACATCAGCACAAATCTAAACGCGCTAATTTTAGGCTTTGCAAGTGGCATCATGTTTGCTGCCTGCTTTTGTGAATTAATTTATCCCGCAATAAGCCTTGCCGATGGTTCTTTTAAAGTTTTGCCCGTTTTGGGCGGACTAGTGATTGGCAATCTCTTTATGCTTTTTATAGACAAGGCATTTAAGCAGACGGGCCCGCAATCAAACTTTATGTTGGCAATAACCGTGCACAATATTCCCGAAGGACTTATCGTTGGATTGTCCTTTGGCGGAGCGATTGCTGCCGGAGGCAATTCAATCCTTTCCTCTCTATTCTTGGCGGCTGGCATTGCTCTTCAAAATGTGCCGGAAGGCATGGCTGTCAGTTTCACGCTCAAAAACCGCTTAGGAAACAAAAAGTCATTTTTATATGGTGTGCTGAGTGGTGCGGTTGAGCCAGTGTTTGCATTGTTTGGACTATTCTTATCCGCCAAACTCAGCGCACTCATGCCGTGGTTTTTGGCATTTTCTGCCGGTGTGATGATGTATGTGTCCACAGAAGAGATGATTCCAGAATCCAAAACCAACTCTCACCTTGGCACGATTGGGTTTGCTGTTGGCTTTATTTTGCTTCTTGCGTTTGAATTGATTTTGCGCTAGTCAAACATTGACATTCCGCTTTTAATTTGCTATACTTTCTCAATAGGATGGATATGTTTCAAGCAAAATTAAAAGCATTCATAAAAAACAAAACGCTTATTAGTTGCCTAATTTTATTGCTAATCTATTTGATGAGTGGCTATTGCAAATGGATTGAAATTGCAATTCCTGTTTTTGCGTTTTTTATGTTTTTCTGTTTGCCTGTGCAGAGTTGCTTTTGCATTTATCTCTTTCTTCACTGCTTCACTTTGAGCAACATCACTTATGAATCCACCTTTGTTGCCACAACGGCAATTTTCGCAGTGATAATGTTTATTCGTTATCTCATTGGCGTTAAGCGAGGGCAATATAAAATTCATCTTGCTCTCTTCATCTCTGTAATTTGCTTTGATTTGTTTGGCTTGGTGGTTAGTTTGTTTTTCCCAATAAAAATTGGTGCTATTGCATATCTAACTTACTTGCCAATTTTCTACTATGCCTTTGCAATGAGAAAAGATTTGGACATTCACCAAATTATGAATTATTTCTTGCTTGGGTTTATTTTATCTTGCACACTTTCACTTTTCACTTTCGTTTTGCCAAAATATCAATATTCGTGCTTATATGAAAGGCGTTTCACGGCGTTTGTCAATCACCCAAACTATCTATATATGCGCGCACTGCTAATCATCACTTATTATATCTACGCATTTTCAACCCAAAAAATCAAGATGTGGCAGTTCTTCGCAATATATCTGCTTTCTGCCGCAGCAATTCTTGCCACGCTTTCAAAAACGGGCATTGTGCTCCTTGCCCTATTTAGCATAATCTTCTTGGTGCTATTCTTAAAGCAAAACACGAAAAAACGCTTGGTTTACTTTCTCATTTTCTTGCTAATTCTTGCAATTTTGCTTGCAGTTTCGTGGAAGTTTGTGTTTCAAATAATTAACAGATTTGCCACCAACAATGGCAACTTCTTAAATTCACTTTTAACGGGTAGGGACGACATTTGGAAGGACTATCTCATTGCAACAGTTGATAGCCCAATCGGCTTCCTATTCGGGCACGGAATGTTTAGCGAAGAAGTGTTTATCCGCGCACAGCAAACCGCACGCGCAAGCCATAATTTATATATCTTCTTGCTTTATCGCTTCGGTTTGGTTGGCATTGTTGCTCTTGGGTTTATTGCTTACTTATTCATAAGAGAAATCAAGGTGAAGCCAACCTTTGCAAGCAGCCTGCCACTCATTTGGTTTTTGCTTGAAAGCCTGTGCGACAACACCTTTAAATGCGTAAACATGATGCTCTTAATGGTTTGCGTGATGATATTATTTGCCAAAGAAAAAGAAAAAACGCAAGGTTAATCCTTGCGTTTTTTTATTTTGCGCATTAGCGAGGCTGCCAAATCTTTTATCTTATTTCTAAAAGATTTGTTAAACACGAAAATTAAAATTATTGGCACGAGTGCAATTCCCACTGCAATAAACCCATTTGCCAAAATGCTCAGCCAACGATTTGCTATGTCCACCATTATAAAGTTGAGCCCGACCAAAAGCAACACAAACACCAAAATGAAAAGATAGTTTTGCAGATAGTGTTTTTTAGGCGATGAGTGGAACGCCTTTTTAAACAACACAAGTGGCTCAACCAAATGGCAAATTAAGAGATTTGTAATCACCGTGGCAACCAACACTCCCACCACCCCAAAGAACTTTGCAAAGATTATGGATAGCACCACATTCACCGCACCTTCAATGAGTGGCTTAAATCTATCATGATAGAATGTGCCTGTGGCATCTCTAAATAGCAACACCACCTGTCTCATAAACTGAATGAAATAATTCACCGTTATGATAAATGAAACGCTTTTGCCCATGAGCAAATCTCCGCCAAAGAAAATTGCCACCACATCATCAATCACGGCGTAGTATCCCAAAAAGAACACTGTGCCAATGATGAAATTGAGATACAATAAAAAGTTGAAATATTTCTTTTGCTTTTCCTCATCTTCCTTGGCGCAAAGGTGCCCAATAATTGCCGTGAGCGGAGTGAAAAACAAAGTTATTGTGCCCGTCATTGCCGTCATCACAGTGATATAGTTTGAATATTTGCCCAAGATTGCCACGCCTAGCATTGCAGAGATTATAAGGCTATCGGTTGTGTTCACCAACACGCTGCCAATTTTATGAAAGAACATGGCTTTGGTGTTTTTCAAAATTTCCGATTTAGTTTCGCCGTCAATTTTAGAGTTTATCTTTGTGAGCGCACCATATTTTTTCCTAAACACAATTTCAACCAGCAGCCAATGCACAAGCGCAGCAACCACACGGCAGAGCAAGAACGCAACAAATGATTTTGTGGCAAACAGCACTATGATTTGCAAGGCATATTGCAAGATTAAAGAAAATGAGTTTAATGCGGTGGAAATATAATTGTTTTTAAACGCGTTTATCACTGAAACTTTTGCGCTAAATAGATAGGTTGCCACCACAGACACAAGCATTATGAAAAATGTTAAATGTAAGTTTTGTCCGTTATAGTTTTTGGCGAGAAATTTTAGAGCAGGCATTATGCACAATCCTGCCACGAAAATGATTGCACCAATGATTAAATAAATTTTCACAAATAGGCGATAGATTGCCGCCACCTTCTCCTTGTTGCCCTCTGTGATTGGCTTATACATAGAAAAACTAATAGCTGTGCCCACGCCCAATTCAGCTATGGATAAAAATCCAACAATACTAGTGTAAAGCGAGTTTAATCCGTTTGCTTCATTGCCAATGATTTTGATTAAATATCTGGTGGTGAACAATCCAAGCAAAACGAGAGCAATCCTAAAAAAGATTGCCGTTGCCACATTTAAGATAGATTTCTTTTTATCCATACGCTCCTTGCTTAAAAATACATAACCTTCATTCTTTGGATAAAGAATTTAAGTTTTTGAATAAACGGACGATTTTTCGATATGCTCGATTTATAAACCTTCCATTTAGCTTTAAAATCTTGCTTTAACTTTTTTTTCATCTCTTTTGAATTGCAAACTATATACACTGAAAAATAATTTTTAAATGAAGAAATGATTTCATTAGAAAGAAACTCACTAAAATTAGTTTTAATAAACTCAACTCTCTCTTCAAAATTTGCTTTCACCGATAAAAACTTTTTTTCATCAAAATCAGATCTCATCGTGCTTCCGCTTCGAACGGTGTAAGTGTAAAGCACTTCTGGAATAAACACCATTTTTTCACTTTGCGCAAGCAAGTGCAGATATATTGCCCTATCTTCATACACTCTACCATTTATAAAGCGCAGAGTTTCAAAAATATGCCTTTTATAAAGTTTGTTCCAAACCACATTTGAAGATTTTTTGCCCAAGTGATAATAATACTTGAACTCCCCCTTGCCTTCAACAACAATTTTTTTATTCACATATACACGGCGTTCAATTTTGTTTTTATTTTCAATAAAACTTTCCACATAACAGCTAGCAATGTCAGCATTTTCTTCTTTTATTGCCCTATATAGTTTCTCCACAAAATCTAGATGGATACGATCATCACTATCCACGAATGCAATAAATTCACCTGTGGCGACGTCTAAGCCCGCATTTCTAGCGCTAGAAAGTCCGCCATTCTCTTTATGAATAACTTTTATGCGGTTATCTTTTTTTGCATATTCATCACATATTTTGCCAGAATTATCCGGGCTTCCATCATCCACTAAAATTATTTCCAAATTTTTATAAGTTTGGTTAATAATGCTATCCACACATTTGCCTAAATATTTCTCAACCTTATAAATGGGAACAATCACACTAACTAAATCAGTCATACTTTCTCCTATCATAAATCTTCAAAAGCAACTTTAAAGCGAAATGAAGTTTATGATGAATTAAAAACGATTTTAGTTTATTTTTAAAATTAAAGTTTAGCTGCTTATCCGCCTTATAATATTCACCTTTATTCCACTCTTTCAATACTTTGATTTGTTTAGTTTTCCCAAATCTCACCAAGTTTAGCACGCAGATTGTGTAACTAAAAAAGATGTGTGCTTTATAGGCATTTTCGTTTTCCGTGCCCACAAGCTTTTGCTTCAATGCATTTAGATAATTTGTGAAATTTTCCACCATGTCTTCAAAATAAATATGAGCTGCCGAATCTGGCCTAATTAAATAGTTATAAAGAGGCTCATTTACACACGCCATTTTTAAGTTTGGCTTTTTAAAAATGTCTAGGAGGAAAAGCACATCTTCGGCATACTTCACGCCCGTTGGGAATCTAACACCCGCAAGTGCACTCTTTTTATAAAGAATGCGCCACACATAGCCCATAACCTGATTTTTCAGCACACCATTATTGCCGTTAAAACTAACCACATCGTGATTTAAAAAATATATAATGTTTCTGCTCTGGCAGAGTTCGTTTAGCATGCTCTCTTGCACGGGATAAACACCACTAGGCTTCACCTGGCTATATTCACAAAACACCAAGTCAGCATCGCTCTCAGCCTGCTTGCTGATGAGCTTTTCATACATATCTTCACACAAGAAATCGTCGCTATCCACAAAGGCTATGAAATCGCCTTTTGCGACATCAATCCCCGTGTTTCTCGCTTGTGAAACGCCAGCATTCTCTTTGTGAATAACTTTAATTCGGCTATCTTTTTTTGCATAATCATCACACATCTTGCCCGAGTTATCTGGGCTGCCATCGTCCACTAAAATTATTTCCAAATTTTTATAGGTCTGATTAATAATGCTATCCAAACACTTGCTTAAATATTTCTCAACTTTATAAACGGGCACAATCACGCTAATTAATTTGTCCACGTCCACTCCTTATGGTTTTCTCTTTAATTTCTTTTTCGCTAGGCTTCTGCTTTTCTTTTGATGAGCCAATGCTCACAATTGAGAAAAGAATTATATATAGTGGAATTTCTTGGTCCACCCACACTGGGTCTAACATAAATGCGGCAATAATTGGAATGAACGCCAAGCACACCCAAGCGATGTTTGCTTTAAATTTTTTGAAATCAATCATATAGATAATCAATATTGCAAGCAACGCATATCCCACAATGCCGTGCCTATGAAGATATTTAATAAACGCGTTGTGAGCATCCATTCTGCCTATGTTTGGACCATTCGCTCCCCAGCCAAATAAAATTGTGTAAGGCGAGTGTACCCAACTGATTAAATACATTTTCCACAGCCCAAGCCTGCCCGGGTCATAACGAATTTCGCCATTGTAAATCTGCCTCCAAGTTTCCTCATCAAAATTCATGTCTGGCAGTGCCACGCCTTGTTCTAGCCTGCCAAGATATAGTTTCGCCGGGTGAATCATTGCTATTGAGCAGCCGGCAAGCAACAATAAAATTATAATTAATGGCTTCACCGATTGCTTTTTATATTTAACTGCATATAGCGGAATAAACACAAGCATAAGCACGGCAAATGCCACAACAAATAGCCTTGCTATTGATAGAAATCCAAACACATACATTGGGAAAAATAAAACGCAAAAGGTGGAAAATTTCACTTTGTTTAAGTATAGCAATGTAGCAAGCAGGCTCATTGCCACCAAGATGTTTGTTGCCATATTGTTTGGATGGCTAAATAGCCCGGCAAATCTTGTGGACGAAGTGCCCGCACATGGAATAACCTTGGAAACAACGCTGTCCAAACGCGGTGAAATAGGGGCAAGGAAACTCATTGTGCAAGACAAAACTATAGCCAAGCTAAACGAGCAAACTATTTCGCTAAAATTAAGTTCTTTTCTATATTCATAAATGAAATAAATATAAGGGTAAAAAATGAGATATCTAGAAAAATTATAAAATCCAATCCAATGGAATGGAAGCAAAAGATATACTATCATCACCAGCAAAATAGTGAAGAGTTTGAAATTAAAGTGCTTTTGATTTTTTTTAATTTCAATGATATATTTCACGAGCAAAATGAGCAAAACGCCCACATAGACATAGTCAAACGCCCACCCGCAAACTATTTTGAACGGATAAAAGAAAAGCACCATTTTGATGTTTTGATTTGTGTTATAAAAAATAGCAACTATAAGAGCAAAAATTGCCACAGGAATGAAAAAATATTTCAAAAAACAACAAATTACCATCATTAGTGAAATGATAATTGTGTTTACTATTTCAAAATGGCGTTTATAAAAATTTATTGCTCGCAGCATATTATTTCCTCATAAACTTTTTATATAATCTTGCTTTAAACTTTCTTGGCACAAGCACATGCCCAACAAATCTTTGAATGACCGCTTTTAAATATCCAAAGAAGCCAATCATCTTGTTTTTCTTCATAAACTTCAAAAGATTTTTTATGCTCTTAAAATATTTCATTCCGTGGCGGCGAGCATAAGTGTCCTCATTAATGCGGATTTGCATCAAGTTTTCTTGAATGTTATAAAACTTTGCACCCGCAAGCGCCATTCTTATCCATAAATACCAATCCTCAGCATAAAACCAATCTTCATATCCGCCCGCTTTAATTAGTGCGCTCTTTTTCATCATCACGGACATGTGGCAGAATGGGCAGCGAGACTTCATCATTTTTTTGATTTCTTCATCCGTTTCAGGCACGGCTTTCACGCCTGCCACATTTTCAAGTTCGTTCACAAACTCAACGCCGTTTGTGCCCACCAAATCTAGGCTTTCATCCTTTTTAAAGCAAGCTATTTGCTTTTCAAAGCGAGTTGGAAGTGCAATGTCGTCACTATCCATTCGCGCGATATATTCATACTTGCAATAGTCCGTGCCCTCTCTTAGAGTTTTGCCCAGCCCTAAATTATTTTCTCTCTCCACTATTGTGAAAAGTGGATTTGATTTATATTCATCTAAAACCTTTTGGAGCTCTTCTCCAACCGCTCCATCTCTAACCACAACAATTTGGCTAGGTTTTAAAGTTTGATTTAGCACACTTTCAAACGCCACTTTAACATTTTGCGCCAAATCGTTTTTATACACAGATGTCAACACTGAAATTTCAAACATAATTCTCCTCACTCAAATAATAGCATTTTTTAACGAATTATGTCAATAAATTAATGATATAAATTAATTATTATATATAACTATTATAAATTACATTATAAAAAAGGGACAGCTTACTGCTTGTCCTCTTTCTTGCGTTTGTGCAATCTGCTTTGATAGTCCACTTTGCCTTTGTTTTTGATAATTTCGTCTGCCATGCGAATGCCTTGATTATATTGGTCTTTGGTGATTTTGTCCGTTTTCAGCAAATAGTCAGGATAATAATAATCACGCTTGCTGTTGCCTGCATTTCCCGCATCCGACTTAAACAACACTCCAATCGTTTTGAAGAAAATTTTCACATCTCCAAAGAAAGTTATTCTGCTTGAATATTTTGCATCTAACTCAAATATTTCTTCCCAACTTGCATAACTTCTGCCTCCGCTAACCTGCGCAAGACCGGTTAGTCCAGGGCGGACATTATAGGCTTTAAGAGTTTGCTCATCGTAGAAAATCATGTCCTTCACCAAGCGTGGGCGCGGGCCAATTATGCTCATGTCCCCTTTCAAAATATTGAATAGTTGCGGAAGTTCGTCCAAACTCAATTTCCTAATAAACTTGCCAAATTTTGTGAGCCTTTGATTGTCTGGCAACAACTTGCCACTTTTATCTTTCTTATTGCTCATGCTTCTAAACTTATATAGTTTAAAAATCTTTCCATTTTTGCCCGGGCGATATTGCGCAAATATTGCACGCCCTTTTAGTGTTATCCAATTTATCACAGCAATTATCAGCATAATTGGTGATAAAACAATCAACGCAATCAAACTTAAAACAACATCAAACAAACGCTTAAAAAAAACTTCGTAAAGCGTTCTTCTGCGTTTTTTCTCTTGTTCCATAAAATCTCCTAAAAAATCCTTTAGATATTTTTATTATAGCAAAGATTTTGTATTTTGTAAAGGATTTTTATAAAAGCATTAATTCTTTGCGCCGAATGTCGTCTTTCAACCGCCTTAACCTTTCTTCAAAATGAAGCACGAGTTCGCCATCGCTCTCCCGCATGGTGGGTTGCTTGAAACTGTTTAGCCCTAAAATAAGTTGCTCTCTAAATTGCTGAAATGCAAAATCTTCACGATTTCTTTTGGCAATAAAACTATCAAAATCTGCCACGCTTTGTGCACACTCTGCACGCAAATTTAACACTTGCTGTTTGCTCTCTTCTCTCACACTCGCCGTTTCACAAAAGTTTAAAATTTTATATAAACCAATATAGTCATCTAAAAGTGAAAGCAAAATCTTTTCTTTTCTCATTTAAAAAACTTATGCAATTTTTAGCATAATTATGTTGAACTTAAAAAATTTTCTTAGCCAAAATATAAAAGGATTGCAGAAAATATTGCGTCCACCATTCGCCCCCTAAATTCATCGCTATTAAGCATTGCTTCTTCTTCAGGATTAGATAAAAACCCACACTCCACCAGCACGGCACTATAATATGAACAATTTAAAATGTAATAATCACCAACTCGTGCCTCAGTGTGCGAAGCATTGCAATAAGTGTAAAGTGCTTGCTGAATTAAATTTGCCACCTGCCTGCTTGCCTCATCATCCGCCCGATAGTAGCAATTTGCTCCTTTTGCGGAAGAATTGGAATAACTATTCATGTGAATTGAAATCACCAAATTTGGATTAGCCTTTTTTATTATGTTAAATCGCGCTTTCATGTCGCTCAACTTTTTGTTTTTCGCTGTCGGAGAATAAAGTCCATCATCATTTTTCCTAGTGAGTTCCACCAAATATCCTGCCTGAACAAGTTTATCTTTCAAAGCAAGGGCATATTTTAAATTTATTTCCTTTTCTATTGTTCCACCCACTCCAACGCTTCCACCATCTCGCCCACCATGTCCGGCATCTAAAACAATTTTTATTCCATTAAGATTTGCAAGACGGAAATTCACAATGCATGAATAGATTATTGAAAAAGCAATTAATGCAACCAGAAGCAAAGCAGCTTTCTTAAATTTTGGCATAAACATAGATATATTTATTTAAAATTTCGCTTAAAAATGACAAATCTACACCATAAACCGCTTGTCCACAGCAAATGTGGATAAATGGGGTAGTTATCCACAGGTTTTCCACTGATTGTGGATAAATTTGCTCAAAATTTTTCGTTTTCGGCGTTTTGAGAGCGGTTTTCCACACATTTCTGTGGATAACTTGTGGAAAAATTTAATTTATCCCCCAAATTTATTTTTAAATAATTGAAAAAATTGTATAATAGAGGCATGAAAGAATTTGATAAGTTTATTTCCGCCCTAATGTCGGCGAAAGATGTAGCAATCATTAGCCACTTAAATCCAGATGTTGATGCTTTGGCTTCAAGCTTTGTGCTATCTAATATTTTAAAACACAAATTTTCTATCAATGCAGATATTTTTGCAGATAAAATTGATATGCCAGAATATTATCATTCACTTTTTAAGGGCAAATCTATTAATAAAAAGCCAAAAAAATATAGCCATGTGATAATGTTGGATGCTCCAAACTCGTCTAGATTAGGCAAGTTTCAGCCTATTTTCGATAATTGTAAGACGAAACTAGTTATCGACCATCATGCCACAAACAATTTCAGTGGAGATGTGAATGTGGTGAAATTAATTAGTAGCAGTTGCGAAATTATATATAATCTCGCCAAAGCTGTTGGATATCCGCTCACAAATGAAGATTACACAGATCTATATGCCGGCATAATAACGGACACAAACAATTTCACTGTTGGGAATTTTGATCAAAAAACCTTTAAAATTGCAGCAGAGATTTCAAAACATGTTGATTGCCACAAGATTTATGCACAATTTTTGCTAACGAACACACTAAAATCAATGCAGGTGTTGGCAGAAAGCATAAAAAACATTGAAATATTTGAAAACGGGCAGATAATTTTCTCAAAGATTACAAAAAACTATGCAAAACAGCACGATTTAGAAGATAAAGATTACGCCGGCACAATAAATAAACTTGCCACAATATATGGAAATAAATTTGTTTGCTTTATTTATCCAAAGGGTGAAACTCTTTATGTAAGCATGCGAGCGAAGGAAGGCTATAATGTGTCAGCTCTGGCGAAACAATTTAACGGGGGCGGACACACAGGAGCAGCGGCCTTCTTATCAAATATGAAAATTGAAGAGATTAAAAAGATTGTTTTGAAAGCATTTTCAGCACAATTAAAGTAATAAAAAAACGGGAATTCTTGTCCCGTTTTTGTTTTGCGCTACCACAATTTTATATGGCGCAATTATCTCTTTAATATTAAATCATATATCCTATCAAGGTCATCTTGTGAGTAGTAGTCTATATATATTCGTCCCTTTTTATCATTGCCAATTAACGAAACTTTCGTGCCCAACTTTCTCTGCAAATTACTAACAAACTCTCTAAGTTCATCACTAGGCAGTTTGCTAACCTTCTTCTTTTTCTTCCCTCCAGAAAGAGCTTCCACTTCCTTTTCTAAGTCCCTAACGGTCAATTTATCTTGAGCCACTTTCTTTGCTAACAATACTTGTGAAGAATAGTCGGTGATTGAAGCAAGGATTTTCGCATGACCGAAGGAAACTTTTCCGTTTTCCACAAGTTCCAATACTTCTGGATATAAGGATAATATTCTTAAAGTGTTAGTTACTGCCGGCCTAGAAATACCAATTCTTTCAGCCACCTTTTCTTGAGTTAAGCCAAACTCTTCCATTAATTGCTTTATACCTTTTGCCAATTCAACCGGATTTAAATCCTCTCTTTGCAAATTTTCAATGATAGAAATTTCAGCAATTTGCTTTGAAGAATATTTCTTTACAATCGCATCAACCTCTTTAAGTCCACATAATTGACAAGCCTTAAATCTTCTTTCGCCGGCAATTATCATATAGCCTTTATCTGTTTCGTTCACAATGATAGGTTGAATTAATCCATGTATTTTGATACTGTCTGCCAACTCTTTAAGGCTTTCTTTATCAAATTTCTTTCTAGGCTGATTTGGGTTGGCATAAATTTTGTTTATATCAATCTTGCTCACATCACCTTGCCTTAAAGACAAATTTGTAATTCTTTCTTCCCGTTGCTTTGGCTTCTCGTCAACCGTTTCTTCGTCATAACTTTTTAAAAGGCTATCCAGCCCCCTTCCTAATCTTGATTTCATTTTCATCTCCTATGTTCCACATGGAACATTATTATTCTATAAAAAAATCAGACCCAAGTCAAACATATTTATTAAATATTTAAAACTTATTCAAATGTTCCATCTAAAGTTTTTATCAAACTCTCTTATCCAAAGTCAATGTTCCACATGGAACATTTTATCAAACAACCTTATCCTAAAATGAAGATGTTCCACGTGGAACAATTAACCTCTCTGGTAGAACACAAGCAAAGTTCTACATGGGACAAATAAAAAGAACACCCGAAGGTGTCTTTACTTTTTAGGTTGTTTTTTCAAGAATTCGGCACACAAATCCTTATATGCTTGTGCTCCTTTGCTTCTGTTGTCATATAATAGGATAGGTTTGCCATGACTTGGACTTTCAGCCAACCTAATGTTTCTAGGGATATATGTATCATAAACTTTGGCTTTAAAATATTTCCTAATTTCCTCACTCACCTGAGCCACAAGATTGCTTCTGTTGTCTTTCATCGTGAGCAAAACCCCTTCAATCTCAATGTCAGGGTTTAAGTTTTTCTTTATAAGTCTAACCGTGTTCATAAGTTGGCTTAAACCAACTAAAGCAAAGAATTCACATTGAATAGGCACAATAATAGTATCGCTTGCAGTAAGAGCATTTACAGTTAAAAGCCCGAGCGAAGGCGGACAATCTATAAACACATAATCATAGTTGTCTTTGATTTTGTCCAGCTGTTCCTTCAACACTTTTTCTCTTTTGTCCGCGTACACCAAATTTACTTCTGCGTCTGCCAAATCTTCGTTAGAAGGAATTGTGTCCAGCCCAGGGACGCAGGAAGGATATATAGCTTCACTTAATTCAACATCTCCAAGGAGCGCATCGTATACTGTGTTTTGGTCATCTGTGGCATCAACGCCTAAACTTGTGCTTGCATTGCCTTGCGGATCCATATCAATAACTAAAACCTTTTTGCCTCCATCGGCAAGATAAGCCGCCAAATTAAAACAAGTGGTTGTTTTCCCGACACCACCTTTTTGGTTTGTTACAGAAATAACTTTAGACATATTATTCTCCTGATTGTATTTTAAAACTTTTTTGCAAAATTTGCAATAAAAAATTTAAAAATTTTTGATTTTTCTTTAAATTTTGGTCAAAATTTTATAATTTTGCCCCGTTTTTGCTCTATTTTTTAAATTTTATCTTTTCATTGTTTGACAGTTTATCTTAAATATATTAAAATAAAAGTGGAGAATTTATGAAAGCTAAATATTCTATAGTTGTTCCCGTTTATAATGAGGAGCAAGCAGTTCCTTATTTTTATAAGGCTATCACAAAAACTATGACCGAATTGGGCGAGCCTTATGAGGTTATTTTTGTAAACGATGGCAGCCGCGATAAAACGGCGGAAATCATAAAAGATTTGTCAAACAGAGACAAATGCATAAAATTACTATCATTTTCGCGCAATTTTGGGCAAATGGCGGCAATTTTTTGCGGATTAGAGCACGCAGAAGGTGATGCCGTGATAGATATGGATGTTGATTTACAAGACCCGGTTGAAGTTATTCCTCTTATGATTGAGAAGTGGAAGCAAGGGTATGATGTCGTGCACGGGAAAAGAAAGTCTAGAAAGGGCGAGTCGTGGTTTAAAAAACTGACTTCAAAAATTTACCTAAAATTCATTAGATTGATTTCTGGCTTAAAAATTCCTGAGAATGTTGGCGAATTCAAACTGTTCGATAGAAAAGTGGTTGAAGCATTTAAGGCAATGCCAGAGCAGGATAGGTTTTTGCGCGGTGCAACTGCTTGGGTTGGGTTTAAACAAACGGAAGTTGAGTTTGTTAGGCAAGAGCGCTCTGCCGGCAAAACAAAATACTCTTTAAAGAAGATGGTGAAATTTGCAAGCAATGGCATTGTGTCGATGTCCACATTCCCGCTCTCGCTCGCTTCAATTGCGGGGCTAGCATTTAGCATAGGCACAACAATCACATTCACCACATTCATCATTCTTGCATGTTTAAAAATTTATCTTCCGCTCACAGCGTGGCTGTTCCCAACAATCACTTGTTGCTTTGCGTTTTTGTTCTCAATCATGGGCTTCAACAATATATATTTAAAAAGGATCTATCAAGAGTGTCAAAATAGACCTAGATATATTGTTGCAGAAAAAGTGAACATTGAAGAGTGAATATGATTGCAGAATTCTTTTCAAAAATCTTTGACGGGAATGTGGTGCTAGCCACAATTTTAATTGCCATGGTGCCAATAGTTGAATTAAGGGGCGCTATCCCTTTTGCCACAAATTCAAAGCTGTGGAGCGCGTTGGCGCTATCAAATTGGAAGGCTCTAGGCTACGCCTTGATAGGGAGCTCAATTATTGTGCCCGTGGTGGCATTAATCTTCAAGCCAATAATAAATTTGCTAAAACGCACCAAGCCATTTTCAAAACTTGCAAACGCAATCGAAAATCGAGTTAGAGATAAAGCAACCAGCATGGCCGGGGCAAATGAGCAAGGCGCAAGATTTTCTCGCGCATATTGGAAAAAGGTGCTTGCCGTGTTTGTGTTCGTTGCAATTCCGCTTCCGCTAACGGGGGTGTGGACAGGCAGTTGCGTTGCTGTGTTT
>CANRGF010000007.1 GCA_947630075.1 uncultured Clostridia bacterium
ATAATGCAACCCAAGTTTTTGCACAATGCGTTCAGCCTTGCTTAAAAGTTCGTTCCACGCACGCTCGTTATCTTCTGGCAAAACATATTCCACCATTTCAATTTTGTTGAATTGATGTCCGCGTATCATTCCCTTTTCTTCTGGGCGGTTGCTGCCTGCCTCAATGCGAAAACATGGTGTGTAGGCAAAATATTTCTTTGGAAGTTCTGCTTCATTTAAAACCTCGCCTTTGTGCAAGTTAACAAGTGCTGTTTCTGCTGTTGGCAACAAAAAGTTATTAGGCAGAAACTTTTTGTCTATAAAATAATCTTCATTCGCAAATTTTGGAAATTGCCCAGCACCAAAACCACAATCATATTTCAAAATGTGTGGCAAAAGTTTAAATTCAAAGCCATCGGCTAAATGTTCATTTATGCAGAAGTTTAAAATTGCCCATTCAAGCCTTGCTCCCATGCCTGTGTAAATCCAATTACCTTCGCCAGCAATTTTTATCGCGCGGTCATAATCTATAAGTCCTAAATTTTTGCAAAGTTCAATGTGTGTTTTTGGCTTAAAATTGAAAGTTGGTTTTTGTTTGTATTCGCGTAAAACTACATTGCTTTCTTTTCCGCCAGCGGGAGTGTTATTTGTTACAATGTTTGGCAAAGCGTAATAAATTTTATTAAATTTTTCCATTGTTTCGTTATATTCTTTTGTAAGTTCCGCTGCTTTTCGTGTGTTTTCTCGCAATTTTTCTTGCAAAGCGGTGGTGTCTTTCTCGTTACGCTTTGCAATTTCAAATTCTTTTGCACCTTTATTTTTTTGAGCGAGCAAGGTTTCTTCCTCTTGCTTTAATTTCGTGGCTTTATCGTAAAGCACAAGCATTTCATCTAAATCCACCTCATATTCTCGCTTTAAAAAACACTGTTTATAATAATCTTTTCGATTTTTGATATCTTTTATATCTAACATTTTTATCTCCTTTTTTTTTATTTAGTTTAAAGTTTGTTTATTTTAATGAAAAATTTCTATCCCTTATGGGACAACTTTAAATATGCAATAAATAGAAGATAAAATTTCATAAAAAACCTCCAAAAAATTTGCATCTTTTAGAGGTGAATTTAATCCACGGTGCCACTCTAATTGAGCATACGCCCCACTCATTTATCTGCATTTTTGCGTTGTGCAGTGCAACCCGACTTTCATCGAGGCCTCCAAGGTGGAAATAGTAATCGTTTTCATTTGCTTTCACCAACCGCAAACTCTCTTAATCAACTTTTACTAACAGTCTTTTCATCGGCCATTAAACTTTTATTATTATACCACATTATTTTTAAAAATCAATAGTTTTTGAAAATATAGATTGGTTAAATGCAATTTGAAATTTCCATTAATTTTTAATACCCCTCTTGACATTGTGCCGTCTATGTATTATATTATATATACAAAAAATGGAGGTAAATTTATGGGGCTATTAGGTGATACTTATGAAAGAATGTGGGATGCAATATTAAGTATTGGTGGCACAAAATATGATTTAAGAAAAAAAGAAGATTGCTTAAAATATATAAAAGAGAACCCAAAATCTTCTAAGATTGATAAAATTCCAAAAGAGTTTTTAGACGATGCAGATGTTGCATTTGTCCTTATAAAAGAAAAGGGGAGAGCTTGTGCTTCAGCAATATCTAAAAGATTATGGGGCGATAAAGATTTTGTTTTACAAACATTAAAACTAACTAGTCGTTTTTTAAATCTCAAATTAGGGTCTGAAGATGTGGCTGAATATGTGTCCAAAGAATTATTGGAAGATAGAGATTTCATTTCAAAAGCTGTTGAAATTAATGGGGGATTATTACAATACTTGCAAAAAAAATATCAAGAAGATGAGGAAATTGTAAGTCAAGCTGTTGCAAGTCTTGGATATGCCTTAAAATTTGCCCCTAAATTCCAATATAATAAAAAAATAGTATTGACAGCAGTTGGAAACAATAGCAACAGTTTAAAGTTTGCATCTAAAGAGATGAAGGATGATAAAGAAGTTGTTATGTGTGCAGTGCAAAAGAATCCGGAATCATTTAAGTATGCGTCTGAAAGATTGCAAAATGATAAAGATGTTGTTTTGACAGCATTAAAGAAAACTGCGAAATATGAAGAAGAGTATAAAACTGAAGTAATAAATAACATTATAACTAATGTAAAATCTATAGATCTATGGAAAGACACGGAAGTGTTAGCTGAGTTAAAAAAATGCGATAATAATTTTTATGCCTATGCTCCAATACAGATGTGGGATGATGAAACTTTTGTTTTAATGGCATTGGCAAAAAGGTTTAAGATTTCCAAGGCTTCAGAAAGATTGCAAAAAGATAAGAAATTTTTGATTAAAGCAGTAAAACAAAATGGGGAAGTGCTAGCAGATATTCCTAAAGAATTTAAAGATGATAAAGATATTGTTTTGGCAGCAACAGAACAATACCCACTTGCACTGCAATATGCATCCCAAAAATGGCGCAAAGATAAAAATATTATTACTAAACTTATAAGAAATAATCCTTGTGTGATATGGGCTGTGCCTGATGAGTGCCTTGAAGATACGGATTTTATTATACAACTAATACAAATTAACCAAGCTGTTTGGCATGAGCTTCCTTCAACGATACAAAAACAAGTTTTAGCAAAAATGTCAGATTTCTATGTCTCAAATGTTGATATGGCACAAGGAAAGAAAAAAAAGTCTAAGCCGGTTGAAGAGCAAAATATTGAAGAAAACACAACCAAAAATCCGTAAAATGTTAAAATTTTGTAAAAAATCTTGCAGTTTTGCAAGATTTTTTATGTTTCTTGCTTAATATAACAGTTTTTTGGTCCAAAATATCCGCTAAATAATATAAATAAGTTAAAATGTTTCGAAATTTAACGAAAAAAAATAAAAATTTAGAAAAAAACAAACAAAAAAGCCATAATTTTATGGCTTTTTAATATTTTTATTTAATTTTGCGAGCTTCTATGTAATAGCGTTTTTCGTTCGCTTCGCCCATTGAGAATGTTTTTCTTGGCAAAACTCCGTTTTTGATGATGTAATCAAACAAAGCACTTTTTTCCATTGCTTTTAGCACAATGCCAATTCCGCCAGTTTTTTCACAAAGTTGTTTTAAATCTTCTTCGCCATGAATGTAGTCAATTTCTCCACCATTTGCTTTTAGATAAGCATCAATAAATTTTTGAGTTTTTGCAACTGCTTCAATTGAATTCTTTGGCAATTTTAATTCAACAGTTTTGTTGCCAATAAACATTTTGCTCTTTACGCTGCCTTTAACTTGCTTAGTAAATTCAGCAACAAATTTGTCTGTGTCAACATTTTTAATAATTCTGTGAATAGGCTCAAACAAAATGCCTTTATCATAAATGTTGGCAACTTCAACAAGTGCATATTGACTTAAAGGATTTTTCTTATCATAGCAGGCTTTTGCGGTTGCAAGTGAATGGTTGCCATCTCCAACAGCGAACAACAAAGGTTCGCCATATTTTTTGGTTGAATTGTCTAGCAATTTTTGCAATGCCTTTTCAACTTTTTTGGCATCTTTCACTCCCCAACCTGTTATATGTCCGCCATTCATGTTAAGGTCGGTGTCATACAACAATTCGTTTTTGTCCTTTAGCAAAGGTTCAATAACCGTTTTATCTGGGTCGTCAATTAAAAGCATTATGTGAGGCAATTCTAGTGGGCAATTTTCTCTAATTTTCACTCTTGGCGGAATGCGTTCAATAACAGTGCCTTCGGTTGCCCTAATAAGTGCTTTATCTTCAGGTTTAAAACTATATTGCGTAAGATCAACAATCATTGTTAAGCCGTGTCTAACATTTCCAAGCGGAGTTTTGCGTTCCAACAAAACAAGCCCGTTGTCCACCGTGCGGAAAATATCTTTCTTTATATAATCATTCATGTTTTCAATGATTTTCTTAATGCGTTTTTCAGGCTCTTGGTTTAAATAACATTCAGGAAAAATCAAATTCAATGCACTATAATCTTTCCCAACAAACTTTTTAAGTTTTTCCCAATATTCAGTTTGAGAAGTGTATTGGTCGCAAGCCACAACCGCCCATTTCTTCATATCAACTGATTTTTTTGGCAACAAAATTTGGTCAAATTTCACAGGTAATTTCATAAAATATCCTCCTAATTGGCAATTAATTAATCAACTATGTTTAAATCAACTGCACTATCTGATAAAATTATAACTCAAATAAATTTATTTTGCAAAAGTTTTTTAATGTTAATTTAAAGATTTTAATAAGTTGAATAATAATACATATTGAATATTAGAAGTTCTAATTAATAAATGCAGATATTTATAAGTTCTTTCTTATGTTAATTGCTTGTTTTTTGCATAAATTTGCCAAACAACAACACTTTCAAGCGAAATTACAAATGGATACAAAATTGAAACAAATAAAATGCGCAATGAAAACCAATGGCAACAATTGGCTATTCTTAACCAATACGCTTCGCATAAAAATGCGATTTTATCCCAAAATAAATTTGACGAATTTTTGGGAAATAGGTCAAAATTCCTTGACTTATAATCAAATATTTTTTAGAATTATAAAAAAGTTCAGGGGGGGTATGAAGATTTTTGATAAGTCAAATGGGAAATTTGACTTGAAAAAATTCTTAATATGTTTGTTGCTTGCGCTCGTTATGGCGCTATCTCCTGTGTTGCTCACAGCGTGCAAAACCGATGGCGAAGATGGTGCCACCGGTCCAAAAGGTGAGCAGGGCATTCAAGGAGAGAGGGGCGATATTGGTCCGGCTGGTCAGCAAGGTCCAAAAGGCGAAACGGGTGATGATGGCTCTGCCAATTCATGGCATAAAGGCGACACATCGCCAGACGAAGCAAGCATCGAATCCGCTTTGGTTGGAGATTTATATCTCAACACAAGCAATTACGACATTTGGGAGTATAAGTCCACCGAATCCGGCAATAAGTGGGAGAAGTTGGGCAACATCAAAGGTCCAAAGGGTGAAGACGGCACTGTTGGCTCGCAAGGTGTGCCTGGTGAAAACGGCACCAAATGCTATGCCGGCAGTGGAGATCCAAGTGTAGAGGAAGGCAGCGTTGGAGATTATTATCTAGATGTCAGCACAGGCGCTGTTTATAAGAAAAAGACTGCCACCGATTGGGGCAGCCCAGAGTTTAACATAAAAGGTTTGCCAGGAGATGACGGCGAGCCAGGTGATGATGGCGAGGCAGGCTCAAAAGGTGAGCCGGGCGAAGATGGGCAAGACGGCATTTATTGTTATAAGGATTATGCTGGTTATTGGTGGAATGGCTCAGAGCGCACCGCACTTCATTCTGTAAAAAGCAAATTGACAGGAGATGTGTTTGACCACACACTTGAAATCACCGAGGCAATGAGCAAATATTATGGCGCAAGTTATGTGGATCTATCCACAAATCACATCGCTTTAATGCCTTATTATAAGAGAAATGCAAATGTAACCATATTTTCCGGTATGAAAATTAACGAAATCACTGTCTATGCAAAGCAAGCCGGCAAGTTATATATCGGCACAGCACCGGTGAAAGATATTGTTGAATCTCGCATAAGCGAGAAAGCATTCAGCTTAACAAATGGTCAAAGCCATTCAGTGCAAGAGGGCAAGAATGTAATCACTTTCTCTGAGCCTCTTTCTGTTGGCGAAGGTGAAACAATCGCGCTCGGTGGTGAGGGCTCAGTTCCTTTATATTATGCTAAGGACATTCCTGTTAGCGATGAGGCGGGCAACTTCACCGTGCTAGATGGTCAAAAATACAACACAGTTGTTAGTGGCACGGAAGAGGGTGGTTATGCCGACACACTTGCCGTTGAAGTTAAAGTTCGTTTAGAAAAAGAATTGCCAATTTTTGAAGATTTAAAAGGGCACATTGCTCAAGATATTGGAAATCTTTCTGTTATTACAAACATGGGCATAGAAAGTTTCGGCCCTTATATCTTTAATAATGAAAACCTTTTTGCAGGCAAAACAATAACAAAAATTAGCATTCCTGTTAAGAATTTGGAAGATAAAGGTAATGGTTGTCATCTTGACCTATATAAAATCCCTGCCTACGACACCCCAGGCGATGCCGGTGCTATAGCTCAAAGAAAAACCTCAGGAGAAGATTTTCTTAATACTTATAGAATTAGCCCACCTGCAATCCAACTGACTTCAGAGCAAATTGTTGCAGCAAACCAAAAATTGCAAACTGAATATAATGACGGTGGTTATGGCTGGATTGATTTTAAATGCAACATAACCTTTGGCGATGGCAACAATGGCACAACCAAAGAAACATTAGCATTCTGTGGTTCCGATAATGGCGTAAACTGGGTGTGGGCTGCAGATGAATTAAGTGAGGAACATAATTTACCAAACAATCCATATTATGAACAATTTAAATTTTTCGGTTCACTTGGGAAAGATGGATATAGTGGAATTGATGTAGATCCAAAAAAATTTATGTTCTTTGACTGCTATTATTCTGCTGATTGGTCATTAGAGCAACAAATTGAAAAGATTAATAGCCTTGAATATGATTCTTCTTCAGCCGAGAGAAATGAAACTTTAAAAACAACTTTAAGTGGCAAAGGCATTAAATATATTTCAATTTTAGGCGATAGCATCAGCACTTATGAAGGCTATTCAAATGAATGGGACACCCAAAATAGCGACATTAAAAATAATGGCACTTGGGGAGGAGATGACGCTAACGCCCACAACCATTTTGGCAACAAACAATGCTATTTCAACGACACAACCGGAATTTATGATGATAAAGACACTCTTGACGTTGAGCGCAAAAACTTTTTAGAAGACCTTGGTGTGCCAAGCGTTAATGACACTTGGTGGATGTCCACAATCAACACCGCCGGGTTAGAGTTGTGCGTCAACAATTCTTGTGCGGGCGATATGGTAACTTCTTCTCTTGCCACCAAACGAAGCACACAGCTTCACGACAACATTCATCAAGATGAAAAACGGCCAGACCAAGAAGAAGATATCTACCCAGACATTGTGGCAATTTATATGGGCATAAATGACTTTAATTCCAAAAGCAACATCACTCCTGAAGCATTTGCCACAGCGTATAGAAAATTGGTGCAAAACATTCTAACAACTTATGGCTCTCGCTCTGAAAATTTCACAATCTTTGTGTTCACCTTGCCACCTAATAGTTGGGGTGAGTCGGATTGGGCACAATCTCAATATAGCGTCAACCTTGAGAAATACAATGCAAAAATAAGAGAGATTGCAAACGAGAGTGATGAGGACAAAATTGAATTGGTGGATATCTATAAAACTTGTGGCTGGACTAGGGAAACTGTTAAAACCTATGCACTCGATGGGCTTCATCCAAACAAAATCGGCATGGCAAAAATTTCTAGAACATTTGCCGATGCGTTATATAATAAGTATGTTAAGGTTTAGGAAGATATAAGGAGAAAAAGGGGAGAAATATGAAAAACACGAAAAAGTTTGATTTAAAGAAATGCTTAATATGTTTGTTGCTTGCGCTTGTGTTGGCGCTCACTCCTATTTTGTTCGCTGGCTGCATGGCAGACGGCAAAGATGGTGCGCAAGGTCCACAAGGTGAGCAGGGCATTAAGGGTGAAACTGGTCCACAAGGTCCGGTTGGTCCGCAAGGTCCAAAAGGTGATGCGGGCAAAGACGGCGTGGGCAATTCCTTCCGTTTTGGCACAACCACTCCAGAAGAAGCGAACATCGATTCACCTACCGTTGGCGATTTGTATCTAAACAAATCTAATTATGACATTTATGAATATGTGTCAGAGGATGGCGTAAACAAATGGAAGCAAATTGGCAACATTAAAGGTGAGGATGGCAATCCGGGCGCACCAGGTAGCCAGGGTGTTAAGGGTGAAAACGGCACCTCAGTGCTTCATGGTGAAAGTGCGCCAGATCCTGAGCTAGGTGTTGTGGGCGATTTCTATCTAAACACAACCACTGGAGAACTCTTTAAAAAGGAAGGCGAAAGCAATTGGGGGGATTCGATTTCCAACCTCAAAGGCGAGCCAGGTTCTAAAGGTGAAGATGGCAAGCCGGGCGCACAAGGTGAGAAGGGCAATCCGGGCAAAGATGGTATAGATTGCTATATGGACTATGCCGGCTATTTCTGGAATGGTTCGCAGCGTTTATCCGTGCACGATGAAGATGTAACCGCTGGTAGCGATGTGTTTGACCACACTCTAGAAATCACCGGCATTATGAGCAAATATTATGGCGCAAGCTATGTTGATTTGTCATCAAATCACATCGCTTTGATGTCTTATTATAAGAAAAATGCAAATGTAACCATATTCTCTAGCATGGAAATGATAGAGATGACTGTTTATGCAAAAGAAGAGGGCTCTCTCAATATCGGCACAGCAGCAGTGAAAGACATTGTTGAAGCGCGCACAAGCCAAAGCCCTTTCACTTTGTCTAACGGCAAAACTTATCAAGTTGTTGAAGGCAAAAACGTAATTAAATTTGAAGAGCCTATAAGAGTTGGTGAATATGAAACAATCGTGCTTGGTGGCGCAGGCTCAGTTTCTCTATATTATGCTAAGGATATTCCTGTTAGCGATGAGACAGGCAACTTCACCTTGCTAGATGGTCAAACTCACGCTCAAGTGATTAGTGGCACAGATGATGGTGGTTATGCCGACACTCTTGCAATTCAAGTTAAAGTTAAATTGCAAGAAGATTTGCCAATTTTTGAAAATTTGGAAGAAAATATTACACAAGATTTTGGTCCACTTTCGCAAATTTGCCGTTATAAAGCAGAAAAAGGCGGAGATGGTGATGATCAACATACTATAGTTGATCATTTCTCTACTGGTGACGAATATTGGGGAGCATATTTGTACCCTAACGAAAAAATCTTTGCTGGCAAAACAATAACAAAAATTCGTGTGCCTGTGCTATATCTTGAACAGACAGGTAACCGTTGTTATCTTGACCTTTATAAAGTAAAGGCTTATAATTCTCCTAAAGATGAAGAAGCGGTAGCAGATAGAAAATCGACAGGTTTTTTGGATAATCATCGTTTAACCAACCCTACTCCGTTGGAACTTACAAATGCACAATTTTTAGCAGCAAAAGCCGATTTGGAAGCTAATGGCGAACATTTTAAAAGACCAGACAACTATGTATATTTTTCAAAAAATCTTCCAGAAGATCTTTACTTGGGTTGGGTTGAATTTAATTGCCATATTGAAGTTGGTGCAGATGAAACACTTGCCTTTTGTGGTTCAGGAGGTGGTGTGGATTGGATATTCTTAAACACCGCACTCAATACAAACACCTTGAAGGGTTACCAAGAGAAACCTGAGTATTACAATCAAATGAACATTATTGGCTGTGTTGGGAAAAATGAAGGCCTTGCGGTTTATAGCGGCAATATAGAGCACACCCAATACATGTTCTTCGATATCTATTATGAAGCAACTTGGTCATTAGAACAACAAATTGAAAGAATTAACAAACTTGAATATGACTCCTCTTCCGCTGAAAGATATGAAACACTAAAAACCACATTAGCTTCTAAAGGCATTAAATATGTTTCAATTTTGGGCGACAGCATAAGCACTTATGGAGGCTATTCAAACGAGTGGGACACCCAAAACAGCGAAATTAAAACCAATGGCATTTGGGGAGACAACGATAGTGACCACAACCATTATGGCAATAAACAATTCTATTTCAATGACGAAAACGGACTTTTCGATAATGGA
The DNA here is from genome assembly GCA_947630075.1 of uncultured Clostridia bacterium. Classification (GTDB taxonomy): domain Bacteria; phylum Bacillota; class Clostridia; order Christensenellales; family UBA1242; genus Onthoplasma. Next base: position 9,760 of record CANRGF010000007.1, read on the forward strand.
TATAATACTCACACGAACTTCATTGAAAAGCTTAACGTGCCAACAGTTGATGACACTTGGTGGATGTCCACAATAAAAACTGCCGGATTGGAATTGTGCGTTAACAATTCAAGTGCGGGCGATATGGTAACTTCTCAGCTTGCAACCAAGCGAAGCCAACAACTTCACGACAACATACATCAAGACACAAAAAGACCAGATCAACAAGAAGACATTTACCCTGACATTGTGGCAATATATATGGGCATAAATGACTTCAATTCCACAAATAATATCACTGCACAAGCATTTGGCAAAGCGTACGAAAAATTGTTGCAAGGCATTTTAGACCAATATGGGTCTAAATCTGAAAATTTCACAATCTTTGTGTTAACCTTGCAGCCTTGCAATTTTGGCGATTCCACTTTGGCACAAGATAGCGAGCCACAATACAGCACCAACCTTGAAACTTACAATGCGGAAATAAGAAAACTTGCTGCATCAATGGATAATGTTGAATTGGTGGATGCATTTAAAGATTGTGGTTGGACTAAAGATACTATTAAAAGTTATGCAAACGATGGTTTGCACCCAAATAAATTGGGAATGGAAAGAATTTCAAAATCATTTTTGAAAGCGTTATATGATTTTTATGTTGTAAATGCGTAAAATGTCGAAAATGCGTAAGTTTTAGATTAGGTTTTTTACGCCTAATCTTTTTTTGCTGTGGTTATTTTTGGCAACCACCTTTTTTTGTTTTCGCCTAAAAATGATTGAATTATTGCGCTAGATATGATATAATCAAATCACGGAGAACAAATTATGAATGCAAAAATTTCAAAGCGTTTTTGGCTCATTTTGCCGCTAGTTGTGGCTTCACTTTTTGTGGGCTTAGTTTTTGCCGGCTGTGGCCATGAGCATAGTTATGAATGGAAAATTGTAAGCGCCGCCACCTGCACTGAGGCAGGGCTTAAAGAGGGCGTTTGCTCATGCGGTGAAAAGGTGAGCGAGGTGATTGAGCCTCTTGGGCACGATTTTGTGTTTGATGGTGATGAAGACGAGTTCACCCATTCTTGCACGCGTTGCACTGAGAGTGGCGAATGTGAGTTGGAGTTAAATGAGATTAAGCCAACTTGTGAGAAGGGAGGCTACACTGAAGTTAGTTGCCACCTTTGCCATCACACAGACGAAATCAACCCAACTGAGCCACTCCCACACCGCTTTAATGAATATCGCCAATATTGGCGAGATGGCAAGAGCCGCCATGTGAGGACTTGTGCCAACTGCTCTTATGCAGAAGATAACGAATGCACCCCAACCGATGATGGGCGAGAGGTTGAGCCAACTTGCGAGCATGCTGGCTATTATTTGCACACTTGCTCAGTTTGCCAAGACGAATATGAATTGCCAAGCGAAAAAGAAGCACTAGGTCATAATTATACATACACTCACTCCGTGGAGGCAGACGGCAAGCATTATCACACCAAGCATTGCACTAACCAAACGGACGATGACCAAGACGAAAAGATTTATTGCAATTTCACAATTTCCACCACAGATGCAGATTGCACCAATGCGGGGAAAAGGCATTATTATTGCCCAGATTGTGAGCATGAATATGACGAAACAATCGATGCACTCGGTCATGAGTGGACAGATTGGTCTTTTGCTGAAGAAATAAGCGCGGATAGCGCTAAGCACATTCACACACGCACCTGCCAAAGGCAAGGCTGCAGCGAGAAGGATAAGAAAGAATTCACTTTCAGCCAATCTAAAACTGACGCCACTTGTTTGGTTGAAGGCTTCACCACCTATACCTGCCCAGACGATGACGGTGCTTGTGGTGGATATAGCGTAACGAAAAAGACGGAAGAATTAAAAGAGCATATTTGGGGGCCATGGAAATATTTAGGCGATGACACTCATAAGCACTATAGAGAGTGTGATGTGGGAAATCACCGCGAAGAGAAGGCTTGCCAAGAAAATGCTGTGATAACCCCGGCAAACTGCGATCGTGGTGGTTTCACCACCCACACTTGTGAGGATTGCAAAAATGAATATACCGACACTCTCACTCCAATCCGCGCGCACTCATGGGGCGAGTGGATAAAGGAAGAGCAAGAGGACCACAAAACTCACACTCACGAATGTATTTATGAAGATTGTGATAAAACTGAAACTTTCAACTGTGAGTATGATATAGACGAAACTCCAGCCACCTGCCAAGCCACAGGCAAAAAGGTTTACACCTGCCCAGATTGCCAAGATAGTTATGAGGAGACGCTAGATATGTTGGCTCACATTTGGGGCAGTTATGAAAAAGCAGATAGAGAAGGCTATCATTGGCGCTATTGCTCGCAAGGCAATCACTATGAAGAAGCCGCCGCTTGCGTGGACGCCACTCCAACCACAATCGACCCAACCTGCGAGCAGGGTGGGCACACAGAAAATCATTGTGATATCTGCAATCAAGATTTCATCACAGATGTGAAAGAGGCGCTTGGCCATGATTGGGACGAGTGGCAAACCACAGATGACGACCACTCTCACACTTGCAAACGCGAGTTGTGTGAATATCACACTGAGCCACTCACAGCCGCACACGATTTCGCTGAGTGCAGTGTTTGCGAATGTGGTTATGATGGCCTAGAATATGAATTAAGTGGCTCTTATGCGCATGTGTTAGGCTATGGCAAAGCATCTGGCACAAAGAAAGTTTGGTTGCGCGCCACTTATAAAGGCTATGAGGTGGAGAGAATTCACGAAAGAGCCCTTGAAAATAATAAAAATTTAGTTGAAATAAAAATTGATGAGGGCATTAAAAATATAGATAATTTGGCATTTAATAATTGTCCAAATGTGGAAAAAATTAGTTTGCCAGACTCACTCATCAGCCTTGGCTCAAACAACATTTCTTCAAAATATTTAGATAATCAAGAGAATTGGACTAAGGTTGGCAATGGCAGAGTGCTCTATATCGGCCACCACCTATATTCAGCACGCGATATCTCTGGCAGTTACACAGTTGAGCCAGGCACAAAGTCAATCTGCAGATCGGCATTTATGTTAAATAAAGGCCTCACTGAGATTGTGATCCCTAATAGCATCGTGTTTATAGGCTCTTATGCGTTTAACGATTGCGTCAACCTTCAAAAATGCGTGTTTGATGGCACGATTGGCGACTGGTTTAAAATTTTCTTCGTTGATGAATTGTCAAATCCGCTCCACTATGCCACTGAGTTCCATGTGGATAGGGCATCAGGCACGATTTCGTTGCCAGAAGGTGTCACCAGCATCCCAGCCGGCACATTTATGGGAGACACAGAGATAACTCAAATTGAAATTCCAAGCACGGTCACCGAAATCGGCGCAAGGGCGTTCTATGGTTGCACAAATTTGGCAACGGTCATTATAAAGAGTGAAAAAATCCGCAGCATTGGTGAGGACGCATTCTCAGGCACAGCCTTCTATGATAATCAATCAAATTGGTCCAACGGCGTTTTATATCTTGATGTAAAAGCCGAAGACGGCAGCACCACTTGCAGTTATCTATTAAAGGCGGATAACGAAAAATTAGCAGACAATCCAGAAGTTATAATTAAAGAAAACACCAAATTAATTGCGGGCGGTGCATTTAGAAATTGCACTAACTTGCAAAAAATCACCATTTGCAGCACGATTGAAGTGATTGGCATCAACGCGTTCACAGGTTGCTCAGGTTTAACTTCTGCCATATTTGAAACAACTTGGTCTTGGATGGCGTTTAGCGACTCGCTCAATATTGGCAGGCATGTGGGTGCGAGCAAGTTAAAAGCCGACCCAGCAGAAGCCGCCAGAAATCTTGTGTTCAACGATGGCGGATGGACTGTTTATGGCAAAAATTCATAATTATATGAAATCAAAAGATTAGGCAACCCCTAATCTTTTTTGTTTGCAATTTTTGCATTTTTTGCTATAATTAAATTATGAAAAAGTCGCAAGAAGAGAATTTTGAAGAAATAATCACCAGCACGCCACTTGCTGAGCGCATGCGCGCCAATTCATTAGATGAGTTTATCGGGCAAAAGCATATAGTGGGTGAAAATTGCCTTATCCGCCGCGCCTTAAAGGTGAATAGGCTGGGCAGTTGCATATTTTATGGCCCGCCCGGTGTGGGCAAGACCACTCTCGCATATATAATTGCCAATTCACTCGGGCTTGAATATGTAAAATTAAATGCAGTGTCTAGCGGGGTGGCGGACGCAAAGAAAGTGATAGATAGCGCCAAAAAGATGTTTGAACTTACAAACAAATCAACCATTCTTATCCTAGACGAGTGTCATAGGTGGAGCAAGGCGCAAAGCGATTGCGTTTTGGAAGCAATGGAGCGCGGATATATCACCTTTATCGGCACGACCACCGAAAACCCGCACATTAGCATGACGCCGGCAATAATAAGCCGTTGCAGGATATTCAAATTTCAGCCATTAAGTTTGGAAGATATTAAGGACGCACTGCTTCTAGCCATTAAAGATAAATCAAGGGGTTATGGCAAACTAAAAATCAAGATAGATAGCGAAGCGCTCAATCATATAGCAATGTTTGCCAATGGTGATTTGCGCACCTCTTATAATGCACTAGAATTGGCAGTTAGCACCACGCCAGCCGGCAAAGACGGGGTGATTTTAATAGACAAATCAGTGGCAAAAGAATGCATTCAGCAACCCGTCATCTCGGTGGATGAAAATCTTTATTATGACATGCTCTCCGCCTTTTGCAAAAGCCTTAGGGGCAGTGATAGCGATGCTGCACTCTATTGGGCAGAGCGCCTAATTCAAGCGGGGTGCGACCCACTTTTAATTTGCCGCCGCTTAATTGCTCACGCCAGCGAAGATGTGGGCATGGCGGATAGCAACGCTGCGCTGCTAGCCATGGTGGCTATGTATGCCGTCAAAAATTTGGGGCTTCCTGAGGGCAACATTCCGCTCGCTCACGCAATAATTTATGTTTGCGAGGCAGAGAAGTCTAATAGCGTGAAAATGGCGCTCACAATGGCACAGGAGGACGCAGAATTTCATCCGGACGACAATGTACCCGAGCACTTAAAAAATTATCATTATGACATTAAAAATCCGCCAGCCTATAAATATCCTCACGATTTTGGTGGCTATGTGAAGCAACAATATCTGCCAAACAAATTGAAAGATAGGGTATATTACACTCCAAGCAATAATGGGCGAGAGCGTGGATTAGTTAAGAAAAAAGATAGGTTTAAAAACTAACTTTGCAGTAAAAATAACATTAAAACATTTGCAAAATAAAAAATAATAATTTAAAATATTTTTATAACCATTTAGGAGGAAGTTATGGATTATAAATTTGACATCAAAGGCACGCAAACAGAGAAAAATTTGCAAACTGCTTTTGCAGGCGAGAGCCAAGCCCGCAATAAATACACTTATTTTGCCAGCGTTGCAAAAAAAGAAGGTTATGAGCAGATTGCAGCAATCTTTGAAGAAACTGCCAATAACGAAAAAGAGCATGCAAAAATGTGGTTTAAAGTGCTTAATGGCGGCTCAGTGCCATCCACTGTTGAAAATCTTTTAGCCGCAGCACAGGGCGAAAATTATGAAACCACAAAAATGTATAAAGAATTTGCCGAAACAGCCAAAAAAGAAGGCTTAAAAGGCCTTGCAGTGTTGTTTGAAGGCGTGGCAAAAATCGAGGCTGAGCACGAGGCTAGATATCGCGCCTTGCTTGAAAATGTTAAGAAGAAAAAATGCTTCGTTAAAAAGGAAGCAGTGGTTTGGGTTTGCAGAAATTGCGGTCATAAGCATATTGGCAAGTCTGCGCCAGCAGTTTGCCCGGTTTGCGGTCATCCTCAATCATATTTTGAAGTGGAATCAAAAAATTATTAAAAAAGGGCAGAGCATTCTGCCTTTTTTAAACAAAAAAATCACCTTTCGGTGATTTTTTATTTGTTATTGAGCAAATTTTTGAGCATTCACAATTTCAGTCAAGCGCTCAACTTCGCTATTTCTTTCTTTTAACTCTGCTTTTTTCTCTTTGATTGACTCATTGAGCCTATCAAGTTGTCTATTTAATTTTTTGATTTCTTTTTCATCAGTTTCGGCTTTTATTTGATTGTTTAACTCAACATATTGATCGTTAAATTTATCAAGCGTTTTTTGTGTATTTGTGCGTTTCATTTTTGCCACAGCAAGCGCTTTTTGAGCTTCAGACATATTAGCAAAATCAAATTTTTGATTGCGCTTTAAATTGTTGTTTTCTTCCTCTGTTTTACGCCTTGCTTCTTCTTCTTTCTGGCGAGCAGCGATAGCTGCAGCCATTTTCTGTACAAGATCGGCATTTTCAGCTTCTTCTCTTTTTCTTTCTTCTTCCTCAGCATCTGTTAGGTCAACAGGCTTAACACCTTCACCTTCAGTTGCGTTATTAACTGGATCAGCTGTTTTTTTGCCTCTTCTAAATATAGTGGCTAATATACTAGTTTTTTTACTATTATCTTTTGTCTTCTTTTCATCTTCTTCTTTTGCTGTTGCTTTCTTTTCTTTCTTTGCTGTTTTTGCTGTTGCAGCTTCTTCTTTTCTCTTTTGTGCGTCTGCTTTCTTTTTTGCCACCGCGTCAGCTCTTTCTTTCTTAGTTGCAGCAATGGCGTCCATAGCCTCTTTCACACGGTCATTAGCAGTTACTCCAAGACCATCACTCAAAACTTCAACATAATAGTATTTATCGAACCATTCAGTTGCAGCTTTTGCTCTAACTTTTGCATTGTGCTTAGCTTTTTTGGGTTTATATGCAGATCCTTCAACAATCAAGTCGCCAAATCTTTCGCCAATATCAAATTCTTGAAGTTTTTTAATGTCGCCATTAGCGTAAGCAGCTGCCTGCTTATATAATGCGCCAAACAAATCTTTTCTAATTTCGGTTTGAAGAGCAACTTTGCGATTGTAAGCTTGTGTCAAGACGTCAGTGTCCTCACCACCAAGATCTATTGCTTTTTTGTCTATTTCAATTTCTTTTGCAAGTTTTTCTCTAAATTTGTTTATGCCTGTAAGTCTATTGCGGTTTACCCATAGTTTTAATTTGTTCCAAATCTTCTTAAATGGATTTTTTCCATCATAAGAAAGTATGTCAGCCTCTGTTTGAATGTATTTGTCCACTAATCTGGTGATTGCCAAATCAATTTCAGCCACATCTGTGTCGCTATTTACTAAATCTTTGATAGAATCAGATAAAGTTCCTCTCAAAGCATAGTGAAGCCAAATGCTGAATTTTACAATGCCAGCAACAGAGGCAGTGGTTGCAGCGGTAAATACACCACCAACAATGCCTAAGCTTGCGATGTTAGACCACACGTTTTCGGTTAAAAGCGGAATTGTGCCCACACCAAGGCCTAATGCTCCAACGATAGCTGCAAAAATGCCGCACGCTGCTGCACCGAGAATGCCAGGAATAAGCAACCACTTAATGATGAAGCTTAAGAATGGGTGATTGCGACCAACAATTTCACCTTTTTTGTGATTTTTATTGTCAACTCTTGCGGTTATGCCTAAAGTTTTAACAATATCTCTAGCGTCTTCCTTTGATAATTTCATGCCTTCGTGTGTAGGAGCAAAGTGGTCGGCAATATTTTTTGCCACTCTACGAGTTTTAGCAACATCAGAAATGGCATTTGCCTTTCTAGCTTTTGCCAAAAATGCTAAATATTCCCCAAATTTATTAGCATTTTCCAATGTCCCAAGTTCTGCAATCTTTAATTCTGTTGGGGCAATAGACGCTGCGCTGTCGTTGAATTCAAAAGAACCATCTTCTTTCACTTCAAGATATTTATTCATGAAGTCATTGAAAGAAGCCTCGCCACTAGCAAGATATTCAGCGAACATTGCATTGAGTTTGTTTAATTCTATGGTTTTAGCCATAATTCCCTCCATTTCTAAGAAATCCCTTTCTTATTGTCTTGATTATAATACACAACTTGAATTTTGTCAATACCCATTTTTAAAATTTTTTTTAATTTTTGCCGAATACATTAAAAGCCCCAAGAAAATGACGAAATTTATTATAATATACTGCAAAAACTATTAAAATATGGCATAAATAAATAGGATAAATTTTCTTCGCCTTATTATATTTATAATTTTTTTTGAATTTTGTTTCGTGTTTTAGAAAGTTATGCCAATAATTGTGGTTTGCTTGTAAATCAACTCTTTAAGCCTAACAATTATCTGTTTCAAAAGCACAATTTCAGCAAATTCGCGCGAAGAGAAGGGCAGATCTTTTTCAGCGTCCTCCGCTTCATTTTTGCATATCTTTTCAAGAGATTTGATGGCGAATTGCACAAACTCCACATAATGCTCTTCGTCAATCAGCCCTTCGCAGATGGCTGCGTGGAAAATGTCCACAAACCTGTGAGAAATGGACTCTGCATTCTTCAAATAATCTTGAAACTCGCTTGTTAAATCGGTGAGATATCCGTCCGTTAAATGCCAAAATACATTATATAGTGGCTCTTTGGTTAGCAAACCCTTTAATTGAGAAAAGTTTTCCATCACCTCTGGTTGGGATGCAAAGGTTATAAATAGGCTATATAGGTCGGCAGTGTCTTTATTTTTTTCATAATTTTTAATTTTTCCGTTTGTGCGGTTGAAATATTTATATGAGTATTGAAAAAAGCTCTCAAAGTCCTTAATCGCTTTTTTAAACATATATTCCATCGCTCTATCAAACAAAAATTCTTCGTAATTCATAAAATTATTATACCGCAGAATCGAATTTTGTCAAGATGCAATAAAAAAATGGCTAAACGCCATTTATCATATCAAACATTTTATTGCAAACCTCTTCGGCGGACATATTAGAAGAGTCAATGCGTTTTGCACCCTCTGGCACAACGAGTGGGGCATACTTTTTATGCCTATCAATCTTATCTCTAGCTCTAATTTGTGATTTTATTTCGTCCAGAGAGATTTTCGATTTTTTCTGTTTTTCTTCGTTAAATCTTCGCCTAGCGCGCTCTTCAAGCGAGCAATCTAAATAAAATTTCACATCGGCATTTGGAAATACATGGCTGCCCGTATCTCGCCCGTCAATCACCAAATTGTTAGTTTTGGCAAATTTTCGTTGAAAGTCGTCTATCATTGAGCGAATGTGCTTATTAGTGCTAACGGTTGGGGTGAGCAGGCTAATTTCATTATCTCGCAGATTTGGTGTGCAGTCCAAACCATTAACACGCACAAACATCTCTCCCTTTTTAAATTCGGCCTCTATATTGAGTTTTTTAATCGGTGAATCGTCAGTTAAACTTGCAAAATCAAAATCTATGTGCTTTAAATAAACTGTTACTGCGCGGAAAATTGAACCCGAGTTGAAATGCACAAATCCAAGTTTTTTGCTGAGCATTTTTGCAACGGTTGATTTCCCACTTCCGGCAGGCCCGTCAATTGTTATTATCATAAATTATCCTTTTATATATATTTATATAGTTAATAATAAGCTGATTATAAAAATTTACTTATTAAAAACTGCCTTATTTTTTAATTCTCGCTCAATGCGAATGAGTTGATTATATTTTGCCACACGGTCTGTGCGTGAGATTGACCCAGTCTTGATTTGGCCAGCGTCAACAGCCACAGCCAAATCGGCAATAAAAGTATCTTCAGTTTCGCCACTGCGGTGAGAGATAACAGTTTTATAGCCATTAGCCTTAGCCAAAGCGATAGTTTCAAGCGTTTCAGTTAATGTGCCAATTTGGTTAAGCTTAATTAAAATTGCATTTGCCACGCCTTTTTTGATGCCTTCTGCCAAAATTTTTGGATTTGTAACAAACACATCATCACCAACAAGTTGAATTTTGCTGCCCAATTTTTTGGTTATTTTTGCCCAGCCGTCCCAATCGTTTTCGCTCAGCGGGTCCTCAATCGAAATGATAGGGTAGTTTTTAATCAGTTCGGCATACCAATCAATCATTTCAGCGGTGGATTTTTCACCACCTTTGCTTTTTGTGAGCACATATTTTTTTGTTTTAGCATCATAAAATTCGCTTGCAGCCACGTCCATTGCAATGGCTATGTCCTTTTTGGGTTGATAGCCAGCCGCTTTAATTGCGTCAACAATTGCCTGCAAAGGCTCTTCGTTGTTTTTAAAGTTAGGGGCAAAGCCGCCTTCGTCCCCAACGCCGGTTGAATATTTTTTAGCAACAAGCACCTTTTTTAATTCCATAAAAGTTTCGCTTGCCATTTGCATTGCTTCAAAAAAGGTTTTTGCTCCAACTGGAACAATCATATATTCTTGAAAATCCACATTAGAAGTGGCATGAGCACCGCCATTTATAAAATTCATCATAGGCATAGGCAAAGTTGTGCCTTTGCCTAGTGATTTAAACAAAGGCTTGTTTTTGAGCATAGCAGTTGCTCGTGCAGCAGCAAGGCTAACAGAAAGCATGGCATTTGCACCCAATTTCGTTTTAAATTCAGTGCCATCAAGCGCAATCATTTTTTCATCTAGCGCTTTTTGATTTTCCACATTCATGCCAACCAAAGACTTAGCAATAATTTTATTCACATTTTGGCAAGCCTTCGAAACGCCTTTGCCGTGAAAGCGTTTGCCACCATCTCTCAGTTCAAGAGCTTCACGCTCGCCGGTGGATGCTCCACTTGGCACCATGGCGCGAGCCACAATTCCATTTTCCAAACTTAATTCACACTCCACTGTGGGGTTTCCACGGCTGTCAATAACTTCATAAGCAACAATACTTTTTATTTTCATACAAACTCCTTAATTGTTATCATAACAAAATTACATTTTAAAAGAAAGCAATTTAACAATCAAAATTGCATTTACAATTATTTTCATTTTTATACCTTGCAAAAATTTCCAGAATTTCAGTTTTTTTCTCGTCACTCAAAGGACTTTGTTTTATTGTTTCAACAAGTTTTTTAGAAAGGTCTTTAAGTTCCTTTTTCTTGTTTGCATCGTCTTTAAATGTTTCTCTAATGGCGTTTATGCAAGCGGCAAATTGCTTGTAACTAATTGTAAGCGTGCCAGCCAACAAACCCCTTCCAATAATGGCAAAGTTGTTATTGGGGTCAAACAATTCTTCTTTTTTTTCCGTGTTAAAATGCTCACATTTTAAAAATTCTTCGGCGGGCGGTATGGTTAAAATTTCCACATCCGATGCCGAAATGGTTTCAGGATTAACAACATTTCCAACATGCTCAGCAAACTGCTTGTCTTTGTCGGTTAAAGCGGAAGTAATGGTGTCCAACATACTCTCATTTTCAAACGGTGCAACATCTGTTTTGTTTATGGTTTTTCTTTTAATTAATGCGGTGGTGTGCGATTTCAATTTTAATTTTTGCCATGTAGTTTCAAATAAATCTAAAACTTGCTTTTTTTCTTGTTCATTTAAATCTAAATTTGCCATTAAATTTAAAACATTTTGTTTGCAAGCATCGTAGTTTTTTAAATAAAATGGCTCATCTGCCACATTGAAAGAAGATTGGGTGTGCTTGGCAGATGTGAAAAATGTAAACCATTCGGGTGCACTCAAACTGTGAAAAAGCACAAGTTCTGCATTATGTTCAACATACATGCCATTTGGTCTATAATAAGAAAACCCGCCCAGCCCAGTTACTGCACCATGGTCTTCCAAGATTTTTGCAACCCTTTTCACTGCATCATTGTCCCACAATTTTTCAATTGATGTAAATCCATTTTGCTCTACCGAATTTTTTCTTGCGGTAGGGAAAGAATGGAAAACATATCCATTTTCCACATAATTTTTTAAAAAATATTGCTTAATTTGTTCGGTTTGCTTATCTTTAGCAGTTTTTAAATCAATTTGCAAAGATTTTGCAATGGTGGCGGCAATCAATTTTGCTCTTTCTGTTTGAAAATATTTTTCTTTGCTGGCAGGGTCTTTAATTTGCCTAGATTGAAATTTTATGTTATTTAAATCTTTTAAATAACTAATTACATTTTCAACAGGAATGGTTTTGTCTGTTTGATGGATTATGCAATAATTAATAATTTCTCCAACTGTGGAAGATGCAAAATAAATGTCCGAGTTGTTAAAAGAAGAAATTAAATCTAAAACTCTTTTATCGCTTAATATATTTTCAATTACATTAGAAATTTTCATTATCCATAGTGTATAACAAAAAACAATTTAAGTCAAACAATATTGTTTTTAAATTAAAATTGTGTTATTATAAAAATATGATTATTAAGTCAATTAAACTAAAAAACAAAAACAACTCAAACATTTTTGTTGCCGAAACTGAAAATGGGCAGTTCAATTTGCACAGTGAAATTATTGTAAAAAACAACATAAAAGTCGGGCAAATTGACGAAGATAAATTTTTTAAAGCTGTTTTGGAAAGCAACATTTTAATTGCCACCGAGCGGGCGATGAAATATATTTCCACAAAGCTTAAAACAGAGCACCAAATTAAAGATTATTTATATAAGCAAGGTTATAACTCGCAGGTGGTAAATCCTGTTGTGCAAAAATTGAATGATTATAACCTTATCAATGATTTTCAATTTGCTAAATCATACATGGTGAGCAATAAAAATTTTAGTGCAAACAAATTAAAGCAAAAGTTAATTTCTTTTGGTGTGAAGCAGAGTGTGATTGACGAGATTTTGTATGAGGTGGATGATTTTCCTGCCTGCCAAAAAAGCGCACGAAAATTTTTAAAAAACAAGCCACTTGATGCTGCCACAATTCAAAAACTAACTCGCCATTTGCTTAGCCAAGGTTATTTATTTGATACAATCAAAACTGTTTTGCGCACACTGCAAATCGAATATGAAGAGTGAAACGAAAAAATTTTTAAAATTTAAAAAATCGTTTTACTTTTTTTCGTTTTTATGATATATTAATTATATGTTAGGCATAGACATTGAAAATTCTAAGCGTTTTGCGGA
>CANRGF010000008.1 GCA_947630075.1 uncultured Clostridia bacterium
TTTTAGAATTAAAAGCACAACAAGAACAAAACAGTTTTACAGAAAATTACACTTTTTCAAATGAAGAATATATTGCTCTGAAAGACGATGGCACAAGACTAAATTACAACACTTTAAGCCGAAATTTAAGATATGTTGGTAGAGATAACAAACTGCCACAAATCTTGCTTTCTGGGCTATCCTGCTCGCTTGACGAGTTTATATGCGATAAAGCACGTGACTATGATTATTATCGTGCTTGGACAAGATTTGATTTAAAACACAAAAAACTAAAAAATATTTATTCCGACCTAAACCTTAAACGCAACAAAAAGTTTTTGACAAGCCTTAATGACTTACTTGAAATTGCAAATCAACGCCATAGGGATATGGAGATGTGAGGTGCAATATGGACATTAAGGAATTAAGCGAGATTATGTTTAAGGATTTTCCAGATTGTGTCGATGTTCATCAGCTTGGGCAAATGCTTGGAATTAAACGAACAAAAACTTACGAACTTTTGCAAAACGGAACAATCAAATCTTTGAAAATTGGTAAAGACTACAAAATTCCAAAATACAATGTGATTGCTTATTTGATTGGAGGCGAACAACTATGACAGGAAGTTTAAAAATAAAAAATGGCGTATATTACGCCGTTATAAACTATAAAGACAACTATGGCAAATACAAACAAAAATGGATTTCAACAGGCCTTAAAGAACGAGGCAACAAAAAGGAAGCCCAAAAGTTTTTAAAAGAACAATTAGATAAATTTAATCTCAATGAAATTTATGAGCAAACGCCAGAGCCACAAATCAACAATGATATTGTATTTGTGGATTATATTGCACAATATGTCGAGGACAAAAAGGAAGAACTGTCGCCAGCGGTATATTATAGTTATTGCAATCAAGTTAAAGTTTTGACAAAGTTTTTCGGTGATAAGTTAAAACTAAAAGATGTGACCTATCATCATTTGTTGGATTTTTATGATTATCTTAAAAAAGAACGAGGCAACAAAAATATCACAATCAAACACCACGCCACTTTGCTGTCGCCCGCATTACGAAAAGCATATAGAGATAATTTGATAGCAAAAAATCCTTACGAGTTTATGCCACACATTAAAAGAGAAAAATCGAGAATGAATTTCTACAACAAAGACGAATTGGACACTTTGTTTAAAGTGACTGATAAAACTTCTTTAAAACTTGTTGTGCGTGTGGCTGCGTTTTATGGATTTAGGCGAAGCGAGTTGATTGGCTTAAAATGGGACGCGATTGATTTTGAAAATAAAATGATAACAATAAAACACAAAGTTTTAAATGTCGATGGTGTTTTCTATTTGTCGGATACATTAAAAACGCAAGCAAGCAACCGGACTTTGCCACTGCTGCCAGAGATTGAACAAATGTTTATTGAAAGGAAAAACGAAATTGAACACAACAAACAAGTTTTTGGTAAAAGTTATAACTACAAATATGCTGACTATGTTTTTGTTGACGATATTGGAGATTTGATAGATCCAAATTATGTCACGCGAAAGTTTGGCGAAATATTAAAGGCAAACAATTTAAAGCACATTAGATTTCACGATTTAAGACATTCTTGTGCAAGTTTGCTTGTTGCGAGCAAAGTGCCAATGAAAAACATACAAGAATGGCTTGGGCATTCAAACTTCAATACAACTGCCGATGTATATTCCCATTTGGACTATACCGCAAAATACGAAAGTGCAAACGCCATAAGCAATGCTCTTACAAACACAATAGAAAAGCAAGCAGAAGAAGAAAACGATGAAATGCTTGATGATGAAATTGCCGAACTTGAACAAAAACTTGAAGAAAAGCGAAAAGAACAAGAACGAAGGAAACGCAAGAAAATGGATTTTGAAATGTAAAATCACAATACAACACCAAACGATACAACACAGCAAAAACAGAGTATTTTGCAAAAATTTGCCACAAATTCGTAGAAAATTCGTAGAAAACGGCACTTTTTGAGCAAAAATATGTTCAGTTTTGAAATAACGAAGTCGAACCCCTTAATGAGCAATTTGTCATTTTGGGGTTCGATTTTTTTGTTTTGAAAATAAAAATTCAGCGACCAACAAAATCGCTGAATGTCCCTAAAAGAAAGGGATTTATGGTGCTCCCGTCAGGATTTGAACCCGAGACCCTCGTTCCGAAGACGAGTGTGATATCCATTTCACTACGGGAGCATAATTGATTATTTTTTGAGTGGGATAATCGAACCCACAAAATCTGTTCCGAAGACCATTGTGTTATCCACTACACCATGAGAGCATATCGCAGGATGCCATATAATTGTTCCATTTTATTTCAAATATAAGCCTAGGATTGCCTGCTTTTTTATGTTTTCTTTTTTTTGTATTTGCTTATCTTGGCTGCGCGTGTTTTGCTGCGAACCGCCTAATAATCTCTAGCATTTTCTCAACCTGTTCGGTGGTTTTCGCTGGCAAATTTAACTTCTGTTTGTTAGCCTCATACCATTTTAGCGTTTCAGTTGGCGAATTTTGCGCAAGGCTAAACGCCCACCAATCGCAAACCATTTCTATCACAAAATTGAGTGGCATCTCTTGCTCGCGATTGAGCCAATATTCTGGGTGGTGCGGATTTTTTGATTTGTGCAATGTTGCCGCCTTTTTAAACTTTTTTATCGCCTCGTCCGTTCTATCCCCAAAAAAATAGTTTGCATAAGGTTCAAGTTCGTCCTCATCAAATTTTGAATTATCGTGAACCTCTATTTGCTGCTCTATCTCTTTTTGCTGGCTATCCGTCAAATTAAATTCTTTGATAATTTCGAGCATGAGCAGGTCGAAAGACATTTTAACATATTTTTTGTGTTTGTAAACATAATTCTTACATTTTTCTATTGCGCTTTCCATTTTCCCATTTTCCCATATTTTTCATTAATTTTTTATCATTTTTATTATTTTTTTGCTAGTTTTAATTATTTTTTTATTGTTTTTTTGTGGAATTTTCTGAACTTTTTATTATTTTATCAATTTTTAATATTTTTTATTGTTTTGTAATTAAAACAATTTTAAATTAATTTTTTATTAATTTTTAAAATTTCCTTATTTTTTATTGTTTTTTTGCGAAATTTTTGCCAATTTTTTAAATTTTAAAATTTTTCTTGCTTTTTTATTTTTAGCCGCTTAAATCGTTCGCCCAAATTTAGAGATAAAGTGTTGTTTAATTCTTCTATTGTGCCGGCGGTCAAATCGGCCTTGTTCACCACAAGGCACTGCATTCGTGAGATATATAAGAAATATTGCTCCTTAGTTTCAATCACTTTAAACAAAACGTTATATTTTGCTTGCATAAAATCGTTAAAGTCCTCGCCCTTAATTTGCGAGCAAATAAATCTATCTTCAAAAAATTGAAATTGTTGCTCTGTTTCATTGCTCATAACCGCCATATTTGGCTTGATAAATTTGCGCATTATAGCATAGATAACCAAATAAAGCGGATAAAATAGCACGCCCAACACGAGGCAATAAATTGAATACACTAAGTCCTCATGGTCCTCGCCCCAAATCAAACCAATAACGCCAAACAATAGCAAAACGGCACTAAACACTGCAATGATTATAGACGCAGTTTTAAACGAGCGTTTCTCCACGCTGTTTTGCACTTTTTCATCAAATTTTCCCTTAAACTCAACCATAATTTCTCCTATATCTTGATAAATTAAGCATCTAATTGTTCAGCCATAGTTTCTTCCTGTTGGTTATGCTGCTGTAAAGTCATTTTTTCTTTGAGGTCTAGTCCTCTAAAATAAGGAATAAACACATTATATTCCAAATCGTCATACGGCAAAATTATTTTACTAGCATTATAATTTTTCACAATCTTTAAGCAGGTTGGGTCAACCAACACCCATTCACCTTCATAATAGCATTCACAAAAAGTGTGCCCCTTATGAATTAATTGTTTCTTACCGCTTTTAAAATCTTTTAGCCAATCGAACTCAACGGTGTGCAGAAATGTGGTGGGTATTCCAATCTGTCGGGCGAATGTGCAAAATAACAAAACTCTATCGGTGCACCCCGTAACAACCTTACTTTCCCAAATTTCTTGTGCTGTGCGATTAAATTTATGCTGATCAATAAAATTATCGTCTTTTCCAATTTTAACATTGTGCCTAATCCAAAACATTAAACTTTCAATTTTCGTAATTTGTTGACCTTTTGAAATTTTATAGTTATAATCGGTCATCACCTTTTGTAAAACAAAATCATCTGCTAAAAATGGCTGAGTTAATGTTCCAGATTTCAAATATTGTTTTGCGTCTTTTTTAGTTAAACTCTTCACATTTTCTCCTATAAACTCAGGCTTGGGTTTGGCGCGAGAGTGAGGTCGGCAATGCCAATGCTTGCCTTATATTGATAGTATGCTGCGCTGCCTATCATCGCTGCGTTGTCCGTGCAATATTGCATGTCTGGCACAAAGCATTCCACACCATTTTCTTTAGCCAACTTTGTTAGTTTAGCTCGCAATTCTCGATTGGCACTCACACCACCCGCGATAACCACTTTTTTAATTTTAAAATTTTTGCAAGCCTTTATTGCCTTCTCAGCCAACTCATCAACTGCACACTTTTGAAAACTTGCGCAAATGTCATTTATTGGCAATGTTTCCCCGCGCTGCTGCAGTTTGTGAATATAGTTTATAACTGCAGTTTTCTTGCCACTAAAACTAAAATTATATCCTAGATTATCCGGTTTGGTGAACACAATGTTTGCCTTGCCGTCTAGTGCACATTTATCCACTTTTGGGCCACCCGGATAGCCAAGACCAAGCACGCGCGCCACTTTATCATAGCATTCACCCACCGCATCATCAAGCGTGTTGCCAATAATTTCGTGATGATTATAATCTTTTACCTTAATTATTGCAGTGTGCCCACCACTTACAAGCAGGCAGATAAAAGGCGGCTCTAAATTTTTATATGTCAAATAATTGCTTGCTATGTGCCCATAAATATGGTTGACCGCAATGAGTGGCAATTTTAGAGCATAAGCAAGCCCCTTTGCATAACTCACACCCACCAAAAGTGAACCAATAAGCCCAGCACCATAAGTAACCGCAATGGCGTCAATATCTGCAAATGTGCAGTTTGCCTCTTTAAGAGCGAGCGCCACCACATTGCTTATGGCAGTTATGTGATTGCGGCTTGCCACTTCGGGCACAACTCCGCCAAAGCGAGTGTGAATGTCTATCTGGCTTGAAACAATGTTTGAAAAACACACTCTGCCGTCTTCCACCACAGCACAGCTTGTTTCATCACAACTTGATTCAATAGCCAAAATTTTCATATTTCTATTATACAACAACGCAAAACATTTTGCAAGGATAATTTTTATTGTTTCAATCGATAAATCTCTATTGTTGTTTGTGATAGTTTTCAACCAAATAATTCACAAAAGCACTGCAAGCAATCAGCATAAATTTAGCTTCGGCAAAAGTGCTATCCGCCCCGCCAATATTGCCCGAATGCCTTATGCCATTTGCGTCCGAAGTGTAGCCATAAAGTTTTTGAAAAGCCTCTCCTAAAGACCCATGTATTTTTACGCCATTATCTTTCAGTTTTTTTAGTGCACTACCAAGTGTTGTTTTTTCGCCAACAATAATTGAACACATCGATTCAACCGCCATAATACTCTCTTTTATAACATTTTCATAGTCCGCTTTCTCCCGGTTAGATAAAATATTAACCGCCTTGCCGATATGCTCACCCACCGATTTGAAAGGGACTTCTTCCGCACTTCTCACTTCGTCTATTTCATTTTGATTGGTGATAGGCACAATATCTCCACCAATCATCCTAAAACCAGACAAATTTCTCTCCAACTTTATGTTTATTTCTTCTTCGTAGTCTTTGCTTTTCAGCACTTTCGCCACATATTCCACCATGTCATAAACTCTTAACCAATCAAAATCTTTATAATATCCATCAATGTTTATTTTTATTAAATTGAGTGAAGAATTTCTTAAATTGCGTATCGGCAAAAACAAAAAGTCCTCATAAAAATTCTCAATTAATTGAATGTTTCTGCAATAAGATAGTTGATTTGAACTATAAGTTTCTTTAGAAGAATAAGAAAGATAAAATACTTTATCAAAAAAATATCTTTGCATTGTGTTCCACAAATCATTTTTTAGTTTTGCGTCCATGCCATTGGATTGCAAAATTGTTTTGTCCTTATGT
Source organism: uncultured Clostridia bacterium (assembly GCA_947630075.1). Classification (GTDB taxonomy): domain Bacteria; phylum Bacillota; class Clostridia; order Christensenellales; family UBA1242; genus Onthoplasma. The sequence goes on from CANRGF010000008.1 coordinate 6,219, forward strand.
AAAAACCTATCTGAAAACATATCTAACCTCCGTAAATGCGTTATTTTTATTGAAGATTATAACACAAATTCGCCACAGCTAAAAGCATTTTTCACAAACAAAATAATGTTTAAAACAAAAAAGGGGCAAGAAATCTTGCTCCTATTCTTTATTTCCAAAGATTGCGTTATACTCATCCATTGTGATAAGCACCTGTCGAGGTTTTGAGCCATCTGGCGGACCTATAAAGCCGGCTTGGAACATTTGATCCATTATTCTGCCCGCTCTGTTGAAGCCAACTGAATATCGCCTAGAAATCATGCTGCCACTCGCTTGCTTTGCTTCAATGAACATATATAAAGCGTCCTTAAGCACTGGGTCAAACTCTTGCTTATCCCCGCCCGTTTGCGAAGCGCCTCCGCCACCATTATCCTTATAAGGACTTTTGATTGCTTTGCCCGTATCCTCATCATAAACAGGTTTGTTGTGCTCTTTGATAAATTCAACCACTTTTGCAATCTCTTCATTAGACACAAACGCGCCTTGCACACGCCTAGGCTCTGGTTTATCTTGTGGTTTAAACAGCATATCGCCTTTGCCCAAAAGTTTTTCTGCACCGCCACCGTCAAGCACCGTTTTGCTATCCATAAAGTTTGTGAGAGCAAATGCAACACGGCTTGGAAGATTGGCTTTGACCGTGCCCGTGATGACATCAACAGATGGTCGCTGTGTGGCAAGCACAAGGTGTATGCCCGCCGCTCTGGCTTTTGCCGCTAATTTGGCAATTCTATCTTCAATTTCTTTCTTCGCTTCGAGCATTAAGTCGGCAAGCTCGTCCACCACAATCACGATGAACGGCAATTTTTGCTCTCGCTTGCTTCTAACAGCATCACCCTTATTAAATTCGTTTATGTTCACCACATGGTTTTTTGCAAAGAGAGCATATCTCCTCTCCATTTCTTTAATTGCCCAATCGAGTGCGTTGATTGTCATTTCTTTGCCTGTGATAACTTCTGGAATTAACAGATGTGGCAAGCCAGAATAAGTGGAAAATTCCACCATTTTAGGGTCAACCAAAATCAAGCGAAGGTCTTGCGGGCCAGACTTATAGCATAAACTTAAAAGCATGGTGTTTAGGCAAACAGATTTACCGCTACCCGTAGATCCCGCCACCAACAAGTGCGGCATTTTGTCTAGATTGCAGAAAATGATATCCCCATTTATATCCTTGCCCAACACGAATGAAAGTGGGTTTGCCCTAACTTTAAAATCGTTGCTATCAATAAGTTCGCGCAGGCTCACAGGCGTGATTTGGTTGTTTGGCACTTCTATACCCACCGAATTTTTGCCCGGAATTGGTGCTTCCACACGAATTGCACCATTTGAAGCGAGCGTCATGGCGATATCATCGCTCATCTGCACAATTTTATTCACAGATATGCCTCTTGGCATGGTCAATTCATATCGTGTAACGGCTGGGCCAACCTGCACATTGTTCACCTTAGCTGGCACTTTAAAGTCCTCAAGCACTTGCTCTAGGCGAACAACATTCTCTTGCAACTCTTCCTCGCTAATTTTGGAAGTGTTTTCCATATATTTAAGCAAATTCACAGGAGGCGCAACATAAGGTGGAATTTCTTCTTTTGGCTTTATGTCGTCTATCTTCACCTGTTCGGTTTCCGCCACCACCTTTTTGCTTGTGCCCGGAAGGTGGAATTTTGAAATGTCCACACTTGGGAGCACCACTTCGCTTTCAACGGTTGAGCCAAGGTTGCTATTATCTTCCGTTTGGGCATATTCATCAACGAAATCGCTCTCTTCCACATTCGGCACAATTTCGTCATAAGCGGTTTGCCCATCTTGTGCATCTTCGTTTAAGTCGGCAAGTTCACTTTGCTCGTCCTCTTCGCTTGCAAAATTCTCTTCTTCTGGCTCTTCGGTTGGCAATTCTTCATAGCCCTCATCTTCGGCAAAAATATCTGCATATTTATCTTCTGCAGGCTCTTCAATTCGCTCTTCCGCTGGCTCTTCATATTCTGGCTCAATTATCGGCTGAACAGGTGGTGGAATAACTTCTTTTTCTTCCACAGGCTCAACATTTTTCGTTTGATTTTGGTTGTTCATTTTTTTGCTTGTGAAATAGCCGGTGGTCTTATCTAAAAACACATCGTTTGGATTTTCTGGAGGGATAACCGGCTCAACAGGCGTGAGAATATAATCTCGTTTGGACATAGGTTTTGCCTGTGGTCTGCTATTAATATTATAATTTGGCATGGTGCTAGATAAAATTGTGGTTTCTCCCTTCTCTAACCCCAAACGCCTGCGCGCCACCTCTTTTTGTGGGTCAAGTTCGGCAGTTTTCTCCACAGTTTTTGCCTCTTCAAAGTCCTCAATATCATCAAACACAAATCTGCTCTTTTCTTTATGCCCAACATGCCTATCCACAATCACATAGTCCACAATCAAGCCAACAAAAATTGCAAGCGCAATTGCAGAGAATATATATGCACCCACAACTGTGAGCAATTTCACGATAGGATATGAAACCAAACTAAACAATAGTCCGCCAGCGGTGGTCTTTCTCAAATATGTTTCCTTCAAAAATGTGCCATAACTAGCAGTGTCTAAGCGCGAAGTGAGAATAAGGTGGAAAATAAACCAAACTATAACCACGCTGACAGTTAGATAGATGATATATCTCTTCTTTAACTTAAACTCCCTTTTTGATAGCAGTGCCACAGAAAAGAACATGCCAAGCAAACAAACAGGATAGACGGACAAGCCAAACACCCCTAGCACAAAATTCTTGATAAAATTAGGTGGCAGGCAAACCAAAAACAGCACAGCAAACGCAATGAGGCATATTAATGGCACATTTGCCTTTGTTTTTGCCTTAACTTTTGCTTGCTTTTGCTTCATTGGCTTTTCCTTCTTAGGCGCGGACGATTGTTTGTCTGGCTTTTTATTAAAAGAAGATTTATAGATTGCCATAAAACCCCCTAAACAACAAATGTTGAGCCAGCGGCTCTTAACTTATAATATTTATTATACAAATTTTAAAAAAAATTTCAAACCTTTTTATCGGGTTTGAAAGATTTTGAAGATTTTCCCACAATTCGTCAAAAAAGATTATTTTAAGCAATTTGAAACGGTGGTGGGGTTAAATCCGTTATTTATTGCAAACGCCAAAATATCGGTTAAGGCGTCCACCGTTTTCTTGGTGGGGTGAATCAAAATTAAATCGCCATTAGATAGATTTTTTGTGGCTCGCTTAAAAATTAAGTTTTCGTCCTGGTCGCGCCAGTCGATTGTGTCGTGCGTCCACATAATTGTGGTGTAATTTAGATTGGTGGCGGCGTCCACTGTGGTTGTGTTATACGCTCCACTTGGCGGCGCAAACAAGTTCATTTCCACGCCCAAGTTTTTGCTTATCAACTCGTGGCAAGACTTAATTTCTTGAATGTTGCCGTCATAATCGAGTTTGTCTTGGTCGCGATGGTTGAAGCCGTGGTTGGCAATTTCGTGCCCTCTAGAATAAATCTTGCTCACCATATCCAAGTTCTTTGCAGCCCAACATCCGCCCACAAAGAAAGTGGTTTTCACCTTATACACATCTAAAATGTCTAGCATATCTTCAATATATTCATTGCCTTGATAGACATTAATCATAAAGCAGACATTCGTGCTTTGTGTGTTGCCGGCATACACCACCCGATTGTCCGCCTGCACTTTTTGCGCACGCGCATTGCTAAGGCTAAGCCCAATCAGTGCCACAAACATAAAAACAATCACCACATTTGCCACAATTCTGCTTTTTTTCATAAAACATTTATATTCATCTCTTTCAAATTCTATGATAAATTTGAGCCTTCTGCCTTGCTTGACACAACAAATTGTGGCATGCTTATTTTCACGCAACAAAAACTAAAAATTCACTAAAAAATTTTAAATTTGTCGTTGACAAAGCCGCACATTAATGTTATGATAACGAGCGAGGTGAAAAATGTCGTTTTATCAAATAAATGGAAGGCGTCATGCTGACGATTATAAGAAACACGAGCCTAACCAACTTCTCACAAAACGCCAGAGATCGGAGAATTTGGACAATCAACTAATGAGATCTCAATTTAACGCAATGGCCACCTATCAAAATCTAACTGCCGAAACAAAAGATAAGCAAAAGAAATATCACGAAGAAAAAAGCGCAGCAATAGAAAGAATTGCAGATATTGAAAAGAAAATTGCCGACCAGCTCAACAGTCCACTTGAAGAATTTAAGGCAAAATTTCTAAGTGCAGTGGAAAAGGGCGGATTAAGGAAGGCTATGGACATTTTTCACAAAGAAGTTGAAGCAAACAAATGGCTTTCTCGCGCTTGCCTAGAAGCAGAAGAAGTGTTAAATTCGGACGATGGCGAGCTAAAGGAAGCAATAAGGCTGATTGAAGAAGCCTTTGATAGCGAGCTCACCAAAACGAGTTTGAAATATAAAATTTTGGCATCCTTTAAAGAAGAGGGTGTGGAAAAAACTTTTGAAAGATTTGAAAGCGACTTAAATTCTTTTAAAGATTTTAGTGATGAGCACTATCAAAAGATTGTTCAATTCACCACCATGAATCCAAATTTTGTGTCGCTTTACATTAAACTTATGCTCTCCCTTGCCGAAAAATATCCAAGATTTGTGTTAAGTGAAAAGTTCCCAATCGAAGGGTTCACAGTTGGAGATTATGAGGTGCTAAAGCGCTCCCAATTTAAGACGGACGGCTCAAACAAAATGGGAATTATTAGTGTGGAAGAGCTTAGGCAAAATGTTTTGCCTCGCTTAAAGTCTGCAGGCATCACATCAAATGAAAAATTTGTTAATCACTATATGAAATTTTTCCCTGACTGTGTGAATATGCTCACAAATTTTGATGACGTGCGTTTTGCCATTTCTCTTGACCCATCTTGCTATTCAAAGCTTAAAAGTGGAGAGGTAAAATCATATTTAAATCATAATCCAGAGCTATATAACGCACTGCTATCATCTGCTCCATCCGTGTTGCAATATCTATCGCAAGAGGAGTTAAACACTGCAATCAATTATTGTGGCTTGAAAGTTGGGCAAGTTTTATTCCAAAATCCAGATTTAATTCATGCTCTGCCTAGCAACTTCTTTTTAAAGCACAATCCTAAGGCCCTCTTCAAAACCTGCCCAAAATCCGAGCTTAAGAAGGTGTTTGCAGATGTTGATAGCCCAGAGTTGCAGAACTATTTAAGTTCAATCATATTGCATCCTAAAAAGCCAAAGCAAGAAACTGATGGCTTTGAAGAAACTAACAGCGATTTCACATTTTAAAAAAAGAAGGCAACCGCCTTCTTTTTTAGTTCAATTTTTCAACTAGCTTCATGTCCACTCTGCCTCGCTCGTCTATCTTGATTGTTTTAACGCGCACTCTATCGCCAACTTTCACCACATCTTCCACTTTCTCAACACGCTCTTTGCTGAGTTTTGAAATGTGAATCATTCCTTCCTTGCCTGGAGCAACTTCAACGAAAGCACCAAATTGTGTGGTGCGCGTAACTTTGCCGTCATATTCACAGTTTAACTCAAAGTCTGTGGCAATAGCAATAATCATGGCCTTAGCTTTGTCTATCATAGCTTGGTCTTGACTTGAAACAAACACATCGCCTTCATCTTTAATGTCTATCTTCACGCCGGTTTCGGCAATGATTTGATTGATGACCTTTCCGCCCGTGCCAATAACATCACGAATTTTGTCTGGGTCAATCTTGAAAGTTACAATCTTTGGAGCATATTTAGAAAGCTCTTTTCTTGGCTCTTTAATCACTGCCAACATCTTCTTTAAGATTTCAAGCCTGCCCACTCTAGCCTGCTCAAGTGCGGTGGTTAAAATGTTTCTATCTATGCCGTGAATTTTAATATCCATTTGAATGGCGGTGATGCCTTTAGCCGTGCCTGCCACTTTAAAGTCCATATCTCCCAAGAAATCTTCCAAGCCTTGAATGTCTGTGAGCACTGCCACTTTGTCGCTATCTTTATCTTTCATCAAACCCATTGCAATGCCTGCAACAGGTGCTTTGATTGGCACGCCCGCATCCATCAATGCAAGGGTGCTGCCGCAAACAGACGCTTGTGAAGTGGAGCCGTTTGAAGAGAGCACATCACTCACTGTGCGGATTGCATAAGGGAACTCCTCCTCGCTTGGAATAACAGCCACAAGGGCACGCTCAGCCAACGCACCATGACCAATTTCTCGCCTTCCCGGAGATTTAAGAGCCTTGGCTTCACCGGTGGTGTAGCCAGGCATGTTATATTGATGCATATAACGCTTATATTCTTCGCCGTCCAAACCTTCAAGCTCTTGAGCTTCACTCACCATGCCTAGTGTGCAAGTGGTTAAAACTTGTGTTTCACCACGGGTGAACACTGCCGAGCCATGAACTCTTGGCAACAAGCCAACTTCACACCAAATTGGGCGGATTTCGTTTGTCTTTCTGCCATCTGGACGAATGCCTTTATATAAAATTTTGTGGCGAACTTTTTCTTTTTTGATGTTGTATAAAACTTGGCCAACCGCCTTCATTTGCTCAGGATAAACTTCTTGGAAATGCTCGTTCACATCTGCGTTTAACTCTTCTTCTAAGGCCTCACGCGCATGGCGGTCATACTCTTCAAGCACCTTATCCATTTTTGTGCTAGCATATTCCCTAACGGCTTTGTCTATTTCTTCTGGAATTTCGTCAAATTCAACCTTATCGGTTTTCACCACTTTAAGGTCTTTAACCATATTTTCAATGAATGCAACCTGCTTTTTAATCTCTTCATGAGCAAACATGATTGCATTAAGCATGAGCTCTTCGCTCACTTCTTTTGCGCCTGCCTCAACCATCAGCACAGCCTCTTTTGTGCCGCTCACTGTTAGGTCAATCACACTCTTATCTTGCTCTTCTTCGGTTGGGTTTATGATAAATTTGCCGTCCACACACCCCACTTTGACCGCACCTGTTGGCTCTTCAAAAGGAATTGGGCTAATTGACAATGCAATAGAGCTGCCAAGCATTGCAAGTGGCTCTGGGCTAATGTCTGGGTCAACAGACAATGGTGTGGCAATGACCGTTACATCATTATAAAACCCTTTTGGGAACATTGGGCGCAATGGTCGGTCTATAAGCCTAGAACGCAAAATTGCATTATCTGCAGGCCTGCCTTCACGCCTTTTCCATCCGCCAGGGATTTTGCCCACGCTATACATCTTCTCTTCATAATCCACTTGAAGTGGGAAGAAATCCATGCCCGGACGGGGGGCTTTGCTCATAGTGGCATTTACCATAACCACTGTGTCGCCGCAGCGCACGATGCAGTGCCCGCTGGCTTGGCCACAATATTTGCCAAGTTGCACACTAACTTCTCGCCCGCCGATTTCTGTTTTGTAAATTGCTTCTTTCATTTTTTCTCCTTAAAAATGCTCTTAATAATACACTTTTTCATTTTATCACAAAAAAATAAAAAAAACAAGCGTTATGCTTGCGTTTTTGCAAAAGCTATTTGTGTAAAATCTAATCTTCAAGCCCAACCATATAATCCAAACTGACTTTAAAAAATTTAGACAAAATAACAACCGCTTCAATGCTGGGCATTCTTTTGCCGGACTCCCAATAACTAATTGCAGTATGTGTTAAACCAACTTTAATTCCAAGTTGCTCTTGTGTTAAATTATTTTCCAATCTCAATTCTTTTAATCTTTCTGCAAATTTAATCATAAAAAAATTTTACAACAAATATTGCAAAAATACTTGACTTGTACCAATTGGTACATTATAATTGTACCAAATGTTGCAAAGGAGGAAGTTGTGGATTTAGATGTTGTCGAAACCTGCTTGATAAAGCAATACATTAAAAAGAATAATTTATCAATAGCAAAATTTTGCGAATTGTGTCGAATTAGCCCTTCCACACTATATAAAATTTTTAATGGCAAAAACTTTATCATCGAAGCGCTTTTTAAAATTGCAAAAGTTATGCGAGTGGAGATTTGCACTCTTATAAAACCTTAAAAGTTTCATATAGCGCGATACCCACACTAATTGGCAAATTTAGGCTATCAATTTTGCTGCTATGTTTAATTAAAACTGTTTTGCCAAAATTTTCGCATTCAATAGGAAGCCCATGCGCTTCATTGCCAAACACTAAGTCAAAAGCGCTATCAGTTATTTTAAAACTGCCTAATATTTGTTTGCCATTTAGCATAAAGAAATATTTCTCATTTTTAGTGTTTAGATAATCATTTAGATTTTCATATTCAACAATATTGAGTGAAAAAATTGCGCCCATGCTGGATCTTACCACTTTTGGATTAAAATAATCCACTGCAGGCCTAACAATAATTATGTTTTTTATGCCAAAGCCAAGCGCCGTGCGCATAATCGTGCCAAGATTTCCCATGTCGCTTGGATTAACAAGCACTAAATTGTTTCCGTCCATCTTTGTGCCGACATATTTTTTAAACACGCCTATCACAAACACATTTTCTTTGTTTGCAATCTTTTCAATCGTCTTATCGTCTTGTTCAACTTTAATGTCGTGTTTTTTGCAAAGATTAAAGAGGTTCGCCACTTCCTCTGTCTTTTTTAATTTAGAGTGATAAATAACCGCCACCACATTTTGCGCTTTTGCTTTAATTAGCTCAAATGTTGGGAAAGCACCAAAGGTAAATGAAATATCTTTATATTTATATTTTAGCATAATTTAGAAAATAAAACAAAAAAATGACTGAAATCAGCCATTTTTTATTAACTTTTTATTAGCCACGAATGCCAAGTTTTTGCTTGATTGCACGGGCACGATTAATGTCTTTCTCAGACAAATAATCCAATAATTTCTTGCGGGTGGAAACCATCTTGTTTAGCCCACGAGTTGAGTGCAAATCTTGCTTGTTTGATTTAAGGTGCTCAGTTAAGTTTTTAATTCTTTCTGTGAGCAAAGCAATTTGAACTTCAACACTGCCTGTGTCGGCTTCATTTTTGCCATAAGTTTTAACCACTTCTGCCTTATTGATTTTCATAAACTTCTCCTTTTAATTATATTCGCCTCAAACCAAGTTGGCGTTGGAGTGTCGCTCAACTTTGTTTAGGTACACCGCATATTTTACATAAAATTTGAAATTTGTCAAGCGGTTTTTTTATTTTTAGCAAACTCAACTGTGTGTTTTTACAAAATTTGTAAAAAAGGCGGCACATAAAAATTTCAACATTTCACACACTAGCAAAAGAGGCTTTTATGAGAAAATTGTTTTTTATTTCAATATTTTTGGCAATAGCAATGGTGGGCACTGCCTTTATCTTACCAAGCATAAAAAAGGTCAATAGTCTGCCAGACGATATGGTGGTTACTTTCAGCGACATTGAAGAAGCAAATAGTTCAAATGAATTTTCACCCGTTATTAACCTTCAACTGCCTGAAAATATCGATGTTTCTTCCACGGGCGAACTCACCAACACGGTGATGAAAGTGAAACTTTTCAATTTGTTCACAATTAAAAAAGTGAATGTTCGCCTGCTTGCCGACACAGATGTTTATGTTGGCGGCGAAACGGTTGGGTTTAACCTTTTCAGTGAAGGGGTTATCTGCGTGGGCAGCAATGCCGTGGTTACGAGTGATGGCTTGCAAGAGCCAATCAAGGATAGCGGAATTTTGGAAGGTGATGCCATATTAAAAATTGAAAACATCACAATAGAAAACATTCAAGATGTAAACCGAATCATCAATCTGCCCTCTCTTGCAGGCAAAGAACTTGAAGTTACATTAAAGCGGGGCGACCAAATAATCACCACAAAAATCAAACCTGCATTTGACATTCTCGGCCAGAATTATAAATTGGGCTTGTGGGTTAGAAACAACGCAAGCGGAGTGGGCACACTAACCTATGTGAAACTGAGCGATTTTAGATTTGGTGCGGTTGGGCACCCAATCGTGGATAATAGTTTGGGAGAAAATTTTTCTGTTGGCAGTGGCAACATTTATAAGTGCCGTTTGCTAGGCATTAAAAAGGGCGAAAAAAATAACCCGGGGGAAATCCGCTCTTCAATCAACCTTAGCGATGACGCCATTGGTCTTGCGGACACAAATTGCGAGTTTGGCGTGTATGGCAACATTTTAAACAAAACGGTGATTGACGCAGAGCGAACAGCAAGTTTGGGTGGCAGACTTTCAGTGAAGTTGGGAGATGCAAAAATATATTGTGCGTTAGATAACGGCGGAGTGAAAGCATATAATGTGAAAATCATAAAGGCTAATAAGCAAAAGTCTGCGGACGACAAAAGCATGATTATCAAAGTAACCGACAAAGAGTTGCTAAACAAAACGGGCGGAATAATTCAAGGCATGAGTGGCAGCCCGATTGTGCAAAACGGCAAGATTGTGGGAGCGGTTACACACGTGTTCGTAAACGACCCAACTCTCGGCTATGGAGTTTATGTAGATTGGATGGTAAACAATTAAAAATTTGAAAAATGCGGACAAATTTTAAATTTTTTTGAAAAATATATCAATTATTTTGAAATTTTAAAAATTTTTGCTAAAATAATCACGGAGGAAAAATGAAATCAAAAGTTTATTTCACGAAAGAAATTTCACCAAAAAGTTTGATTAAAATTTATGACGCTCTTCAAGTGAAGTTGCCTGGCAAGGTGGCAGTGAAGATTTCCACGGGCGAGCCGGGAGGGCACAACTTTTTAAATCCAAATTTAATTAAAGATTTGGTGAAAAAATTAAATGGCACAATAGTTGAATGTTGCACCGCCTATCGTGGCAAGAGATTTGACGCCAAGAGCCATTGGAAAGCCATTAAAGACCACGGCTTTTTAGACATCGCCCCTTGTGATATTATGGACGAGAACGGTGAAATGAAAATTAAAATAAAAAAAGGCGTCCACATGAATGGCTATAATCTTGTGGGCACTCATTTAAAAAATTACGATTCAATGCTTATGCTTTCGCACTTTAAAGGGCACGCAATGGGCGGCTTTGGCGGTGCGCTGAAAAACATGAGCATAGGCGTTGCTTCGAGAAACGGAAAAGCATGGATTCATTCAGTGGGAAGGACGGCAGACCCAGACGCTATGTGGTCACTCCTTAATGACCAAGACGGCTTTTTGGAATGTATGGCAGAAGCAAGTTCTTCCGTGGCAGATTTCTTTGGAAGAAAAAATGTGGTGTATATCAATGTGGCAAATAGGCTTTCGGTGGACTGCGATTGCGATTCTAATCCAAGCGAGCCAGAAATGGCAGACATTGGCATTTTCGCTTCAACCGACCCCGTTGCCCTTGACCAATGCTGTCATGACGCAATCATTAATTCGCCCGATAAAGGCAAAAAATCCTTAGTTAAACGCATGAAGGATAAGCACGCAATTCACATAGTTGAGCACGCTGAGAAAATTGGGCTTGGCTCACGTGAATATGAACTGATTTCAATCGATTAAAAAATCGCCAAACGGCGATTTTTTATTGAAATCTTTTATACATATTTGTTAATTCTTTTAGCACTTCAAGTTTGCCCTTTTTCAAATTCTCAGTAACGCAAGTTTCAATATGGCGCTCAATCACAAAATTTGATAGGCTTTTAACTGATTTAAATATGCTAGATAATTGCACCAACACATCATCGCAATAAGCACCTGCGTTCACCATCTTTTTTACGCCCTCAATTTGACCGGTTAAAATGTTTAGCCTCTTAATTATAGCCACCTTATCACTTTCTTCGCGTTTTGCTTTTTTCTCAAAATCTTTTTCCATTTTCCCCCCTCCATTGTTAAGATTATACCCACACGGGTATGCCTTTGTCAAATGATTTTTTAATGTTTTTTAATTTTTAAAAAAACCTTCTTAAGAAGGCTATGTGGAGCGGGTGATGGGAGTCGAACCCACCTCACAGGCTTGGGAAGCCCGCGTACTACCGATGTACTACACCCGCGCTTGTTTATTATAACACAAAAAAATAAAAAATCAAAGGTTTTAAAGAGATTTGCTTTTTTATATCAAATTTTTTGTTAAAATATCTTGACAATGACCTAAAATTTTGTTAATATACACAAGTAACTTTAAAAGACGGCGGTGTGGCTCAGCGGTTAGAGCAATCGGTTCATACCCGATAGGTCAGTAGTTCAATTCTACTCACCGCCACCACTCTTTACTTCCCCCACAAAACCTAAGTTTTGAGGGTTAAGGAGCAACCGAGCATAGGCGCACGTTTGCGAAGTGAAACGAAGCAAACAAGCAAAAGCGAGAGTTGCGACGCGGTCCCATGGTCAAGCGGTTAAGACACCGCCCCTTCACGGCGGTATCAGGGGTTCGATTCCCCTTGGGACTACCAAA
>CANRGF010000009.1 GCA_947630075.1 uncultured Clostridia bacterium
TTACTACCAATTCCGGCACTAGACGGCTTTCAAATGCTTTTCGTTGGCATTGAAGCAGTCCGCAAAAAGCCGGTCAAACGAAAGGTCGTCAACATGATAAACAACATCGGGCTTATTGTGTTGCTAGGCTTTGTGATAATAGTGGATATTTTGCAATTTATTCTATGACATTTGACATTTTCGCCATAATTTGATATAATTCGATTATGAGCGATAGGATAGAGGATTTAGATAAATTATATCCCGGTTTAAAATTTAAAGACGCAGTTTACACGGAAAAAACCAACACTTGCGTCATAAATTTTTTATACAATCCTGAATGCTTCACCCCTAATGAAGAGAAGAAGAAGGTTATTGATACCAAAATGCAGGAAATTATCGGCAATTTTGTGCCATTGCAAGCCAACTTCATTTCATGCCCGCTAGATAAGAGGGCAATCGCCAATCACACATACACAACAATCACAAACACATTTCCCGCCATCAGCAAAAACTTTTCTTATGATGATGTGTCGGTTGAAATAGACAATATAAATGTTAATGTAAAGTTAAAATTATCCCCAACAATCTACGATTATGCCACCAATTTAAAGCGTGAGCAACTTATCGCTGAAAAGTTGAAAGAAAGTTTCTTGGCAGATTTTCATGTGGAATTTGTTAAAAAGGACGAAAACGCTCCCCAATCTAGCGCTATTGAAAAGAACATAGAGTTTATGTCTAGCATTAAAGTGGCAGAAGAAAAAACAGTGTTTGAATTGGCCGATGTGCAAAATATCATCGGCAATAACGACTACACTCTAGCAATAGATTTCAGCAAAGTTAAAAATGTAATTGAAAATGTTGTGATATGTGGAGAAGTAACCACATCTCAACGCCGAACATATACCCGTAAATTCACTAAAAATGGCGTGAGCAAAGATGTTGAGCGTACATTTTATATGTTTAGCCTAAAAAACGAAGGCAAGTTTTTAAATTGCAACATTTTCCCTCGCCAAACTGATGAGGCAAAAGGCGATTTGATAGAGCCGGGCATGAAAGTCTGTTGCTTTGGTTCGTTCCGCGAATTTAATGGCAGGCTAAATTTCACGGCAATCTCTATTGCCCGCTGTGAATATAAAAAAGAGGATATTAAATCAAAAATTAAGGGCGTAAACGAAAATTATCATGTTGTGTCCCCGCAAAAATATGTGGACTATGAGCAGAGCGGTCTGTTTGATGATGAAGATAAAGTTATACCGGGCAGTTATGTTGTGTTTGACCTAGAAACCACGGGCACAGAGGCAAGCAAAGACGCAATCATAGAGATTGGTGCTTGCAAAATTGAAAACGGCAAAATCACGGAAACATTTTCCACTTTCGTCAATCCTGAGCGCCACATTCCAGCTGACGCATCAAAAGTCAACAACATTTATGACGACATGGTGGCAGACGCTCCAACAATCAACTATGTGCTGCCAGATTTCTATAAGTTTTGCTATGGTTCCACAATGGTGGGGCAGAATGTTTCGTTTGATATAGGCTTCATTTATAATGTTTCAAAGAAATTATCCTATAATTTCGATAATCCGCTTGAGGACACTTTGCAGATGGCTCACGAAAAACTGCCAGGCTTAAAAAATTATAAACTTGGCACAATCGTGGAAAGGCTAAATATCACTCTTGAAAATGCTCACCGCGCATTAAACGATGCCATAGCCACCGCTAAAGTGTTTATAAAACTTAAGTAGTTAAGGCACAAATTCCGTCAGTTGACTATATCACAGACGAAATAAATAATAAAATTTAAAAAAGTTTTTTAAATCTATTGATTTTTAAAAATCTTTGTAGTATAATAAAAGCAATGTAGGAGTGGGCAACCACTCCTAACTTGGTTTTAAGGGAGTTTTATGAAGGTTGCAGATTTAGTTTTTGAAGCCATTTCACCACTTTTTAAAGGCGACATTAGGCTTGTTGAAGTGGAGTATGTTAAGCAAAATGATGGCATGCATCTAGTTGTCTTAATTGATAAAGAAGGCGGCGTTTCAATCGATGATTGTGTTGCGGTTAATGACCTTATCACACCCACGATTGATGACCTAAACCCAACGGGTGATGCTTCTTATGCTCTTGATGTGTCATCTTATGGGTTAGATAGGCCACTCAAATTTGATTGGCAGTTTAAGAAATATGATAATCAAAAAGTTGAGGTCAAACTTTATAAAAAAGTGAACGGCAGAAAAGAGTTTGTTGCCACCTTGCTTAATCGAGATGAAGAAAAAACATATTTCAACGAGGCAGAAGAAAACTTTTCAATTTCCAATGCGGATATAGCATATATTATCCCATATATAGAGTTTTAAGGAGAATATTCATGATTAACAAAGATTTTTTTGAAGCATTAAAAGATTTAGAGGCAGAGAAGGGCATAAACGAAGAGGTGTTTATCCAAGCCTTAGAGCAAGCGCTCACAGCCGCATATAAGAAAAATAGCGGCATGGCAAAGAATGCACAAGTTCGCTTGTTGCCTGAAAAGAACCAGATTAAGATTTATTCTTATCGCACAGTTGTTGATGAGGTTGAAGATGAAGAAAAGGAAATCAGCCTAGAAGAAGCTCATCAATTAAAGCATTCTTATAAGGTTGGGGACCAAGTTATGCAAGAAGAATCCACTAAGGATTTCAACCGCATAGCAGTGCAAACGGCAAAGCAAGTTATCACTCAAAAGATTAAAGAATTTGAAAAACAGTCAATTTCAAAAGACCTTGCCGAAAAAGAGGGCAAACTGATTGTGGCAAATGTTAAGAGAAAGGATTTAGACAATGTCTATCTTGAAATTGGCGGCACAACACTTGAAGGCTTGCTCACAAAGCGCGATTTGATGCCAACCGACAATCTAAAGCCGGGCGACCGCATCAAAGTTTATGTCCGCCACATCAAAGATGATTTCCGTGGCACAGTTGTGCAAGTTTCTCGCACACACCCAAATTTCGTTAAAATGCTTTTAGAACTGGAAGTGCCAGAGTTGAATAATGGTGAAATAAGCATTGTCGGCGTGGTTCGTGAGGCAGGTTTGCGCACCAAAATTGCCGTAACTTCAAATGTTCCAAATCTTGACGCAGTTGGTGCTTGCGTTGGCAATAAAGGCTCTCGTATTAACGCAGTTATCAACGAATTAAACGGCGAAAAGATTGATATTATCAATTATAGCGAAAACCCAGCAGATTATATTGTTGCCGCATTGTCGCCAGCAGAAGTGAGCGAAATCACGGTGGACACAGCCGCAGGTGTGGCAAATGTGCTTGTGCCAGAAAACAAATTGTCCCTAGCCATAGGCAAGGGCGGGCACAATGTTAGATTAGCAGCTAAATTAACGGGCTATAAAATCGATGTTAAGCCAATCAAAGCCAACACGGCAACTCAAACAAAAGCAAACGATGTTGTAACCGCTGGCAATGCAAACATAATTATAGATGACGATTTCTTCAGTGATATTGATGAATAGGAGGCATAATGCATAATAAGCAAGAGCGTTCGTGCGTTGCCTGTCGCCAAAAAAAGCTACAAACAGAAATGCTAAGAATAGCGAAAATCAATGGTGAATTTGTGCTAGATGAGGCTCAAAAATTGGCTGGCAGAGGAGCGTATGTTTGCAAAACAAAGTCATGCTTATCACTCACAATCAAAAAGAAGCAATTAAATCGAGCATTCAAAACAAATGTTCCAAATGAAATTTATGAAAAATTAGGAGAATATGAGCAAAATTGTTAGTTATATCGGCTTTGCAATCAAAGCAAGAAAGATAGTGGTGGGGCAATCAAGCCTAAAAACAGAAAAAAAGAAAATCCATCTTATCTTAGTTTGCCCAACAGCAAGCGAAAACTTAAAAAATTTGGCAAACAATCTTGCAATAAAGCATGGCTGCAAAACATTTTGCCCCGCATCTAATTTAGATGAGTTATCCCATTTGAATGGTGTGAAAATTATGGGAATAATCGATGAAAACTTGGCAAACGCAATTTTAAAAGAAGGAGAAAATAATATTGGCTAACGAAACAAAAAATCAAGAGTTCAACAAATCAATTAAAGCGCTTCAATCCATGGTGAAGGACAAGATGTTTATTTCTCTTGCCGAAAAGTTTTTTAATTTAAAGCAAGAAATTAGTTCGCTCACCCGCTCCATGAAAGAAAAGGAAACAGCGCTTTTAACTGAAACTAAGGCTCCACAAGTGGAAGAGAAACCTGTTGAAGTTGTTAAAGAGCCTGTGAAGGAACAGCCTGTTCAAGAGGTTAAAGAGCCTAAAAAGCAAAATCAGCCTAACCAAAGTTTTCAAAGGCAACCACAAAAGGATTTTAAGCGTCCTTTTAATGCTAACAACCAAAATTTCAATAGAAACCAGCAAAATAAGCCTAATCAGAATAGGCAAAATTTAAAGCCAGGTCAAAAGCCACAAGGGCAGAGGCCACCGTTTAATAAGGATCAAAAACGCCCTAGTATTAATTATGCTCAGCCTGTCATCACCTCAAGTCCAACGCGCAATTTCGCAAACAAAAAGAAAGATAATTCTCATTTTGAAGAAAAGCGTCAATACACAAAGCGTGATTTATTAAAGCGTGGCATGATTGAAGGTGTTGATGAAGATAGGCTATTAATTGTCCGCAAAAACCGCACAAAGAAAAAGGATAATCCTGAAGCAGTTAGATTAGCAGATAAGCCACAAGGCCCTGTGGTTGTGAACACAGACAACATCACAGTGAAACTCCTAAGCGAGTTGAGTGGCAAACCTGTTAGCGAAATAATTAAGAAATTCATGGTGCTTGGCATGATGGTAACCATCAATTCAACTATTGAATTTTCAACTGCTGAGTTAATCATGTCAGATATGGGCATTGAATTAGTGCAAAAACTAGACAAAACTAGTGAAGATAAATTAAAAGAAGTTCAGCAAAACATCAAGTCTTATAACGATGAAGATGCAATATCTCGTCCACCAATCGTAACAGTTATGGGTCATGTTGACCACGGCAAAACAAGTCTGCTTGATTACATCCGCAAATCTAAAGTTGCTCTTGGTGAAGCGGGCGGCATCACTCAGGCAATCGGTGCTTATAGAGTGAAAGTAAATGATAAATTCATCACTTTTATCGACACTCCAGGTCATGAAGCCTTCACTGCAATGCGTGCACGCGGAGCGTCTATCACAGATATTGCAATATTAATCGTTGCGGCGGACGATGGCGTTATGCCGCAAGCAGTTGAAGCAATCAATCAAATTAAATTTGCAAAAATACCTATGATTGTTGCAATCAACAAAATGGATAAGCCGCATGCCGACCCAGATAGAATTATGCAACAATTAGCAGAGCATAATGTCATTCCAGAAGCGTGGGGAGGAGATGCAATTATTTGCAAAATTTCAGCACACACAGGTGAAGGGATAGACAAATTGCTAGAAACAATCTTGCTCGTGGCTGAAATGCAAAATCTAAAAGCAAATCCTAATATGCCAGCAATCGGCACAATTATGGAAGCCCGCCTAGATAAGGGCAAGGGTGCAGTTGCTTCACTCATTGTTAAGGACGGCTCACTAAAGATTGGCGACACAATAGTTTCCGGCACTAGCCTATGCAAAGTTAAAGCGATGATAGACGAAAATAATCATCAAGTTAAGATTGCTGAACCAAGCATGCCTGTAACAGTGCTAGGATTTAACGAAGTTCCAGACGCTGGCGAAGTGTTCACTGCTGTTGATGAAAAACTTTCAAAACAAATCGTTGAAGAGCGCAAAGCAAAGAAAAAGGAAGATTTAATCAAAAATAGTGGTGGCAACACGCTTGAAGACTTAATTCAAAAAACTAGCGAAAAAGATGTTAAGATTTTAAATCTTGTGCTTAAAACCGATGTCAATGGCTCACTTGAAGCAATCAAATCTTCTGTTATGAAGTTTGTGAACGATGAAGTGAAAATCAACATTCTTCATAGTGGAGTGGGCGCAGTGAATGAAAGCGACCTTATCTTGGCAAACGCATCAAACGCTATGGTCATCGCATTCAATGTGGGGCAAGATAGCAAAGTTAAATCTCTTGCAGAGAGAATGAAAATCAAGATATATTCATATAAGATAATTTACGAATTGCTAGATGAAATTGAGCGCGTGGTTAAAGGCATGAAAGAGCCTAAATATGAAGAAGAATATCTTGGCAGGGCAGAAGTTATTGCTGTGTTCAAATTGTCCACAAGCGGAATTGTTGCCGGTTGCATGGTTAAAGACGGCAAACTAGTTCGCGGTGAGCATGTTAGAATTTATCGTGGCGATAATGTTGTGGCAGAAACCGAGATTAAGTCGTTAAAGATTGTTAAGGACGATGTGAAAGAGGCAGGCAAGGATAGAGAGTGTGGCGTAAAAACCAATTTTGACGAAATTGCAGTTGGTGATAGAATTGAGTGCTTCACGCTTAAAAGGATAGACCAATGAAAAATATCCGCCTAGAAAGAATTAATAGCGAACTTCAAAAAGCCATCTCTTCAATCATTGATAATGATTTGAGAGACCCGCAGATAGACGCAATAATTAGTGTAAATCAAGTGGAAATCACACCAGATTTGGCGTATGCAAAAGTTTTTATCACCTCCATTGGCAAAACTCCAACCGATGAGATTGTGGCAAGATTAAAGGGTGCTGGCGGTTTTATCCGCGGCAAACTATCTAAAAAGATAGATTTGAGAATTACGCCTCGCTTGGAGTTTTTGAAGGACACTTCGCAAGAGTATTCAAACAAAATTGATAGCATTTTAAAAACCATAAAATATTCCACACCGGCGGACGGCGATGATGATAACTAATGGAATATTGCCAATCAACAAACCAGAAGGTTGGACGAGTTTTGATGTGGTCAACAAAATTAAGCACCTAACGAAATTGAAAGTGGGGCATTTAGGCACGCTCGACCCAATGGCAACGGGCGTCCTGCTTATCACCATCGGTAAGGCCACAAAATTGTTTGACCTTATGCAAGAAAAGAAAAAGACTTATCTTGCAAAGTTTCAATTTGGTTTTGAAACGGACACTTTGGATAGGACGGGCAATTCACAAGAAACCACTTCTCACATTCCATCCAAAAACGAAATTTGTGCAGTTTTGCCACAATTCATAGGCGAAATTGAGCAAATCCCACCTAAATATAGTGCAAAGTCAGTTAATGGAAAGCGAGCCTACGCACTTGCAAGGCAAAATGTTGAATTTTCTTTGCTCGCAAAAAAAGTGAAAATATTCAATATTGAATTTGTTGATTTCAAAAACGAAATCCTAACAATCAAAATTGAATGTGGCTCGGGCACATATATCCGTGCACTTGGCAGAGATATTGCAAGAAAACTAGGTTCTCTCGCAACAATGATAGACTTAATCCGCCTTTCGGTTGGCAGTTTTAATCTCGAAAATTGCCACGAAATCAGTGAAATATCAGTGGATAGCCTTGAAAATCTCGTTGTTGGAGTGGAAGATGTGTTAGGCTATAAAACGCTAAATCTTAGCGAAGATAATTGTTTGAAACTATTAAACGGTCAAAGAGTGCCAATTTCAAAACCAAATGGTTTTTATATCTTAAAACAATCCTCCAAATCGGTGGCAATTATAAAAATTGAAAGCGGACTTGCAAAAATGAGCATATTTTTAGGCTAAATTGTTGCCAAAACGAGTTTTTTGTGATATAATAAGCAAGGTAATTAAATTTTAGGTTTAAATTGTTAAAGTTAAAAGTAATTATTATTTTAAGTTTTAAGGAGATATTTTTTATGATGTTAGCAGGAGATATTAGAAAGGGTGTAATTTTCGATGACGGCAAATCAACCGACCCAAAGCGTCCAAGTTTACAGTTGGTTGTGGATTTCCAACATGTTAAGCCGGGTAAGGGTGCAGCATTTGTGCGCGTAACCAAAAAAGATTTGTTAACCGGCAAGGTGTTAGACGAAACATACAACCCATCAACAAAAATCAATGATGTAACTATCGAACGCAAGGAGATGACATACCTTTATAATGATGGCGTTTTATACTATTTCATGGATAATGTAACTTACGAGCAAATTCCGTTCGAGTATAATTCAGTTAAGGACGCACTAAACTTTGTGGTTGAAAACACAAATTGCAATGTTCAGTTCTATAACAACATTCCAATAAGCGTTGAGCCACCAATCTTTGTTGAGTTGACCGTTACAAAAACTGAGCCCGGTGTTAAAGGGGACACTGTCAAGACGGGTGGCAAGCCTGCCACACTTGAAACAGGCTTTGTTCTCACCGTGCCACTATTTATAAATGAGGGCGATAGAATTCGTGTGGACACTCGCACGGGTGAATATATGGAAAGATTATAAAGTGTGAAAAATTGCACTTTTAAACAATTAAAGTCGAAAAAACGATACTCTTGCAGTATCTGTTTTTTTTTATCATTTTAAAAATTTAAATTTAATAATTTTTACTATGTTAAAAGACTATTTGCCACGAGAAATCTATAATTTAATCATAAAAAATTTTAGTTTTGCCGACATAAACGAAATCAGAATGCGGGCAAATGAAAATTTGATAATTGTGGTTAAAAACAAAAAATATTATCTAAAAGACGATAGCGGAAATTACATAAAGCCTTCAACCATGATAATAGAAAACTTCATTCGAAAAATCAGCGAAAACTCGATTTACGCTTTCAACGACAACATAAAAAACGGATTTATCACTCTTCCAAAAGGCATTAGGGTGGGCATCTGCGGAACGGTTGTTATGGAAGGGAGCAAAGTTATCACAATCAAAGATTTTCAATCGGTAAACATTAGAATTCCGCATAGCGTAAGAAATTGCAGCTTAACCGCATTTGAATATTTGGTCGATGATGAAATTAAAAACACTCTTATAATTTCATCACCAGGCAATGGCAAAACTACATTCCTAAGGGATTTTGTCTATCAATTATTTGCGCACAACATTTCTAAAAACATTCTAGTTGCGGATGAGCGAAGTGAGATTTGCTCAGTTGTTAATGGCAAGCCGGCCATCGATTTAGGCGGTTTTTGCGATATCTTCACAAACTGCACTAAAGAATACGCCTTTAAAAATGGCATAAGAAGCATGCGCCCAGATGTGATTGTAACGGACGAAATAGATTTAGATTTAGACCTTAACGCAATTTTAGAAGCAATCAATTCTGGCGTGGCAGTTATTGCCACAATTCATGCCAAAGATTTAAGCCAATTAAAAAAGAAAAAAAACTTTAATCGGGTGATAGAAGAGAAGTTTTTTTCTAGGTTTGTGGTTTTATCTGGCGATGAGGGTCCGGGCACATTAACGGGGATTTTCGATGAAAATCTAGATTGTGTTTATTGCAGGTGAAAAATGAAGTGGTTGTTGATAATAGTGCTCATTTCAATTATCATGCTCATCGCACACTCGGTTAGCGAACAATATAAAGATAAATACGACTTTATATTAAACCTTAAATTATTTTTGCAGCAATTTAAAATCAATGTGGCGTTTAGGAAGGAAAAAATTAATGAATTTATATCAAAAATAAAGCCCAAAAGGCAATTTAGCCTATTTTTGAGTGAATATCAAAACTATCTGTCAACGGGAAGCATAAACCTTGATAGCATCAAACTTTTAGATGAAGAAGATAAGGAAGAGCTAATGGACATAATCACCAATCTTGGCAAGTTTGACGCACAAAATGAAATAAGCCAATTAGACAACTTTCTTGCTTCTTTAGAGTTTAAACTATCAAAAGCCAAAGAGGACAAATTAAAATTGTGCCCAATGATTTTAAAACTTTCACTGCTGTTTGCCATTGGCTTGGCAGTTTTGTTGATATAGGGGAGGGAAAATGGAAATAATTTTTAAACTTGCAGGCATAGGTCTAATCACCTCAATCGTAAATCAAATTTTGAAATATTGCGGGAAGGAAGAAATCGCGTCAATCACAACTTTGGCGGGGCTTATTATTTGCCTATTAATGGTGCTAGATTTAGTGAAAAATTTGTTTTCAACCGTTCAATCATTATTAACTTTTTAGGTGAAATATGGCAGAACTTTTGAAAATTTTAGCCGTTGCTTTAGTAACGGTGCTGGCGCATGTCATTGTTAGGCAAACCCGCCCAGAGATTGCCATGATAATTTCGATTGCTGGCGGCATAGTGATTATAATTTTGGCAGTTAATGCGTTGAGTTCTGTCATTAATTCTTTTTATCACATTTTTAATTCCACAGGGGTGGACACTTCGCTTTTAGTTCCATTAATCAAAATTATTGCAATAGGCTATATTGCCGAGTTTGGTGCAAACATATGTTATGACGCAGGGGTTAGCAGCATCGCAGATAAGGTGCTCTTTGCCGGCAAACTAATTATCTTGCTGCTGTCCTTACCAATAATCACAACAGTGGTGGACATGGTGGTGGCACTTTTATGATAAAACGAAAATATTCATCAAATAAAATCACCATAATTTTGCTAGCGTTGTTGCTTGCAATTTTTTCCATTATCCCCACACAAAAAACTCTTGCGGCAGATGGAAAAACTTTCACGCTTGGCGAAGAACTTAATAGCTCCATCGTTGAAGAGTTAAATCATGTAGATTTTTCAAAACTGAATGAGGCAGTGTCAAATTTAGAAGAGGGTTCAAACATCTTTTCAATTGAAAACATCAAGCAGAAGGTCTATTCAATTTTGTCTGGCGAAAACGCCATGTCCTATTCATCATTTTTTTCAAGCATTTTTTCAATTTTGATAGATATGGTGCTTAAATATCTGCCGCTGCTTTCGCTCATTGTGGCGATTGGGGTTATCAGCAATCTTCTCACAGGAATAAAAAGCAAATTCAATGAAAAGTCCACCGCAGATTTAATTCACTTAGTGTGCTTCCTTGCTGTGGTGATTTTAATTATAGGAATAGTAAACAACATATCAGTTTCAGCAGGTAAATCCATATCTTCCATGGTGGGAATGATGAACGCAGTTTTTCCCGTCCTTCTCACTTTAATGGTGGGCATTGGGGCAGGGGCAAGCGCAAGCGTTTATCAGCCAATAGTGGCAATTCTTTCCACTTATGTTGCCGACTTTTTCAATTATTTCATAATGCCGTTGTTCCTGTTTAGTTTTGTTTTCAACATAATATCTCACTTATCAAACAATGTGAAGTTAGATAAATTCAACTCGTTCATTTCCAGCCTTTTTAAGTGGTCAGTTGGGCTAATTTTCACGATTTTCTTTGCCACAATGACAATCCAAGGCATATCTGCAGGCAGTTTTGATAGCCTAAGTGTGCGCACCACAAAATACACAATCAAAAGTTATGTGCCTATTATGGGCGGATATTTATCAGATGGCATGGATTTGATTTTATCAAGTTCAATACTAATTAAAAACTCGCTCGGCATTGTTGGAATTATGGTGATTGCTGGTTTAATTTTGTCGCCATTGCTAGAGATTGCCGTTCTTAGCCTAATGCTAAAATTGGTGTCTGCAATTCTTCAACCGCTAAGCAACAACAAAACTTCAAATTTCCTAACAGGTGTTTCAAAATCAATAGTTATGTTGTCCACTTGCATTTTGGCTGTTGGATTTATGTATTTAATTTCAATCGGCTTAATTATGACAACTTCAAATGTGGTGATATAAATGTCGGGTTACATTTTAAGTATATTAGGCATTATCTTGGCAGGCATTTTTATAGACATTCTCGTGCCAACAGGTAGCGTAAGCAAATATATCAAGAGCATATATTCCATTTTTGTTGTGGCAGTAATTCTTAGCCCCGTGGTGAAATTTCTAACAAAAAAAGATGTTTACACTTTGAAGTATGAGGACTATCAAATCAATGAAAAATTGATGAATTTTATCTATAACGGCAGGGCAGACGAACTAAAAGCGAAGATTGAAAAAAGGCTGGAAAATGAAGGCTTAAAAAACATCGACATTAAAATTAATTATTCATCAAATAACAACGAATTCCAACTAAATTCAATCGAAGTAAATTTAAAAAATCTGGTTATACAGGCGGACAAGCAGCATATAAATAAATATGAATTCATTAGTGATGTGATAAAGGAGTTCACAAATTTGACAGATGAGGTGATTTTGTTCTATGAATGACGAAAAGAAACCGGGCTTGAAACTGTTTGATAAACTGAAAAAAGTCAAGCACATTGAAATCTACATAGCCATAATCTTTGTTGTAATCGTGTTGCTTATATATTTATCAAACTTCTCGTCAAGCAAAAAGGTTTCCACTATAGATTCAAGCGACCAATCAATTTCAGCCTATATCGACAAACTCGAAACCAATCTTGAAGAAATCTTGTCAAACATCAATGGGGTGTCGAATGTAAAAGTGTTAATCACGCTGGATATGAACCAAGCCGAAGTCAACTCATCTCAAATAAACCTAAATTCCTTCCCGGCCATTAAAGGCGTTATAATCACGGCTAAAGGGGTGGGAAATACTGCAACAAAACTAAAAGTTTTGCAAGCGGTTGAAGCGGTTTTAGACATCACGAGTGGAAACATCGAAATTTTATCAAGTGATTAGGAGGATTTATGAAAAATTTATCAAAAAAGAAAAAAATTATCATTCTCACAGTTATGATTGCTTTGTTGCTAGTAACCGGTTATGTCAATGTGGCACTTAATAGTTCACTTTCTGCCAAAACAGAGAGCGTGCAAACAGCCACCACCAACGCAAATTTCTATTCTGCTTATAGATTAGAGCGCGAAAACACACGCACACAAGAAATTCAATTCTATGATAGCATTCTCACAAGCACTGCAAGCGCTGAAGCAAAAGCCGAAGCAGAAGCAAACAAACTCGCACTAATCAAGCAAATCGAAAAAGAATTGGTTACAGAGGGCATAATCCGCGGCAAGGGCTTTGAAGACGCTATTGTTACAAGTTCTAGTGCAAATGTTAATGTGTTCATCAAAGCGGCTGAACTAACAGAATTAGAGGTGGCTCAAATTGCCTCAGTTGTTATGCAACAGTTGCAAGTTGAATTAGATAAAATTATTATAATACCTTCAGTTTAATTGCTAAATAAAAAAATTTGTGTTATAATAAATTCGAGGTTAATTATGGCACAAATCAAGCAAAATGGTGATTCTAGCACCTACATAAATAAAAATATGGTAGTTTCCATTGTGAGCCTTGCCACAAAAGAGATAGATGGCGTTATTGATGTCTATCATTCAAAAAGGCTAACTCTTAGGAGTTTGTTCAACAAAAATGTGGGCAAGGGTGTCCGTGTTAAATACACAGATTTGGGCGTTATCATAGATATTTATGTTGAAGTTTCCACTCATTGTGAGGTGAGCGATGTGGTTTATCGAATTCAGCAAAATGTTAAAAACAGCATTTCATCTGTTCTGCCGATAAAAATCAAAGCAATAAATGTCCACATTATGGATGCCGAAAATAAAGATTCTCTCTAATTAGAGAGAGTTTTTGCATATTGGAGGGAAGATGAAAAGAACTGAGGCAAGAGAATTAGCATTTAAAACAATTTATTCAAAGTTTTTCAATCCGTCAAGTGAAGATGTTTTTGATGGTGCAAATGCTGAAAATTTAGGGTTTGTGCAGCAGATTTTAAAAAATTTTGCAGAGCACTATAACGAAATCAACGAATTAATCACCTCACATTTAAAAAACTACACACTAAATAGATTAAATAAAATTGACCTTGCCATCATTGTGGTGGCGGTTATTGAACTTAAATATATAAAGGAAAATCCAAAGGAAGTTGTTATAAATGAAGCGGTGGAGTTGGCAAAAAAATATTCCACTGAAAAAAGCCACAAATTCATAAACGGCTTGCTTGCAGACATTGTGAAATGAAGATATACACAGTAAGTGCGCTAAATAGAGTTATTAAAGACCTAATAGACAATGAGTTTATTCTAGAAGATGTTGCCGTCACAGGTGAATTGTCTAGTTTTTCAATCACGCGTAACATTGCATATTTCACATTAAAAGATAGTGAAGGAATGCTCTCATGTGTGCAGTTTTCAGCAAAGCAAGAATTTAATGTTGGCGATTTTGTGCAAGTTAGAGGGAATGTCAAATATTATCCCAAAGGTGGCAAACTGAGCTTAAATGTGTTTGAAATTGAGCCGTGTGGGCAGGGTGAATTATATCAGCAGTTTTTAAAATTAAAAGAAAAATTGCAAAAAGAGGGCTTGTTTGACGAGGCTCACAAAATCCCGCTCCCGAGATTTATAAATTCAGTTGGAGTGGTAACCAGCAAAACCGGGGCGGTGCTGCAAGATATAAAAAATGTAACGAGCAGACGCAACCCAAACTTAGATATTTATGTTTATGATGCGCAGGTGCAGGGCAAAATGGCTGTCCAAAATGTGATTGAAGGCATCACATACTTCGACAATCTCAGTGATGTTGATGTGATAGTTGTGGCTAGGGGAGGCGGCAGTTTGGAGGACTTAGCACCATTTAACGATGAAGAATTAGCGCGCGTGGCGTATATCTGCAACAAACCGTTAATTAGTGCGGTTGGGCATGAAACGGACTTTTCAATTTTAGATTTTGTGGCAGACCTGCGAGCACCAACTCCAAGTGCAGCGGCCGAACTTATCACTTTCAACAATGCCGACCTGAAAAACTACATCAAAGATTTAGTTTCAGCCATGAGCATGAAAACCGACAAGTTGCTAGTTGACTTAAAAAACAATGTTGATTTATCAATATTATCAATAGAAAACAACTTGCAATCAATCATAGCTGATGAAAATATGAGCATAGTCGATTTAATAAATCAGATTGAAAAAAATGTTGTTTCTTCACTAGACAACGCCACATATAGAGTGAATATGTCGTTAAACACACTAGATAAGTTAAACCCAATTAAACTTTTGAAGCGCGGTTATTCAAGTGTTACAGTGCAAGGCAACACCCTAAATTACGAAAATGCTCATGTTGGAGATAGCATTAAAGTGGTGGCGGCAGATGTCATTTTAAAAGCAGAAATAAAGGAGAAAGAAAAGAGATGTTAGAGCAAAACATAAAGAGATTAGAGGAAATCGCAAAGAAAATTGAAGAGAGTGTGAGCCTAGACGAGAGTTTAAAACTCTATGAAGAAGGTTGCCTTCTTGCAAAAAATTGCCTTAAAGAATTAGAAAAGGCAAAAGGCAAAATTGTTATGGTCAAAAAAGAATTCAACAAGAAAGAAAAAGCGGAGGATAAAGATGAATAACTTTGTGAATGATATTGCAGATATCAACAAGGATTTTGCGCAGTGGTACACTGATGTTGTGTTAAAAACTGAGATGGTTGATTATGGCCCAGTGAAAGGTACTATGGTCATAAGGCCTTATGGCTACGCAATTTGGGAACTTATTCAAGATTATTTCAATAAAGAGTTTAAAAAATGTGGGGTTAAAAACGCTTATTTCCCTATGTTTATCCCAGAGAGTTTTCTAAAGCGCGAAGCCGAGCACGTTGAGGGATTTGCGCCAGAAGTGGCAGTTGTAACCTATGCGGGCGGTCAAGAATTAAGCGAAAAGTTAGTTGTTCGCCCAACGAGTGAAACAATAATTGGCGAAATGTTTTCAAAATGGATTAAGTCCTATCGCGACCTACCATATAAGATAAATCAATGGTGCAATGTTGTGCGCTGGGAGAAGACAACCCGACCTTTTTTACGCACTAGCGAATTTTTATGGCAGGAAGGGCACACTGTGCAAGCTTCGGCAGAAGATGCAGAAAAAGATGCCTTAGAAATGCTGAAAATATACTCCAATGGTCTTAGAAATCTTTTGGCAATTCCAACCCTTACAGGAAGAAAAACGGAAAACGAGAAATTTGCAGGTGCTGTTGCCACCTATTCTATGGAAGCGGTGATGAAAGACGGCAAATGCCTTCAATCTGGCACAACCCACAATCTTGGCCAAAATTTTTCGCGCTCAAGCAACATTAAATTTTTAAATAAAGACGAAAAGTTAGATTATGCTTTCACTTCAAGTTGGGGCGTTTCCACCCGCTTAATCGGCGCGCTAGTTATGGTGCATGGTGATGAGCGTGGGCTAAGATTGCCTCCTCATATCGCACCAATTCAAGTGGTTATAATTCCAATCGCAAGCAAAAAAGAGGGCGTGGTGGAGAAATGCAATGAGGTTTTAGATACTCTAAAAAAAGCGGGCATCAGAGCAGAATTGGATAATTCCAACAACACTCCAGGCTGGAAGTTTAATGAGTATGAGATGAAGGGCGTGCCATTGCGCTTAGAAATTGG
Source organism: uncultured Clostridia bacterium (assembly GCA_947630075.1). GTDB lineage: Bacteria > Bacillota > Clostridia > Christensenellales > UBA1242 > Onthoplasma. The sequence continues at coordinate 16,257 of CANRGF010000009.1, forward strand.
CCCGAGAGATATAGAAAATGGGGTGGCAGTTGCTGTGAGAAGGGACACTCACGAAAAAATTAACTTAAACCTAGCCAAAATCGATAAAGAAGTGAATAAAACTCTTGAAGAAATTCAAGCAAATATGCTTTTGCAGGCAGAGAGCAATCTAAAGTCTGCCATTGTTGAAACAGATGATTTCAACACACTTGTTGAAGAGGTGAATAATGGCAAAGTTGTTTTGGCTTATCATTGTGGAGATAGTGCCTGCGAAACTGAGATTAAAAATAAGACCACAATAAAAACCCGAGTGATTGAGAGTTATTCCACCGCTCACAAATGCATTTTCTGCGGCAAAAAGAGCAAATATCGCGTATATTTTGGCAAACAATATTAATCGTTAAATTTCATCAAATTCACACAAATTTGTAAATATTTTGCAAAATAGTATTTACAAAACCTATAAAATTTGTTAATCTATCAATGAAACTTTGCATATTTTAAATTGAACAATGAATTGGATTAAGAGATATAGAAGCATTCCTGAAAAGAAGAAAATTATTTGGTATGGCAAGTTGGCTTTCTTCAAAAACTTGTTTTATTTTGCATTTAAAATAACAGTCGGTGCTTATTATCATTCTTGGTTCCTTATTGCAATCGCCATTTATTCGCTATTTATAGGCTATGTTAAAAATAATTGTTCAAGAGGATTAGTTCAAAATAAAGAGAATATCCGCGCAATTAACACTTATA
>CANRGF010000010.1 GCA_947630075.1 uncultured Clostridia bacterium
CGGTTAGCAAAATTTTTGCCGCGCGCTCTAAATCAATTTCACCGCCTTTAATAATGCATCCGCGCTTTTTGCCAATCTGGCTTAATGCGTCTATATTTTGTGTATTTTCATCTACAATTACAGTATATTTAGATTGCAATATGTTTTTATCTATTGCATTTAAGCGGGCAATTAACTGAGCGGCAACTTCCACGAGATTTAGAACTTCGTCTTTAACTGAGCCAACTATTGCAAGATTATAAGCCTTCTCTTCGTCATTAAAATTTGGCAATAAAACGCCCGGTGTGTCCATAAACTCAATGCTATCGCTAACCTTAATCCATTGCTTAGATTTGGTTACGCCGGCACGGTTGCCTGTTACGGCACGAGCCTTTTTGCAAAGATTGTTGACGATTGTGGACTTGCCCGAATTAGGCACGCCAAGCACCATGGCACGCGTGATGAAATTTGCACCTTTTAGTTTGTTTTGCTCTAGCCTAGATTTGAAAATCTTATTGATTGTGTCTATTATTATTTTTGAATTGCCGCTAACTGTGGCGTTAAGGCTAACGCACTCGCTCCCTAATACATTGAAATACTTTTTAAATTTATCTATGGCAGTTTTTTCAACTAAATCTGCCTTATTTAAAACATAAATTATTGGCTTATCTTTAACCACCTTTAAAAATTCGGGGTTGATGCAACTTGTTGGGCAGCGGGCATCTAACACATAGACGAAACAATCACAAAGTTTACTATCACTTTGCATTTGCTTTAATGTCTTGCTCATGTGCCCTGGAAACCAATTTATCATAATTAAATAATAACACAAAATTTTATTTTTTCAAAGAGTTTATGGGCATTTTATATAAACAAAAATTGGCAACAAAAAACTGCTTTATTTAGCAGTTTTATTTTTATCCAACAAATCTGGGCGGTTGCGTTTGGTGATTTCTAGAGATTGCTCTGCCCTTAATTCTTTGATTTTTTTGTGGTTGCCGTTTAAAAGCACTTCAGGCACGGGTAAATCTCTAAAAATTGCTGGGCGTGTGTATTGATTATATTCTAGCAAGCCATTGGAGAAACTTTCTTCTTGCGTGCTTTCGGCAGTGATTGCGTCTGGCAAAAGGCGGATAACAGCATCTGCCACCACCATGGCGGGCAATTCACCACCCGTTAGCACATAATCGCCAATCGAAAGTTCTTGCACTTTGAAATAATCTAACACGCGCTGGTCTATACCCTCATAATGCCCACAAATTAAAATAATATGCTTAAAATCTTTCATCTGGTTTGCTTTTTCTTGACTAAAAACGCTGCCACGAGGCGACATATAAAAAATTTTAGAATTGCGCTTTTTCACGCTCTCTATCGCCTTAAAAAGTGGCTCGCACATCATAACCATGCCTGCGCCGCCACCAAAAGGCTCATCATCGCATTTATAGTGTGGAGGTGCGGCAAAATCTCGAATGTTTATAATGTTAATCTTAACCACGCCCTTCTCCACTGCGCGCTTGATAATGCTCTCTTTTAAAGGTGCAAACATTTCTGGAAATAAGGTTAAAATATCTATTTTCATGTTAAATCCTTACATCTTCAAACTTTTGCTGATTGATTATAAACGCTTCTAGTTCGGCATTATATTCGATTATATCGTCCACAAACGGAATTTGATAACTAACTGCCCCGCACCTTATTGTGAGCACCACGCTTGCGCCATAATCGTCATAATCAACCACCGTGCCGAGCTCGGTGCCGCGTTCGTTTAAAACAGGCTTATTGATTAGGTCGGATAAATATAATTTATCTTTAAGTTCGGTGTAATTTGCTCTATCCACGAAAACCGATTGATTTCTAAGTTTCTCAGCTGCCTCTATTGTGGGTGCGATGTCGAGAGAAATTGAATATGCGTCATTATTAAGTGGCTGACACTTCGTGATTTTTGCTTTTGTGAGTTTTTCGCCCACAAAAACATCTTTAAATATAGAAAAATTCACGCCATCAAGGTAACTTAAAATTTTTACTGCACCTTTAATGCCGTGAGTTCGCACGATTTTGCCTATTTCTAAAAGATTTTGCATTTCCATAAAACAAACTAATCAAATTTATTTTTCTTCAAATTTGATAACTAATCTATCATGGCTATTGCCAACCGATTTGACAACTGTGCGGATGGCGTTTGCTATTGCTCCGCCCTTACCTATCACATTGCCTAAATCTTTTTTTGCCACCTTAACTTTGAAGACTTTGGTTTTGCCATCGTTAGCCTGAATTTCCACCTCTTCTGGTGCGGACACTAGGTTCTTAACAATGTATTCTAACATCTCTTGCATAGACTACTCCTATTTCTTTTTTTTCTTATTATTAGTTTTAGGTGCGCTATTGCCTTTAACTTCTAACACGCCGATGGTCTGCAAAATAGACTTAGTGGTTTCAGTGGGCTGAGCACCATTTTTAAGCCAAGTTTTTGCCAATTCTGCATCTATCTTGATTTCTGCTGGGTTTTTAAGCGGATTGTATGTGCCAAGCTGAGCGATATATTTGCCATCTCTTGCCACGCGAGCATCTGCAACCACAACACGATAGAAAGGGGACTTTTTATCTCCCAAACGGGTTAACCTAATTTTTACTGCCATAATTACTCCTTTTTTATATTTTGCTTAGTGTAAAGCAATTTCACTTTACATTATAGCACACAAAATTTTATTTGTAAAGGGTTTTATGGGAAATTTAGAAAAAAATATAACAATCTTGACAAATTGCTTTTCTATGCTATAATTATTACATGGAAGAAACGGCAAAAACATATAGGCACTATCTTGATTACGTGCTAAATTTGCTAGACGAAGATAGTGTGTTTGAAGATTTTGAAAGCCCGGTAAGTTTTATGAGCAAGGAGTTGGCGGATAAAACCAATCAGTTTATTTTGTGCATGGACAAAAGCAAGTTAAGCCAATATGTTTACAATATTAATTCAGTTTTCATAATAAAATATATGTTGGATATGGCAAACAATAAATACCATTTGAATGTTGCCCTAACACAAATTCGAACCTTTATAAATTTATATATGGATATTATTGACCAGGCTGAATATTTAAGCAATGAAATTAACTATAAACCTGAGGACATTCTGCTTTATGGTTTTGCGTATTCACATTATCTGCTTGACACTGATAAGAAATCTGAAGTTAAATTTTATAAAAAAGAATTTATTAAGCCGCTATTTAAAGTTTTTAAAAAAGAATATTTAACCGCTAGAAAATCTATATTAGCTCAATAAAAAAGGGCACTATGCCCTCTTTTTTATCCTCCCATTAATTTTCGCATCATAGCCATTTTGCCACCATAAGCTTTAGGGTTTTTAAGCATTTTCATCATTTCTTTGCTTTGATTGAATTGCTTTAAAAGAGTGTTTACATCATTGACTGTTACACCCGCGCCCTTTGCAATACGCTGGCGGCGACTGCCATTGATCATGTCTGGATTTTGGCGCTCTTTGGCAGTCATAGACTGAATTATTGCCTTGTTTTTTTCAAGCATTTTATCGTCAATCATATTCTCAAGTTGTTTCATCTTGCCGCTAACTCCCGGCATCATGGAAAGCACAGCTTTTAATCCGCCCATCTTTTTGAGCGAATTGACCTGTTCAATATAATCGTTTAAATCAAAACTATTCTCACGGAATTTGCGCTCCATTTCTTTGGCAGTTTTTTCATCAACAGCCTCTTGCGCTTTATCAATAAGAGTGAGCACATCGCCCATGCCCAAAATTCTGGAAGCCATGCGGTCGGGATAAAAAGGCTCTAAGTCGGTTAATTTTTCGCCAACGCCCACAAATTTAATAGGCTTGCCTATAACTGAGCGGATAGAGAGCGCTGCACCACCGCGCGTGTCGCCATCAGTTTTTGTCAGCACCACGCCCGTTACATCAAGTGCGTCATTAAACGCTTTTGAAACTGCCACTGCCTCTTGCCCTATCATTGCATCGATAACGAGCAAAATTTCGGTTGGATTAACGGCTTTTTTGATTTCTTTTAGTTCGTCCATCAACTTTTCGTCTATTTGAAGGCGACCTGCCGTGTCCACAATCACAGTGTCTAGGCTAAATTTATTAGCGTAGTCTATTGCTTCTTTAACAGTTTTAGTTGGGTTGTTTGTGCCCCTTTCAAACACATCAATTTGAATTGATTTGCCGAGCACTTTTAATTGGTCTATTGCTGCTGGGCGATAAATGTCACACGCAACAAGCAAAGGCTTTTTGCCCTCTTTTTTTAATTTTAAGGCTAATTTGCCACACATTGTGGTTTTGCCACTACCCTGCAAGCCACACATCATAACCACAGTTGGAGGCTTAGGGCTAACATTTAATTTTTGATTTTCGCCTCCCATGAGCGCAATTAATTCGTCTCGCACAATTTTTATGACTTGCTGGGTTGGAGTGAGGCTTTTTAAAATTTCCTCGCCAACTGCTTTTTCGCTAACTTTATTTATGAAATCTTTGGCAACAGTGTAGTTTACATCTGCCTCCAAAAGCGCCACACGAATTTCTCTCATTGCCTCTTTTATTTCCAGAGAGGTGAGTTTTCCATGCTTGGTTAGTTTGCTAAAAATATGATTAAGCCTTTCGCTTAGGTTTGAAAAGAATGCCATCTAGTCCTCCAAAATAGATAAAATCTGTTTGATTTGCTCTTTTGTTAATGCTGATTTATCTAAAAGCAGTTTCTTTATTTTAGCATCTCGGGCAATAAATTGCAAGTCATTTTCATAAGATTGCAAAGTGGAGATGGCTTTATCTAATCCGTCTTTAACTGCTTGGCGAGTGATTTGCAACTCTTCACCCACTTCGGCAAGTGAAAGATTATTGTCCACATACATAGCAACAATTTGACGCTGCTTATCAGTTAGTAGGCTACCATAATATTTTATTAATACTGCTATTTTAACTCTATCATTTATGTTCATGATTATTTTATCGTGTAATTATATAATCTCTGTTTATGCGGACTTTTAACCACTCTAACACTAAATTTTTTGCTTTATTTCTAAGATTACATTAAAATCTTATCAACAAAACTATTTGCGTCAAAAGGCGCTAAATCGTCCACTCCCTCGCCAAAGCCGGTGAAAACGATTGGCACTTTAAGGTCATTAATAATTGGATAGACCACACCGCCCTTGCTAGTGCCATCTAATTTTGTGAGGACAATGCCGTCAATTTGAACGCTATCCTTAAAGGCTTTGACTTGTGCAATTGAATTTTGGCCGATTGAGGCGTCTAAAACAATCAAATTCAAAAAGTGTGCCTCAGGATATTCCCTTCTTGCCACGTTGTTGATTTTTTCAAGCTCTTTCATTAGGTTGGTTTTTGTGTGAAGCCTGCCGGCTGTATCCACAATCAAGACATCAACATCTTTGGCTTTCATGCTGGTGATGGCATCAAACACAACAGATGCACTATCCGCACCCTCGCCTTGCTTGATGATTTTAACTTTCAATTTGTCCGCCCAAGTGGAGAGTTGCTCGGTGGCTGCAGCGCGGAAAGTGTCCCCCGCAGCGAGCAAAACCGACTTTTTGCTTTTGGTGAAATATTTCGTCATTTTTGCAATTGTGGTGGTTTTGCCCACACCATTAACTCCAACCACAGTGATTATCATAGGATATTTAAACTCAACAGATTGCGCATCCAATTTGTTTATCAAAATCTGCTTTAATTCAACTTGTGCACGCTCAATATCCTTAATTAATTTTTGCTTGCAAGTATCGCGCAATTCATCCATGATATCCATTGCAGTTTCCACGCCCATATCACTCGAAACCAACAACGCTTCAAGTTCATCATAGAAATCATCATTTAATTCAGTGCGTTTGAACACGTATTTTAACTTCTCAAAAAACTTTTTAAATATTCCCATATTCACTCCATATAATGCGTAAAACACTTGCCAAACACACATCATCTGGCAAGCGTTTAAAATTAAGATGCTTTTGACTTTTCTTTCTTTTCTTCCTCTTCTGCCACTTTAACTGCGTCTTTAAGTTTGACAGAAACGAGTTTGCTTACGCCCTTTTCTTCCATCGTTACGCCATACAATGAGTCTGCCACTTCCATTGTGTTTTTCTTGTGGGTGATAATTATGAACTGAGTGTTGTTGCTCAAAAATTTAAGATAATTAGCAAAGTTCATAATGTTTGTGTCGTCAAGAGCCGCTTCAATTTCGTCTAGAAAACAGAATGGCATAGGCTTTAATCTAACTATTGCAAATAAAATTGCAATGGCCGTCATCGTCTTTTCTCCACCGCTTAGTAGCGAGGTGTTATCCAAGTTTTTGCCCGGTGGATGAGCGATGATTTCAACGCCTGCTTTAAGTGGGTCTTCATTTGGAAGAAGCACCAAACGAGCGTTGCCACCACCAAACAAGTCTTTAAATATCTTGCTGAAATTATCTTGAATTTTGGCAAATTCGCGGTTGAAGGTTTCGAGCATTTCATTTGATAAATCGCGAATAATTGAAACGGAATCTTCCTCTGCCTTTTTCAAATCGGCAATTTGGGTACTCATTTCTTCATAGCGCGAGCCCTCATTCTTATACTCTTCTATTGCGTTTATGTTCACATAGCCAAGCGCTGTGATTTTGTTTTTATATTTGCTAACTTCACTTAGGCAAGTTTTAATATCAAAATCTGGACCTTGATTTTTATATGGCAAGCAATCATTATAGGTCTTTTCATACTCTTCCATAATGCGCTCTTGCATATTTTCGATGTCTAAGTCCACTTTTTGAAGCCTTGCATCTTCTTGGAATATGCGGTTGTTTAGGCGAGAGATTTCTTCATTTAAATTGGATTTCTTTTCGTCTATTTCCTTCACTTCGTTCATCAAAGACTGCTTAAACTCGTCAAATTTGGCAAGTTTGTCGTTTAAAGATGCAAGTGTGTTTTGAATTTCGACCATTTCGCTATCTTCTTCGCGATTTTTATTTAGTTGAATGGCTTCGTTATAAAGCGCCTGCTGGCTAGCCATATCACGCTCTAAACGGCTAATTGTTTGATTAAGGCCATCTATCGCCGCTCTTTGCTCTTCAATGTTCTTTGCTAAAGAATTGATTTTTTCTTCAGCAGAAGCGATTTCCACGCGAGAGGACATCATCTTTTCTTGATATAATTCACGCTTTTGCTTCAACTCTTCATAGGCAGTTTTGTTTGCTTGCTCTGTTTCATTGGATTTTGCCTTAGAGTTATCATAATCTTGCTCAGCTTGATTTGATGAATTGATTTTTTCATTCAATTCAGCCACAACATCACTTGAAACTTTGATTTGGCTTTGCAGAGTGAAAATATCTTCATCTGCGTTTGATATGCTGGCTTGCAGTGCCTCCATGCGAGAAGTTTTGGAATAAAATTCATTGCTTACGCCTTGAAGTTTTTCGAGTTCTTCTTTTAGCATTTGTTTTAATTTATCAAGTGCTGAAACAAGAGATTTTTGCTGCTCTTCTATTGTGTGCAATTCTTTTGTGCGAGTGGAAATGTTTTCTTTTAATTTGTTGATTTCATTTTCCTTGCCTAAAAGTGAACTTTCTTTCTTCCTATTGCTACCACCAGACATACTCCCTTGAGGTGATAGCACATCACCAATCAGTGTTACAATCCTAAACGCATAGCCACTTCGTTTTGCAACGGCTATGGCATTATCTAGATTATCCACCACAACTGTTGAACCCAGCAAACTTTCAATTATTGGCTTGAATTGAGGCTCTGAACGAACTATTTCGCTAGCCACACCCAAACATCCCGGCATGGAAAGGAAAGCGCGCTCAGATTGAGATAAGCGCCTTGGCTTAGCGGCTGAGATTGGAAGGAATGTGGCTCTGCCCAACTCTCTTGACTTTAAGAAATTGATAAGTTTTTTGGCGTCTTCTTCGTTTTTAGTTACAACATTTTGAATGCTGCCACCCAAAACGATTTCTATTGCCGTTTGGAACTTTTCATCAACTTTGATGATGTTTCCAACCACACCCATAATGGCAGAATTTAACTCTCTATTCTTCTTGCCCTCTTGCATCAAGCGTTGAACGGCAAACTGATAACCTTCAAAATCTGTTTGCAAATTTGAAAGGATATTCATTCTATTCGTGTCGTTAGAAATTGACGATTTGATTGCAAAAATGTTGCTATTAATGTTTTCAAGCGATTGCTCAATTTGTGCTTGCTTTGCTTGCACTTTTTGAATGGATTGCTCCATCGTTTTCTTTTTATTTGTTAGCTCTTGCAACGATTTTTGAAGTTGGTCAAACTCAGCCTCAAAGGCTTGCTTTGAAGCGGAAAGTTGATTTAATTTCTCGCCATCTTGACGAATGTTCTCATTTAGGGCATCTCGCTTTGCAGTGTAGGCAGACAGGTTGGCTTTAATATCTGTCAGTTTAGAAAGATTATTGATGATTGCTCGCTGATTTTCCTCTTTCTCACCCTCACTTTTGGTGATTTGGTCCACCAACGCAAAATATTCATCATTAATTCTTTGAGCCTGTGCCCTCAAAAAGCCTAAACGCTCGCTCTCTTGCTTTTTCATTTCGCTTGCGCTTTCAACAAGAGCGGTGCGTTGACCCAAATCTAACTTTTGAGCTTTAATGTCGCCTTCAAGCCTATCTAACTGCTCTTTTAAATGCTTGGTTTGCTCGGTTAAGAGCCTTGAATCGCCCTGCTTCTTTTCCAATTTAATTGTGTATTGAAGCACTTGGTCGTGCAATTCATTTGCGTTCTTATCTAATTGATTGATTTCGTTGAGTGCTTTTTCATATTTTGCTTGCTCGGTTTCTGCCGCATTGGTTAGCACACGCAAATTATCTTTCAAGCCTTCAAGCTTATCTGTGATGGCTTGCTTTGTTTGGGAAGCATGGTCATATTGATAAATATAAGCATTAATTTCCAAACTCTTTAACTGCTCTTTATATTCAAGATATTTTTTTGCATCTTCGCATTGCTTTTTTAATGGACCGAGCCTGCGCTCAACTTCAGTCATAATATCATTGGCACGGCTAAGATTTTCACGCACTTTCACTAGTCTATTTTCTGTGTCTTGCTTGCGCTTTTTAAACTTGGAAATGCCCACAGCTTCTTCAAAAATGACCCTTCTAGCCTCTGGCTTTGAAGATATGATTGAAGACACACTGCCCTGACCTATAACAGCATAACCATCCACACCCAAATTGCAATCATGGAACATATCCATAACATCTTTTTTGAGGACTGGTTGACGATTTAGATAATATTCACTTATGCCGTTGCGATATAGTTTGCGGGTGATAACAACCTCTTCAAAATCAACATTAAACCATTTTTGAGAATTATCAAAAACGAGCGAAACCTCGCAATAGCTCATTTTTTTGCGCTTTTCAGTGCCGGCAAAGATGACATCTTGCATGGACTGACCACGCAACTCTTTATTTGAATTTTCTCCAAGAACCCAACGAATGGCATCACTAACATTTGACTTGCCACACCCGTTGGGACCGACTATCGCCGTGGTGTTGCCATCGAAAACAATGTTTGTTTCATCTGCAAACGATTTAAACCCCACCATATTCACTTGCTTTAAATTAATCATATTTTTCCTTAATCGTACGAGTTTATTATAGCAAAATCAAAAAAAAACACAAATCAATTTTGCATTAAATTTTGTTTTTATTTAAAATTTTTATATCCCTTACCCAATATGGAAAATTTTGGGCAAATATTAATTAATTTCATATAAAATTAAATCATGATATACCAAATACTACCCTTCATAAGCCTTATGAAAAAGGCGGAGCTTTGCCCCGACCCAAATTTATTTATATTTTGGAAGTTATTTGAAAAATTTTTCCGTACATAAGGTTTTTGCTAATTTTCATTTTAATAACTCAAGCAGCTTATTTTCATCAATAACTTCAATGTTCAACTCCCTTGCCTTATCTAATTTGCTGCCAGCATCTGTGCCCGCTATAACAAGATTTGTGTTTTTGCTAACGCTAGAAGTTACATTCGCACCAAATGAGAGCAACAATTTGGTGAGCTCTGGGCGGGTGAAACTTTGCAAACTGCCTGTGAGAACTATTGTTTTGTTTGCAAAGTTTGAATTTGTTTTTGTCTGCTCAGGCTCGTTTATTTTAACGCCAAAATCAAATAATTTTTGAATGTTTATTAAGTTTTCTTGGTCGGCAAAATATTCAATAATGCTGTTTGCAACAATTTCGCCTATATCATCAATGGCAGTAAGCGTTACTAAATCTGCCATTTTCAACTCTTCGAGCGATTTAAATCTCTGGCTGAGCACAAAGGCGGTTTTTTTGCCGATATTTAAAATGCCGAGTGCGAAAATAAAGTTTTGCCAATCAATCTGTTTGCTCTTCTCTATGCTAGCCAAAATGTTATTAATCTTTTTCTCTTTGAAACCTTCTAACCCTTCAAGCATCTCTTTAGTGAGAGTGAAAAGTTCGTAAGGATATGCAATTTTAAACTTTTCATAAAATAGTTTTAAAGTTTTTTCGCTTAAGCCTTCAATGTTAAACGCATCTCGTGAAACAAAGTGTGTGAGCCTATCTATGATTTGCTCATAGCAACCCTTATGATTGAGGCAAAATAAATTTGCCCCGATTGTTTTTAGTGGACTATTGCAACTTGGGCAGACAGTTGGAGAAATGATTGACCTTTCATTGGCACTATGCTCTGCAATGCCCATAACTTCAGGGATAACTTCATTGCTTCGGCGCACAAAAACACGGCTGTTGATAAACACCTGCTTACGCTCTATATCTTGTGTGTTATTTAGTGTGGCACGGCTAACTGTTGCGCCAGAGAGTTCGATTGGATCTAGCACGGCGATTGGGGTGATTTTGCCCGTTCTGCCCACTTGCCAAACCACATCTAGCAAGGTGGTGGATAATTCAACCGGTTTGAACTTGAAAGCCATTGCCCATTTTGGAAATTTGTTTGTGTAGCCAATATCGTCCCTCACTGAGCAGTTGTTTAGTTTTATAACCATGCCGTCTATCATCACATCAAGTTTGTCTTTAACCTTATCCACGCGCTCGATTTCTGCTTGGGCTTGGGATATGGAATTGACAATTTTGAAAAAATCGCCCGTCTTAAACCCTTGCTCAATTATAAACTCATGCATCTCTTGTTGAGTTTTTAATTTCTTGCCTTCGAGAAGCAAAATGTCGTAGCAGAAAAAGTCTAGTTTGCGCTTTTCAGTTTCTTTTGGATCGAGATTGCGCACCGCTCCTGCAACTCCATTACGCGGATTTTTAAGTGGAATTTCGGCAGTTTTGTTGAACTCAATAAAAGATTTGTTTGTCATCATACACTCGCCTTGCACTATCACTCTACCCACTTTATAAGGGATTGATAATGGCACACTACGAATTGTTTTAACTTGGGTTGTAACATCTTCACCTATTGTGCCATTGCCTCGTGTGGTGGCAGAAGAATATATCCCACCCACATATTCAATGACTATTTTCAAGCCGTCATATTTATATTCCAAAGAAAAATTTTCAGCCATGCTTGTTGCTTTTCGCATATCTGCCATCCATTTTTCTAAATCGGCAAAATCTTTCACTTTGTTTAGGCTATAAAGTGGAATTTCGTGCTTTTTCTTTTTAAAGCCTTCCAAAAGCTCGTCTCCCACCCTATTTGTTGGGCTAGACGGCAAAGAATAACCTAGCTCATTTTCTAGGTCAACTAGTTCGTAATAAAGAGCATCATATTCCGCATCTGAAATGGTTGGATTATCGTAAACATAATAATTTTTGTTGTGTTTATTCACCTCATTGGTCAACCATTCTAGGCGTTGATTTTTATCCATCTCTCTCCTTAAAACTAATCTATAAATTCGATTGGCGCATAGTCAAGGCTGAGCATTTTTTCGCCAACAGTGTCAAACTTAATTTTCACCGTGTGATTGCTTGAGCCGGTTGAAATTTCAACGATTTTCCCTTCTCCAAATTTTGGATGATTAACCCTTGCACCCAACTTGATTTTTGAAAGGTCCACTGTCTTTTTCTCCACTGTGTCCTTCTTAAAAGTGTAATTATAAGATTGATTGTTGTTTGAACCGATTGTGTTCATATTATCTCCTTTATTTTGAAAATTATTTGAATAGTGTGTTGCACTAAATTTTGGGCTATAATTAAAACCTTTATTAAAATTATTATACTGCAAATTTGGCTCAAATTTGCGCTCTTTTGCTAAATCTAACTCATATAAAAATCTGGATTTTACGCTATATTCTCGCTTGCCATACATAAATCGAGAGCCGCTCGATGTGAGATACAACTCTTTTTCTGCACGGGTTACAGCCACATACATCAACCTGCGCTCTTCTTCCAAATCGTCATTATCTTCGCGTGAGATTGGGAAAATCTTTTCTTCACACCCCACCACAAACACTGTGTTGAACTCTAGGCCTTTGGCACTGTGCACTGTGGCTATCACCACTCCTTTGCCGTCATCATCATCCATCGCCGAAGAAAGCGTTACATTTTGAAGATAGTCCACAATCGTGGCACCTTCATTATTTTCTTCAAACTCTCTAACCGAGTTTACAAGCGAGTTGATGTTGAGCATTCGCTCATATTCTTGCTCATTATCCTTATCATAAGACGACATAATTTCTGAGCGGTTAATCAAATAGGTGAAAAATTCATAAATGCCCATTTTGTTTATGTTTTCATCTAAATCTTGCAGCAGTTCTTTAAGTGGCTTCAACTTATCTTTAAGTGGTTTTGGCAAAACTTCATATTCATAGTTCATCACCACATCTTTGATTGAGCGTTTGCTTGATGAGGCTATATCCACAAGTTTATCTATGCTTGTGTCCCCAATTCCGCGCTTTGGAAAGTTGATTATTCTAAGGAAACTTAAATCGTCTGTGGGATTTACCACCGCAGTGAGATATGATAGCACACTTTTTATTTCCGCGCGTTCAAAGAATTTAAAGCCATTATACATAATGTGCGGGATATTATAAGTGAGCAACTTTTCTTCAAACGCACGGGACAAGGCATTTAAGCGCATCAAAATTGCCATGTCGTTATATGCCACACCTTGATTATGCCTTTGAATGATGGTGTGCACAACAAAATCTGCCTCTTCCGCTTCGTTCATTGCAGGATAATAATAAACCTCTGCCCCTTCGTCATTCTCAGTGAAAAGTTTTTTATCAAGCCGATTTTTATTGTTTTTTATGATTAAGTTGGCTCGCTCTAAAATCTTTTTGGTGGAGCGATAATTTTGCTCTAACTTGAACACTTTGGCTTCTTTAAAATCGCGAGTGAATTGAAAAATATTATCTATATTAGCACCACGCCAGCCATAAATTGATTGGTCCTCATCACCAACAATTAAAAGGTTTCTTGATTTTGATGCCAACAGTTTGATGATGTCGTATTGAAGTTTGTTTGTGTCTTGAAATTCGTCAACGCTAAAATATTCATATCTATTTTGGATGTTTGCCAAGATTTCGGGGTTTGAACGGATGAGATTATAAAAATTGACTAGCAAATCATCAAAATCCATGGCATTATTCTTCACAAGTTCGGCTTGATAGGCATTAAAAAATTTCTCAAATTCGCGCATGGCAGGGCTATAACTATAAATTTTAACAAACTCTTCAACCGTCATATTTTCATTCTTGATTGCGGAAACATTGTGCTTAAAGTTTGATTTTGTTTCTTCATCAACAATTTCCATCTGCTTAAACAAATCTTTGAAAATCTTATTTGAATCGGTTTCTGTGAAGATGGAAAAATTTTCTTTATAATCCTTCAAAAAACTCGAATATGTGCGAAGCATTCGGGCGCAGAAACTATGAAATGTGCAAACGGTTACCAGCCCACCATCTGGCACAATTTTTGCAATTCTTTCCTTCATTTCGTTTGCCGCTTTGTTGGTAAAAGTGATTGCCAAAATTTTTTGCGCTGGCACTCCGCAATCTGTGATTAAATAAGCAACGCGATAAGTGAGAAGGCGCGTTTTACCACTGCCCGCGCCCGCGCTAACAAGCACAGGACCTTGCGTGCATAACATTGCCTCATATTGCTCATCGTTTAATTCTGCCTTATAATTCATAAAAGTATTATACCAAATTTTAGTTTTTCAAGCAAATAAAAAAAGAAATCTTTAAACTTTTTCTTTTATATTTTATGCCAAGTTTGTGTTAATAAAAAAATAAGTTTGCACTTATTTTTTAATATTTGTTGCGTTTCATAGCGCGCTTTCTTGCAGCTTTTTGCTTTTCCTTTTTCTTAACGCTTGGCTTTTTATATTCAGTGTTCTTTTTAAGGTCGCCTATAATGCCGTCTTTTTGGCACTTGCGTTTGAAGCGTTTTAAAGCACTTTCAACTGACTCATTTTCGCCACATTTAACTGTTGTCAACTCTTTCACCCACTTTTATTTTAAAATTTCATTAAAAAGGTGGCTCATCACCACTCTTTTTCATTTTACAACAAATTAAATTAATTGTCAACTGGTTTTGCAAAAAATTTTAAACTAAATTAACATAAAAACCAATTTTTTGTTGGTTTGGATTTATTATACGCCAGCAGTTTTCCTTTGTTGAGCACATTTTGTAATTTTTTCTTCAAGTTTTTTTCTGCGATCCTCTGTTTCTTGTTGAATTTTTAACAACCCATTAACATAATCAACAGCATCATCGTAATTATATTCACTTTTAATAACTACTTTAAATTTACCCCAAAAACTATTGAATTCAAAGATAACTTCATCAAATTCAGTGTAAGTTGCCAAAAGGTCAACCGCCTCTTTTGCCATTTGTTCAATGCTACCTGCACCTGCAGTTGCGAAAATTGTTTTCTTGTCAGTTAAAGATTTTTTGGGGCGGTTATCTTCGCCCAATTCTACTTTTAGTGATTTGTAATTATTTGCCATAATAAATTCTCCTTTTTATCTGTTATTATTATATCACATATTAAGCACAATGTCAAGAAAAAAATAAAAAATTTTACATATCTTTGAGTTTTTCGCCACCCATAATATGAATGTGTAAATGGTTTACAGTTTGGCCGCCATTTTCACCTTGATTGACAACTAGGCGATAGCCATCAGTGATGCCAAGCTCTTCTTGCATTTTGGAGATTTTTAAAATTATTTTGCCAAGCAAAGCAGCACCATCATCGGTCATCATATCAAGATATGGCAGATGATTGGTGGGAATTGCAAGCAAGTGAACTTTAGCTTGCGGGTTGATGTCCTTAATAATCATAAAGTCTTTGTCTTCATACACTTTGGTGCTAGGGATTTCGCCCTTTCTAATTGCACAAAACACACAATCTTCCATAAAATTCTCCTTTAATATAATTTATTTCCTAAATATTTACTCTCTAACTTAACATTAATTTGGCAAATGGTTTTATTTTTCAGTTCAAATTCTATTGATAAGTTATCTTTTTTAAATGTGTTTTTATTTTCTTGTTGATAGCCGAAATTTTGCAAAATTTTAGCAGCATCATCCATCTTTGAGTTAACTTTTATGCCAAAAACATTTTCATTTTCATTTAAAACTGAGTAAGTGGCAAGAATATGTTTATCTTCGTCTGTAGGATATGAATAAAATGATAAAATTCGCTCATAATTTTTGCTTGGTTCGTAAATATCAAGCGACATAAAGTTGTTTACTTTTTTATAATCACCTTTGAAAGTTGTTGGTTGTTTTATACCTAATTTATATTTTAAATTGGAATTATCGTTTAGTTCTTTAATAATTTTATCCATTTAATTATCCTTACTCCTTTCCAAAACACCTTTCATGCCGTCTAAATATGGCTCAGTTAGGGTTATATCGTAAATTTCGCCAAGTTTTAATTTGCCAAGTATGTAGGTGTATATATAATTATCAGTATAGCCGAAACTAAAATTTCGGTCAACTAATTCGACCAACACTTTGTGGGTTGTGCCTTTATTTTGGCTATAAAATGCGTTTTTAAACTCGTTATTTAGGTCTATTAGTTGTTTCTCGCGCTTCTTTTGGGTGGCTTTATCCACTTTTGGAGCGTTTAATTTTAAAGCAACCGTGCCCGCACGCTCGCTATATGGGAAAATGTGCATAAAACTGAAATTAATTTTCTTTAAATTTTCATAAGTGGTGGCAAATTCTTCATCAGTTTCGCCAACAAACCCAACGATTATATCCGTTGAAATCGATGCGTTTTTAAACATTTTGCGGATTTTTTGCGTGGTTTCAATAAACTGCTCGATTGAATATCTCCTATTCATTCGCTTGAGCGTTTCATTGCAAGCGGACTGCAAACTTAGATGAAAATGTGGGCAGAAATTTTTGCACTGCTTTAAAGTTTTTAGCATTGCATCGTCTAGCACATT
>CANRGF010000011.1 GCA_947630075.1 uncultured Clostridia bacterium
TCTTATCCCTTAGTGTCTGCATTTATCTTTCTTTCTACTTTATTCTGCAACATATTCCATAATTTGTCAATCATTTTGCATCCCTTAAAACAAACACGCATCCTAACTTAAAAATCAATTTTAATTTTGTAGGGACTTTTACGCCAAGCATAAGAATTTTTAAAATTTCAATAAAAAAACATAAAAATCACCAAAATTTGGTGATTTTTTGTTAGATTAATTAATTTTTTTAGACACAGATTGAGGATTTTGGTTTTTTAATTTCTTGAGGAGCGGTCTAACTCTCTTCGCTTTATTGTTTCTTTTTGAGCAATAAAATGGGATTTTATTGCAACAAACGCTCAACCTATTTTATTTTCCTATCAAGTTCTCTTCGCTTTATTGTCTCTTTTTGAGCAATAAAATGAGATTTTATTGCAACAAACGCTCAACCTATTTTATTTTCCTATCAAGTTCTCTTCGCTTTATTGTTTCGCGTTTGTCATACAATTTTTTGCCGCGAGCAAGGGCGATTTCAACTTTAAGGTTGCTGCCGCTGAAATAGGCTTTTGTGGGCACGAGAGTTAGGTTTTCCGTTTCAATTTTTTTTCTTAACTTTTCAATTTCTTCTGCGTGCAAAAGTAGTTTGCGATTTCGCCTTGTGTTATCTGCCATTCTGCCTGCATTAAATGAGTTTTCATATTCTTTGATATAGCTATTTCTCAAAAAGCATTCGCCATTTTTAATGTAGGCATAGCAATCCACAATTGAAAAATGGCCAGCACGAACCGATTTAATTTCGTCACCAGTTAGCACAATGCCTGCCTCGTAAGTTTGCAAAATTTCATATTCAAATCTTGCTCGTCTGTTTTCCGCCACCAATTTTTGTTTTTCCATATTTTATTATCCCTTATTTCCCTTATTTTTAATCTTTTTTATTTTGTTTTATATATTTTCTAATTTGTTTTTCTTATTTATTTTTCTATTTTATTCTTCTTATTTCATTTTCCTATTTCTATATTTTGTTTTCCTAAAAACATTATATCACAAAAAAAATTTATTTTAACACAAACAAAGCAATTTTAAGGTTTGTTAAAAATAAAAGCCCATTGCTGGGCTTAAATTTAATATGTGTCTTCGTTTGAATTTTCATTATTTAAATGTTCATTTAAAAAATCTTGTTTATCTTTCTTTATTCTTTCAAATTCTTTTTTAAATTCTTGTTTTGTAAGTTTGTTCAATTTTAAAGATACTTCGCTTTTGAAATCATATTCCTCGTCATTAATTTTATATTCAATATCCAACATATTGTCATCTTCATCAAGTTTAAATGTCGCTTCAACAGTTTCGTCCTCATCTGGATAATTTGTTAGCTTATACTCATCTGTTTTTGCATCATAATCTATTGAAAAGTTTCCTCCAAAAAACAAATCTTTCATACCAATTTTGGCACTTAAAGAATAACCATAAAGTTGTGATGCTTCACCTACAGTAGGATCTTCATCTTCGTGTATCCATTCAACAATTTCACATTTTCCATTTTCTTGAACGATGAAAGGAATATCTCCATAGTTTCTTTTTTCTGCAATTAAATCTGCTGAAACATAAATTTCTTGTTTGGTTCCATCATTGATAAGAAATTCCATTCCAAGATATTTACTATCAAACATTGTGTCAATTGCTTTATTTAATGTTTCATATTTACCAACTAATTGCATGTCATATTTAATTTCTAGGACGGATTCTTCGTAATTTGACTTTGTAATTGCTTTAATTTCACAGTTCAAATTGGTTGTAGAAGTTGTTTCATAATAATTAGATATTAAACCATTATTGCCAATGTTAAATGTTATTGTTGAATTTTCATCTTTAAAGGTATAACTATTATCTTTTACTTCCAAAAGTTCTTTTTTGTCTACAAGTGATTTTGGTCCCAATCTTCCTGAAACAGCTTGTGTTGCAGATTCTTCGTATCCTACAAAATTACCATATTCATCTCTGTTAATATCCATTGTAAACAAAATATTATTTATCTTATATTCTTTTGCTGCAATATAACCATCAATTTCATATTGTGTAGCATAATCGCCATTAGGACTGGAATAAACATAACCTTCTTTTAAAACTTTGTTGCTATCATTTTTGTCTGTAACTGTCATGTCAAGTTCATTATATCTTAAGTCAAAGGTTTTATACAACGAACATTGAACTATTAGTTTATCCAATTCTTTTTGCAATTTTTCATTATTATTGTTTGAGCTAGAATTTTCCAACTTAGATTGCAAATCATTTAATTTATTTTCTAATTGTTCAACTTTGCTTTGAGCATCTTCAAGTTGTTGATTTTGTTCGTTTGAATTAGATTCATTTTTGTTAGATGAGTCAGCATTTTCCAACTTAGATTGCAAATCATTTATTTTATTTTCTAATTGTTCAATTCTTCTTTGAGCATCATCAAGTTGCTGTTGTTGACTTTGTTCGTTTGTGTTAGCTTCAAACTTTTCAGTTTTGCAACCTGAAAGACCAAAAATTGAACTTGCAAAGATGCCCGCTGCAGCAACTGTTGCAACTGCTTTTTTGCCAAATTTGCCCATTTTGCTTTTGCGTCCATTCATTTTGTTAACTAATTTTTTCATTTTTGACCTCCAATTTTATTATATAATAAAACAAAATTGTCATCTTGTCAAGTAGTAAATAAAAATTTACAAATAAAATTATAATTTAAATTAAAAAAGATAGTTTAAACTACCTTTTTTTGCGTTTTGCTTTTTGTTTTGATTTTTGATTAAATTTATAAAATTGTTTTGCGCTGTTTTTATTTTTTGAACTTAATTTTTTGCTTTTTGATGAAAAATTTTTAGAATTTTTTGTTTTTGAGCCTAAATTTTCAAATTTTTTTGAATTTTTGCCCTTATTTTTTGAATTTTTTAAATTATTTGCATTTTTAATTTTATTTACAAAAACATTTGAACTTGATTTTTCCACACCTGCAATGTCAAAATCTATTTGGCGAAGTTGAATGTTTACATTAGACACAACAACACGAATTGCATCTCCAATTGTGTAACTGTGATGCTTGCCTTTTATGCTCATTGACAAATCGTCATAAACATATTCATCCATTGGCAAATCGTTTGAGCGCACCATGCCTTCAACACCATTTTCTAGCTCCACAAATATGCCAAACTCTTGCACGCTTGAAATTATGCCTTCAAATTCTTCACCTAAAAACTTTTGCATATAAAGTGCTTTTTTATAATCGTCCACTTCACGCTCTGCTTCATCCGCCACCTTCTCAGTGTCGCTTGACTGAATGCTTGCTCGTGCAACTATTGGCGAGAAATGGATTTTCAACTCTTCTTTTGGCATGCCATTGAGATATGATTTTATGATACGATGAATAAGCAAATCTGGATAACGCCTTATAGGGCTTGTGAAATGGCAATAATATGGAAGCGCCAAACCGAAATGCCCTAAGCAAGCGGGGTCATAACGTGCCTTCATCATGGTGCGCAAAATTAAATATGATAAGATTTTTTCCTTTGGCGAGCCTTCAATTTTATCCACAATTTTTTGATAGGACATTGGCACATCGCCATCCACTTTAAGTTGATTTGGAAATCCCATGCTTAAAAGCATATCGCTTAGGTGGGAAACTTTTTCTTCGTCCGGTTTTTCATGCACACGATAGACAAAAGGAAAATGATTTGAAGATGCAAATTTTGCCACGCATTCATTGGCTTTAACCATAAGGCTTTCAATAATCTCGTGGGCTTCATCTTGCACGCGATTTTCTATCGACACAATTTCACCTGCTCCATTTTCTAGAATGAACGGCTCAGGCAAATTAAATCGTATTTCGCCAAGTTTTGCCCTATCCTCTTTAAATTTGGCAGATATTTTTTGATATAGCAAAATGTCTTGATGCACATCTGCATATTTTTCAATCAAAAATTCATCACCTTGCAAAATTTTCATTATTTCGGTGTAGGTCATGCGGTGTGCACTCTTTATTATGCTTTCAAGTGGAGTGAATGAAATTAGATTAAAGTCCTTATCAAGCGCCATCTTTATTGAAAGCGTTAGCCTATATTCTCCCTCATTTAGCGAACATATTCCGTTTGAAAGTTCTTTTGGCAACATAGGAATTACCTGATTTGGGAAATAAACACTCGTGCCTCGCTTATACGCCTCTTTATCTAAGGCGGAGTTTTCTTTCACATAATTGGAAACATCTGCGATGTGGACATATAAATTATATCCGCCATCGCGTGGCTCAATCGAAATTGCATCGTCAAAATCTCGTGCATCTTCGCCGTCTATTGTGATAACTTTTTGTTGGGAGAAATCTGCTCGCGAACGCTTAAATTTTGCATAGTCCACTTTTTGACTTATGCGCTTGGCTTCATTAAGAGTGCCTTCATCAAATTTGTCCACCAAATTATATGAGCGAATGATTGACAGTTGTTCGCTCTTGACATTGCCTGCCTGACCGAGAACTTCCACCACCTTGCCACGCAAAGTTTTTTCTTCAAAACTATTATAAAGTTCAACCCAAACTTTATCATTATTTTTTGCTCTGCCCGCGTCCGGCTTGAAAATGCGGATTTGCGATAGCCTCACATCGTCTGGATAAACTAAATTTTTGCTTTTACCTTCAATGTATGTGCCAACCACATGAGTGGTGTTTCGCTTCAACACTTTCACCACGCGCGCTTCAATATCTTCCGGAGATTTGAGATTTGTGATTTCCACAAGGCAGTCATCACCATCAAACGCACCATTTATTGCAAAGGCGGGAATGAAAAAATCTGGCCGACCTTCAACCAAAGCAAACCCATATCCCTTTTTATTTAACGATAACTTTGCTTTGATAAATCCCCTATCGGCAGAGATGGAAATTTTATTATCCTTATCCAAAAATAGAGAGCCTTCGTCAATCAACTCTAAAATCTGATTTTTTAAACTTTCTTCATCAACCTTAGTTAATTTATTGAGCGATTTGGTGAGTTTTTCTAGCGTTAAATAAATTAACTTGTTCTCTCTAATGATTTTTACAATATCCATGCTATTATTTTAGCAAATAGAAACGAGAATGTAAAATATTTTTTATTAAATTGGAAAATGAGTGGTTCAAAAACCCGCATAAAAAAAGTGCCTGCCGGCACTAGAACATATTTGGAATTTTCAGCAAGATAAAATACACAACGCAAAGCAATGCAATCACTCCTAAAACGATATACACAAGGCGAGTGATGCGACCTTGACGAGAGCCGGCTTTGTTTTGCGCATAATAACTATCTTTATTGCCTGTGATGACATTATTTGTTTCGCTGCCACCCGTGATTTGCATAAACACAAGCACAACTAACACCAAACACAAAAGAGCCAATATAACCAAACAAATTCTCTCTAAAATTGGAAAACTTTTGCTTATCCATGTTGGAACGCTCAATAGAAAACTCATAAATCCTCCCGATGATAAAAATCAATATATATTATACAACAGTGAAACTAATTTTTCAAGCCTTTTTGCTATTTTCTAGCATAGGTGATGAAGATGAGAATGGCGAAGAGCAAAATGGCAAGGAAAATCAAACTACCCTTTTCAAACTTTTTTTGCGAACCATTATAAATTTTAAAGAATTTTATAACGCATAAAAACACGGCTGCCAAAAGCATCATCCAAATGATGACAAACCAAGCACCCGGCATGGCTTGAATTTGATTTAAAAGTTGATAATACCACGACTTAATCATGACTTAATTTTAACAAAAAATTTTGCACTTGTCAAGATTTATACATTAATTTTGACCAACTATTAAATTTTTTCCCTCAAATGCCCTATTAGGCTTTAAACCCATCAAATAGGCAAAAGTTGGGGCAACATCGCTCAGTTCGCCATACTTAGCCATTTTATACTGCTCATGCCCAAGCACCGCGCAAAACACTCGATTTAATGTATGTGCCATGTGTGGCTGGCCATCTGCAGTGCGCATTTCCTCAGCGTTGCCATGGTCGGCTGTGATGAGTACGAAATATTCATGTTTTCTAGCAAATTCTGCCACTTTCTTCACGCATTTATCTAAAAATTCAAGTGCTTCAACCACAGCCTCATAATGGCCCGTGTGCCCAATCATATCCGGATTGGAAAAGTTTATAAATATTGCGTCATAACCCTTTTCAATCGCCTTGACCGCCTCGCTGGCAATTTCGCCTGCACGCATTTTTGGAGTGGTGGCAAAATCTTCAACTTTTTTGGTTGGGACATGAATGCGGTCCTCATTTTCAAAGGGTTGCTCTCTGCCGCCATTTAGATAATATGTTACATGCGCATATTTCGTGGTTTCGCTAATTTTTATTTGGCTAAGCCCAAGTTTTGAAATATATTCACTGAGAGTGTTTTTTGCAAATGGCGAAGGATAAAGTTCAACGGTTTTAGATGTTTCCACCCGTGCCATAGAAATCATTTTCACGCCCAAAGCCTCGCATCTCTTTGTGATTTGCCTAAGCCTATCTTCTCGAGAATTGAAAAAGAACAAAATATCATTTTTGCTTGGTGATGAATTTGCCACAGTGCAAACATGCACGGGCGCAACGAATTGGTCGTTTTCTCCCCTATCGTGCTCAGATTTTAAATAATTTTCGATTTCACTCGGCTTAATTGTTTTTTTAGGGTTAAACATTGAATTGAAAGCAAGTTCTGTCCTATCCCAATTGCCTTCCCTATCCATTCCATATCCACGCCCGCCAAGGCTTGCAATTTCGCAATTTTTATATTTCTTTATGAAGTTTTTCACCTGCTTGATATATTTAAGGCTATCGTGCGGAGGTGTGTCCCTCCCATCTGTGAAAAGGTGAAGGAAAATGTGGTTTGCAAACCCGTTTGCCATTTCAATAATATTAAACGCGTGATGGATATTGCTATGCACATTTTTATCGCTCATCAACCCAATTAAATGCAAATTCGCATGATTTTTTTGCAAATTTTCAAAAATTTTAGTTAATTTTGGATTTTTTTTGAAATTTCCGCTCGAAAAATCATCTTGAATTTTTTTTTGCGTGCTTGGTATTATCCTGCCCGCACCCAATGTCATGTGCCCAACTTCACTTCCGCCCATATCGCCTTTAAAAAGACCAACAGCTTCGCCATCTGTTTTCAAAAGCGAATAAGAGCCCTTTTTAAGAGATTTTAAATATGGAGTGTTTGCGTTGGCAACTGCATTAAATTGATTTGGCTTGCCCTCGCCATATCCATCTAAAATTATGAAAACACCTTTTTTCATCTAACGCACCCCTTTACGATATTTATAAATTCATCAATATTTTTTGACGCCCCGCCAATTAAAAACCCGTCAATCTCGCACGGCAAAAAATTTGAATAGTTTTTTTCATTGACGCTGCCACCATAAAGCACTTTGCATTCGTGCCCAAGTTTTTTGCAACTATCCCTTATGATTTTTGCCGCACGATTTATGTGAGAGCAGGAAGGCGTTTCGCCCGTGCCGATTGCCCAAACGGGTTCATAAGCAAACACAATCTCTTGTTTGCCCACGCTTTCAAGTGCCTTTTTCACTTGGTTTGCTATGCCTGATTGTTTGTCCGCCTTAGACTTTTCGCCAACGCATATTATTGGAATAATGCCATTTTGGCACGCATTCTCCACCTTTTTTGCAACCATTGCATCCGTTTCGCCAATTTCCCTTCTTTCACTATGCCCAATCAAGCAATATTGCACATTAAACTCTTTCAGCATCTGCGCACTGATTTGCCCCGTGCTTTTGCAATCCGCACCAAGAGATATGTCCTGGCTTGCAAGAGCAAAATGTGTGCTTTTTTTGAAAATGGACAAATAAACAAAAGGCGGACACAAAACAATCTTTGTGCCCTTAACCCTTAAACTATTAAGTTTTTCTTGAACGGTTGCATAAAATTTGGCATTGCCATTCATTTTGTAGTTAGCAACAACTAACATTATTTATCCTCAATCAAGTCCACACAAGGGAGCGATTTACCTTGCAATAGCATTAGGCTTGCGCCGCCACCTGTGGATATGTGGCTGATGCGCCTGCTATAACCCAATGATTGCACTGCTGCCACGCTATCGCCACCACCAATTATCGACATTCCCTTATTTTTTGCCACATATTTGGCAATCTTATTCGTGCCGCGCCTAAATTTATCATATTCATACACGCCGAGCGGACCATTCCAAATAATCGTCTTGGCCTTTTTTATCTCTTTTTTAAAGCATTTAATCGTTTTTGGCCCGATATCCATTCCCTGATAATTATCGGCAAAAAATCCGCTATTAAACACCTTTGTTTCAGCATCTTCGCTAAAATCTTTTGCACCAATATTATCAATCGGCAAAAGGATTTTAACATTCTTCTCTTTGGCTTTATCCATAATCTTATTTGCAAGGTCTAACTTGCTGCTATCCACTAGCGACATTCCCACATTTCCGCCAATCGCTTTAATAAATGTGTAAGACATCCCGCCACCGATTAAAAGTGTGTCCACCCTATCTAAGAGGTTTTCAATCACAGGGAGTTTGTCTGCCACCTTTGCCCCGCCTAAAATTGCCACAAATGGGCGCTCTGGATTATTGAGAGCTTTATCAAACACATTAAGTTCGCTCTCCACCAAAAAGCCACACACTGCAGGAATTAACTTTGCCACGCCATAAGTGGAAGCGTGCTTGCGGTGGGCAGTGGCAAACGCCTCCAACACAAACACATCAGCGAGCGCTGCCAACTTTTTAGCAAAGGCCTCATCGTTTTTCTCTTCTTGCTTATAAAAGCGGATATTTTCAAGCAATGCCACATCGCCACTCTTTAAATCTTTAAGCGGGGCGGCAGACTGCTTGTCTAAAAAATCTTCAACAAAAACCACCTCTTTATTTAATAATTGAGATAGCCTTGCAAGCACAGGGCGAAGAGAAAGTTTTGGCTCAACCTGACCATTTGGCCTGCCTAAATGTGAGCATAAAATAATCTTTGCACCATGCTCTATCAAATAATTTATTGTGGAAAGTGTGGCGGTGATGCGTGTGTCATCAGTAATTTTAAGGTCGCTATTCATTGGCACATTAAAATCAACTCGCACCAACACGCGCTTATTCTCAACATCAATATCTCTAATTGTTTTTTTCATTTTTTCTCCAGACTTAATTTAAGGTAGAATATTCCTATGGTAGTACCCTTATTTTAACATATCCAGATTTTATTTCAAAATAAATTTAGAATATTTATAGAATTTTCTCGTCATTTTTTTGTTTTGCACAAAATTTACGCCGAAATTATCGCAAAATATGTAAATTTTTCGTTTTGAGCAGTGTGCTAAATTGGGCTCTATCCGCTTATCACATAATATGATTTTATTCGCTTTTTTATAATCTGTTTGCTCATCACCCACAATAAAAGTTTGCTTTTTTATTTGGATGCGCGCACCAAAAGCGCACTTATCTATTTGAATTTTATCGCCATTGCAGACGATTATCGACTTGACCCTCTTCTCACCCACCACATATGCACCAGCCGCCACCACGCATCTCAAAGCCTTAGATAAATTCATCAATTCTTTGGTTACGAGCGCATCGCCCATAAGTTCATTAAAAGTGTTGTAGTCATAAATGATGCCGAAATTAAAAACGAGCAAATCACACCTAGATAATTTGCTAAAATAATTGAGATAAAACGACTTATAACTCCCGCCCGCCACGCAAACAATTCTCATACCTCATAGTATGTTTTTGCTTGAGTTTTGTTTAAAAAACCTAGCATATTGCTAGGCTTTAATTATGCCGCTTTTTTGGTGAAAATATAATAATCTTGGTCGGTGTCATCAGGTGATTTTGTGAAATTTTGGCTTAAATAGTCTGGCATTGGGTTATTTTCAGCGTCATCAACTATAGTTTTTAACACTTTAATTGTGCCCGTTTCAGATTTTAAATAATTCGTTAACCAGCCATTGCTGCTGGCTGTTTGGGCTATTGCGTTAAACACTGTTGCGCTATTTATAATAACTTCATTTAGATTGGAGCAATTTTGGAAAGCATTGTTTTTAATAGTCTCTACATGTGAACCTATTGTTACGCTTGTTAAGTCTCGGCAACCACTAAAAATTCCATAGCTAATGATTGTTACACTTTCTGGGATAATTATTGTTTTTAAACTTGTGGCAGAGAAAGCACCTTCTCCAATTTCGGTTACACTTTCTGGGATAACTATTGTTTCTAGACCGGTGCAACCATTGAAAGCATAAAGACCAATGGTTTCTACATGTGAGCCTATCGTTACGCTTGTTAGACTAGTGCACTCATAGAAAGCTCGCTCTCCAATAGTGATGACACTATCTGGGATAATAATAGTTTTTAGACTTCTGCAACCTGAGAAAGTTCCAC
The DNA here is from genome assembly GCA_947630075.1 of uncultured Clostridia bacterium. Lineage (GTDB taxonomy): Bacteria > Bacillota > Clostridia > Christensenellales > UBA1242 > Onthoplasma. The sequence goes on from CANRGF010000011.1 coordinate 10,386, forward strand.
CTGATCCTGATAAAGAGCCATTAAGGCTGATGACACTCTCTGGGATAACAATAGTTTTTAGATTTGTACAACCTGAGAAAGTACCATTAAGAGTTTCTACATTTGACCCTATTGTTACATCTGATAAGTATTCGCAATTTTTAAAAGCAGACCCAATGGTTATGACACTCTCTGGGATAATTATGGTTTTTAGACTTCTGCAACCTGAGAAAGCGTTATCGCCAATGGTTTCAACATTTGACCCTATCGTTACGTCTCTTAAGGAGGTGCAGTCTTCAAAAGCGTTATCGCCAATGGTGATGACACTCTCTGGGATAATTATAGTTTCTAGCCATTTGCATCCATCAAAAGAACCATTAAGAGTTTCAACATTTGACCCTATTGTTGCATTTCTTAAGTATTCGCAATCTTTAAAAGCAGCCTCAATGGTTATGACACTGTCTGGGATAACTATCGTTTCTAGACCTTGGCATCCACCGAAAGCATAATATCCAATGGATTCTACATGTGAGCCTATCGTTACTGATTTTATATTTGGTTTTGAATTGAATGGTGCTTCAAACAAACAAGCGGGAATGTGCTTAACTTGCTCGCCAATTATCACAGACACCCCATCGGTGTTTTTACCAGCACCATCAAAAATAAAATCTTGATGTTTAAAATCCTCACATTCTTTGGCGTTATAGATAATTTCGGTTAAGCTTGTGCAATTAGCGAAAGCAAACTCGCCAATTTGCTCCACACTTGAGCCAATCGTTACACTAGTTAAGCCAGTGCAAGAATTGAAAGCTTGATCGCCAATGCTAGTTACTTTGTCTCCTATAATAAGTTGAGTTATTAGTTTGCAGTTGCCAAATGCGAACTCTGGGTACCCTGGCACATAAACTGGATATCTGCCGTGTTGACCATCGTTATATGTTGAAGGAATTACAATTTTACCTTCAATTTGTTGGTTTTTGGCTTTAACTGAATAACAGTTGGTTTCAAAGGTGAAAGCCAATTTATCCGTCATTGGAGGCTCTTCCTCTAGGCTATAAACTATGCTAACATTTCCATTAACCAAATATTTGTTATTTTCTTGTTTAGTTGCACCATCCACAATGAAAATGACATTATATCCTTCTTGTTGCTCGATATATGTTATTTCAAGCTCATCGCCATAAAGCAAAACAGCATTTTGAGCTTGCAAAACTTCTTCATTACGCTTAACAGTAACTTTGTCTGGCGCGTTGATGGATAGGGAATATGATATTATCTCTTCATTATAGGTGATTATCATATCTTTTGTTACGGCATAAGTTTGTGATGCTTCTTCTTGCCTTTTATAGTTTACTTTCACTGTTTGAGTGTAGCCGTCTTTTTTGGTGTAACTAACCGTTATCTCATCACCATGAAGAACTGTCTCTCCTGTTTGCAAGGTTTGCTCTTTATATGTAACTGTAACTTGCTCTGGAATGGTGATGGTGTATGTCTTAATTTGAACATTTATAGTTGTGTCTGCTTTAATGGTGGTGGTGTAATATTCGTCTTGACCTTTAGTTAACACTTCATCATTGGCAGTTACTTTTATTGCAGCTTCGTCTCTATCTTCAGTGTAGGTAACCTTAAATTTAAACTCACTGCCATACTCTACATTAGTGAGTTCGCCCTCAGGCACAATTTCATACCAATCTTCATCATTTAGAGTGATTGTGAAATGCTTTATCTCATATTTGCAATATACTTTATCTCCAGATTGCAAAACATAACTATCCTCATAAGGCTGAGAGTAATCTTCATCTTTATACAAGCCAACTAAAGTATAGCCTTCAACCTCTAATTGAGATTTTAGAGATGCTATAGTTGTGCCGGCAGTAACTGACAGATTTTGGTTTTCTTCCTCTATTGAAGAATCCACAACAATTTGAAAGTTGTTGTTTGGGTTAGGGTTAGTGTTATTATTTGCCTTATCCCCGCAGCCTGCAGGGATAAACAATGCCACGCCTGCAAGCAAAGAGGCTAGGCAGACTGCTAATTTCTTTGGTTTGCGAGACTTTTTATTTTTCATATATTCCCTCCAAATAAAGAAATTCATTCTACTGACATTTTAGCACTTGCCCCCCCCCCTAAGTCAAGTAAAAATAGGAAAATTTGGAAATTTAAGAGGGGCGCACGGTTGCCCGCGCGAGCGGGCAACAAAAAAGGCACGATGTGCCTTTTTAAAAGTTGAAAACTTTTGTGCGCCCCTCCTCTAAATGCAATCGACCGTTGCATTTAACACGCTTTGGATGCTAGGATTTTTTATATAATAAGTGATGCTTTTCCCGTTGCGGTCGCACGCCACAATGTTTAGCGATTTTAAAATCTTTAATTGGTGGCTCACAGTTGTTTGATTGCGGTTTAAAATAAAAGAGATATCTCCCACGCATAGCGGCTTAATAATAAGCAAAATTATTATGCGCAAGCGCGTGTCATCGCTAAACGCATAGAAAAATGTGGTGAGATTTTTCATATCCGCCTTAGACGGCATTAAATTTTTAATTGAATATTCCTCTTTAAAATTCAAATTCATATGAATATTTTAACATATAAAAAATTTTTATGGAATTTTCACAATATCTAATTTTGACGAATAAATAAGATAAAGAAAATAATTTATATAAGGAGCAAGAAAATGAACACAACTGCACTTTACATTTTATTTGCAATTCTTATTTCGGTGATTGCGCAAGCCACAAACACTGATTTAGCAAACAACACATCGTTTTTGCTATTATTGCTTTTGGCGCTTGGCGCTTATGGGCAAAATAACGGCCGCGATAATTGCTATGTGTATGGTCAGCAGAGGAGTTTTATCTAAATTAACCCCATGGCAGTTTTTGCCTTGATTAATGTCTTATGCGCCACCTTTTCTGCTTTTTTTGCACCTAATGATGCGAGGCGCAAAAGTTCATCTTGATTGTTCATCAAATATTCAAACTTTTCTCTTATTGGGCGGACAACTGAGATGACCGCTTCAGTGGTGCGCTTTTTTAGTGCACCATAGCCCTGACCGGCTAGCGATTTAACCACTTCTTCAATAGGTGTGTTTTCGCACGCGGAGATGATAGATAAAAGATTGCTAACTCCCGGCTGATTTTTTTCGTCATAGGCAATGTTATTAAGGCTATCTGTTACAGCACGCTTAATCTTTTTGGCAATTTCTTCATCGCTATCTTGCAAGAAAATGACATTGTTTGGGTCGTCATCACTCTTGCCCATTTTAGTGGTGGGGTCTAATAAACCTTTTATGCGTGCGCCCACCTTTGGCACAACTGCTTTTGGAACAACAAAAGTTTGCCCAAATCTATGATTGAAGCGGTTGGCAATATCGCGAGTGAGTTCAACATGCTGAACTTGGTCCTCCCCCACAGGCACGATGTCCGTGTTATAGAGCAAAATGTCCGCTGCCATAAGCACAGGATATGTGTAAAGTGCGGTGGTGATGCTGGTTTTGCCCTTCTGCACTTTATCTTTAAACTGCGTCATGCGGTTGGCTTCGCCCATCATGGTGTTGCAATTCAATAGCCACATCAGTTCGCTATGCTCACTCACTTGAGATTGCACATAAATCACCGCTTTGTTTGGGTCTAGCCCGCACGCCAAAAACATGGCGAGTTGCCTAAGCGTCCTATCCTTAACAAAGTCGGCAGGCAAATCAACTGTGTGTGCGTGCAAATTGGCAATGCAAAAATAGCAAGAATATTCGTCTTGCAACGGCAACCAATTTTTAATTGCACCTAAATAATTTCCTAATGTTAAATAACCCGTTGGCTTTGTGGCACTATATAAAACTTTTTTCATGTTAAAATTATAGCATATTTTAAAACTTAAAACAACAAAAATATTTAGCCAATTAATTCACCTTGTCAATAGTTTTTTAAAATTTTTGAAATTTTTTAAAAAGCAAAGCATTTAATTGCTTTGCTTTTGTCTTTTACATTTTTTTGAAAACATAGCAGCCCACAACTTGCCCGCCATAAGAATAGTCGCCAGATTTCCACTCTAAAATCATGTATGTTGCACCTTGCTTTTTGACTATCTTATATTTAGAAGCGGTTGAAAATTTGCCATCGGTTTCTAGCACATAGCCTTTTGTCCAAGTGGCGTTATCATGCACATGATTTTTCTCGCCACAGATATAACTAAATCTGCCATCTGCATCTGCAATGACGCGTTTCACATAAAGTTCTTTTGTTGGCTCGGTTTTGAATTTTGATGTGTTTTTAGCATCAACAAAGTCAACCGTGTTCCACAAGCCTAGAATGTTTTCATCGTTCACGAAAGGTATGTTGATATCGTCATTTTTAATGATGTCCTCTTCTTTATGAGCAATTTTATCCTCCTGCTCATACACAAGGATATCCTCAACTTTTCCGTTATATTTATCAGTAACGAAAATCAACATTTTGCCATTAACTAATTTGTAAGCATAAGCACAATCGCCCACAAAAAGTTTGCCTTTTGTCCAGCCCAAAGTCCAATATTCTTGACCATTTGGCAAAAAGTAAATTTCTTTAAAGAAATCAAACACTTCTTTATTGCCATTAAAATTGCCAGCCAAAAAATCTTTTTCTGTTTTAACAACGCCAACGCGTTTCCATTTGCCAATCACACGCGGGTCATTCACAAAATTTTTCATAATCCCTCCCTCTTGAAAAGAAGTTAAGGTGGCTATATTTGTTTTGATTTTTTTAAGCGTAACATTCAGTTCTTTTAACTTGCTTTTGATTGTCTTTTCATCAAGGTTTTTTATTTCTTTTAATGAAAAGCCAAGCTCTTTAAGATAAACAATTTCGCTTAATCTATTTATGCTAGCATCATCGTAGTAGCGATAACTCGTCCAGCGGTCGACCTCGACAGGACTAATTAATCCCTCTTCTTCATAGAAACGAATTGTTTTGATTGGAACATTTGTTAGTTTGCTTAATTCACCAATTTTTAGCATTCCTTCCTCCTTTTCTGCCCGCAGTATAACATTACACCTAACTGGAGAGTCAATAGATTTTTTAAATTTTTTTAAAATTTTTTTACATATATATTTTACAAATAAAACCAAATGAAGCAAACAAAAATTCCGCATTATGCGGAATTTTATTTTTTATTACTCAACGATGTCGGAAACAACACCTGAACCAACTGTTCTGCCGCCTTCACGGATAGCGAACTTCATACCCTTTTCAATAGCGATTGGGTGGATAAGTTCAACTTCCATAGAAACGTTATCGCCTGGCATAACCATTTCAACACCAGCAGGAAGTTTGATTGAGCCGGTGATATCGGTTGTTCTAACATAGAATTGAGGACGATATCCGTTGAAGAATGCGGTATGACGGCCACCTTCTTCTTTCTTCAAAACGTAAACTTCGGCCTTGAATTTGGTGTGTGGAGTGATTGAACCTGGTTTAGCAAGAACTTGACCTTTTTCGATTTCTGTTCTGTTAATACCGCGAAGCAACAAACCAGCGTTA
>CANRGF010000012.1 GCA_947630075.1 uncultured Clostridia bacterium
CCAAATTGGCGCGGGAAATGGGCATTTTAACAATCGGTGTGGTAACAAAACCTTTCAAGTTTGAAGGTCCAAAGCGTGCAGCAAATGCAGAGAGAGGCATCCAAGAAATGAAAGAGTATGTGGATTCTCTTGTGGTTATTCCAAACGAAAAACTCTACACAATTTTCAATAAAGAAGTTTCATTTGTTGACGCTTTTAGATATGCGGACGATGTGTTGCATCAAGCAATTCAAGGTTTGAGCGAATTGATTTCAGTGCCTGGCTTAATTAACCTAGACTTTGCCGATGTGTCCACCATAATGCGAGATAAGGGCATTGCACACATGGGCATAGGCAAAGGCAGGGGCGAAAATAAGACGATTGAAGCAGTGCGTCAAGCGGTTAATAGCCAATTATTAGAAACAAACATTGAGGGTGCCACAGGCATTTTGATAAACATCACCGGTGGCAGAGATTTAACGCTTAGCGAAGTGTATGACGCCGTTGACCTTGTTAGAGATGTTGCAGATAAGGATTGCAACATAATCTTTGGCGCAAAAATTAATAACGACACAAACGGAGAGACCGAAATCACCGTTATTGCCACAGGTTTTGAGAAGAAAGAGCCAAAAAAGGTTGAAGATGAGCCTAAATTTAGTGAAAATCGCGCTGATTTCAAGGCTTTCACAGAGATTAGAGAAGAGCCTAAGAAAGAAGAGCCAGCAAACCCAGCCGAGCCATCTCATCATGACGATAAGGTTGAAGATATTTCAATCGCTAGCAAACGCCCGGTTGTTGACGAAGAAGATATTCCCCCATTCTTGAGAAAATTAAGGAAATAAAAAACTGCCAAAAGGCAGTTTTTTTTATATTAAAATCAAACTCTATCTCTTTTGAATTATCTTTTCAATTAAGGCCACGGCAAAATACATCAAACTTGCCAACAAGCACAAAACCACGGTTGCAGTCATCACCAAGTGCATGTTTGCCACTTGTTTTCCGTATGTCAGCAAATATCCAAGTCCTGCACGGCTAACTAGCATTTCGCCCATAATTGAGCCAATCCAACTTAGTCCAACATTAACTTTAAGGGTGGAAATTATATCCTTAATTGAGTTCGGCAACACAATTTTGAAGAATATTTGAATTTTGTTTGCTCCAAGTGAGGAGCCTAAGGCTAGCAGTTGACTGTCGCAACTCGTAAACGAATTTAATATGTTTAAAATCGTTACAATCACCACAATCAACACGCACATAAATATAATAGCTTTATTGCCCGCACCAAACCAAATTATGATAATTGGGCCAAGAGCAATTTTAGGTAGCGAATTCAAAACAACTATATATGGCTCGCTAACGCGCCTTAAAAAGTTGTTGCACCACAAAATGAATGCCACCAAAAAGCCGATGCCCGATGCTATCGCAAAGCCGACCAGTGTTTCAGTTAAGGTTATCTTGGCATGATATAAGAGTTCGCCACTTTTCCATAACTCACCAATCATATTTGCCACAGTTGATGGGCTAGAAAAGAAGAAAGAACTTATAATTTCAAATTTTGTTAGCAGTTGCCAGCCCAAAATGAAGATTAAAAGAAGGGAAATTTGGGTGAACAACACAAACGCTTTTTTAGTGTGGTGTTTTTTTAGATAGTCATAGTGCTCTTTGCTAAATTTCTTTATTTTCATCTTGAATTTCCTGCCAAATAATAGAGAATAGTTTTTTTGCCTTGCTGGAATTTCTACGCTCGAAAGGGGTCAAACTCTCATCAAAGTCTAACATGTGTATGGCTTTAATTTTAGCGGGTCTTGCACTTAAAACGATAATTTTGTTTGACATGCTTATTGCTTCTTGAATATCATGAGTAACCAAAATTGCCGTTTTTTGCTCTTTTTTTATGATGCTATAAATGTCATCACAAAGTGAAAGCCTTGTTTGATAGTCGAGCGCACTAAATGGCTCATCTAAAAGCAAGAGTTCAGGTTTCAGTGCAAGTGTGCGAATTAAAGCAACTCTTTGCCGCATCCCACCGCTTAATTCATTAGGATATTTTTTTAAAAAGTCTTCAATTCCATATTTCTTTGCAAGAGCAAGAGCATAGGCCTTTCTTTCCTTATCCTTTTGTCTTTTAATTTCTAGCCCAAAATAGATGTTCTTTTCAATGTTTCGCCAGGGCAGAAGGTTATCTCGCTGAAACATATATCCGCAAACATCGTCTTTTGTGTTAGGAAGTTTGCCTTCCACCGAAATTGAGCCGGAAGTTGGCATAATTAGACCTGAAATAAGCGATAAAATAGTGGTTTTCCCACAGCCAGATGGTCCAACGATTGAAACGAAGTCGTGCTTTTGAATTTCAAAATTTATGTCGTCTAGTGCTTTGGTTTCATCTTTTAGGCTTTGATAAATTAGGGTTAGGTTTTTTATTGAAACAAATTCCATTATTCTACTGCGTTTGCAAATGAAGTGATAACCACATCATTATAGTTCACTCGCGCTTTTAATTCGCCGGCATTGTCCATAATTTCTTGAAGCACATCCCAAGAGCTTTGTTTTAGCACAAAACTATCAGCATAAGCGCCAATTTTAATATAGTTTTTCACAGAGGATAAAATCAGGCTGTCGCTAGTTGTGTTAAATGAAGGTTTTAGTGCAGCCACAATTTCTTCATCTGTTCGTGCACTATCAACGATATAATCATATCCTTTTTTAAGTGCGCGCATAAATTTTTCAATTTTTTCGCTATTGTTGTTGATAAATTTTTGATTAGCCACGAAGCAGGTGTATGGCACATCTTTCACTTCGTCGCCCAAAGCAGCAACAATCACACCCGTGTTGTCCTGTACGCATTGGCTAGCAGATGGCTCAAACATAGTGCAATAATTACCTGTGCCTGCAATAAATGTTGGAATGACCATGTCAAAAGCAATTGACGTGTCAAACTTCACATCCACGTCTCCGCCAAGTTCTGCGCCAGTTTTTAGATTATAATTTTTCTCTAAAATATACTGCAAAGTCATAGCAGGCATTCCGCCGCGTCTGCCAGCAATAATGTGCTTGCCAGCAAGATTTTCCCAACTAAATGTGTCTGCGTTGTCCACACCCGGTCTGCCCACCAAGAATGAGCCATCGCATTTTGTTAGTTGCGCAAAGATTTTTGGAGCATCTTTCATGCCGTTGTTCCTCACAAATATAGTAGATTCTGGGCCCATAAGCCCAATATCTGCCGAATTAGAGGTCAGAGAGGTCAGCACAGCATCACTGCCACCAGCATTAGTTAATTCAATTTCTAAGCCTTCGTCTTTAAAATAGCCTTTGTTTATTGCCACATAGAGTGGGGCATAGAAAACTGAGTGGGTAACTTCGCTCACGCGTAGCACATTGTCGCTTTTCTTGCCACAAGATGCCATCATCACCGAAAATAACCCGATGAAAATAACTAATAAAATAGAAAATTTTTTCATTCATTCTCCTTTTTGGAAGAGGCTATGTGGTTTAACCCTTCCATATTGTCATTCTATGTGATAATTATTTTTTGGTGATGAGAGTGAAAAAAGTGATAAAAATAGTTGTTATTTTTTTAATTTTTTGCTAAAATAAAAAAAGTTTGGAGATTAATATGACTAAAAATGACACGTTCTTTAAAATCTTATTTGCCGTTGAGGTTGCGCTGCTTCCAATGATTTTTTTGCCTGAAAATCTGCTTCCAAAGTGGTCGATGGGTCTGTTTATAGCTGGCATTTTGCTTGCAAAGATCTGGCTTGAATTGTTTAAGGATAGATATAGCAAAACTCATGCAATAATTGATGGAGTGGGCAGCATTGCAGTGTTCACCACAATTTTAGTTTATTTCATAAATACGGGCGTTTTGGCGGATAACATCACCAAACCTCTTGCAATAGCGGTTATATCATTAGTGATTGCTTTCAACATCTTAAATGTCCTGTTGTTTGACCAAAAGATGCCAGAGTTCGTTGAAGCAGTGGATTTTTGCTATATGTTGTTTGAATGCTTGGCTTTGGGCGCATTTGTTTTGGCAAAATATTATTTACTTATCACAAAAATAGCATTATTCGCAATTTTGCTCACAATGATTGTTTCTGTTGCATTTAAGTTATACTTTATTGCAAGAAATGCAAAAACAATTATGAAAATTAATCATAAAAAATAAAGATTAGGTATTGACAAATTAAAATTTATGTGTTATTATGTCAACATCAAATAAGGAGATAAATTATGTTCACTTTGTTATCTTTTGAAAATCCATTGCAGTTTTTATCACGATACACCGTTATCATCGGCATTATTTTGGCAGTTATCGGCGTTGCTTTGTGCCTAACCGCTAAAAGAATTACTATGGCCGTTAGAAAGCAAGACGAAATTAATAAAAATGATTCATTATATGTAACATTGCGCATTGTTGGATTGTGCTTAATTTTAGTTGGCATGATTGTTATGGTTTTGCCAGTTGAGGCTAATTTATATAGCAAATAAGCCTTATGCAGCACTATTTCATAGATAAGCCACATTCGGCAGATGATTATTTTGAATTTAAAGATTGTGTTCTAGGTTTAGAATTATGCTTTCGCTCGTGCGATAGCATTTTTTCAAAGGATAGGATAGACGATGGCACTCGCGCCCTTCTAAACGCAATAGCCAAAAATGAAACCCTTTCTGGCTGTGGGTTAGACTTAGGCTGTGGGTTAGGAGTGATAGGCATAGCATTAATTAAGCATTATGGCGTAAAAATGCAAATGGTGGATGTAAACGCCACTGCCGTTAGTCTCACTAAGCAAAACTTGATGAAAAATAATGTGCAGCATAGCGCCGTTGCCTTTGTAAGCGATGGTTTCAATGCGGTTGAAGGAAGTTTTGATTTCATTGTGTCAAATCCGCCAATCAAAACAGGCAAAACACTGCTATTTTCGCTCATGGAAGGCACAAAAGAGCATTTAAAAGTTGGCGCTCCGCTAATTTTGGTTATCCGCAAAAATCTCGGCATGGAAAGCCTTAAAAAGCACCTAACATCACTTTTCAATAACTGCGAAATTTTAGCAAGAGATAAGGGGTTTTATATATTAAAATCAGTCAAAATGGGCAATTAGCCCATTTTTTCTTGACTATAACCCAAAATTAATTTAAACTCATCATAAGGAGAAAGATATGAAGAAATTTTTGGGTAAATTGCCAGTGTTAATCATAAGCATCGTCTTATGCACCTTCTTTTTGGTGATTATTTTAATGATTGCTTGCCGACCAGTAAATTATAATTTAACCTATTCTGCAAATCTCACCCAAGAGCAGTTTGTTGAAATGGGGCTCGCATCTGAATTGACGGATATGGGCATCACAGATGCAAAAGTGAAAGCGTCAATTGAGTTTAAAACAAAAGAAAAACTGAATATGCGCATTAAAATGAAAACCGATGCCGTTGGGCGTGCCATAAATTTGGATATGCTTGTAACTATGTGGTATTATAGAGAGGGGGATAAAGTAACCATTCTCGGCCCAACATCTGCATTCTCTCAAGCAGACTATGAAGAGGCTGTGAAAAATTTGGTTTGGGATAATGTGGATTATAGCAAGATAAGTGCTCTCAAAATCAATGAACCGCTCACATCTTCCACCTTGGTTTTCACAAATCATCAAGCAATAGCTATTATTGTGGTGAACACAATCTTTGCGATATTCTCAGTTGTCGTGATTGTTCTTTCAAGCGTGTTTATGGTGCAATTAAGGAAAAAATCTAATCAAGATAAAACCCCTAACACACCTAATATTGAAGCATAAACATATCAAATTTATTAAAAAATAAAAAAATTGTAAAATTTTTTGGAAAAATGTTAAAATTTGTTTGACTTCAAACATATAAAAGTATTAAATTAAAAATAGGAGGTCGAAATGAAAAAGTTTTTAGGCAAATTGCCGGTAATGCTCACATTTGTTATCGTTGCAGTTCTAGTTCTTGGGGTTTACATTGGCTTGCTTGCTCGTCCTGTTGCCACTGGTATGACTTATTCATACTCTATGGACGCAGATGAGTATGCAAAACTTGAAGAAAGTTTTGATGTTAAAATTTTCGATTCTTTCAAAAGTTCCCAAACAATGAAGTTTAAGAACAGCAAAGTGATAGAGTCTAAAACATCTTTTGATTACAAGTTCGCAAAAGATGTTGACGAACAAACTCAAAAAACCATTACTGCGATGTTCGATGAGGCTTCAAAAGATGTGAACACTTCTTACTATTTCCGTGTAGGCAACAAAATCTATACTTTGATGGGAGATTTGAAAGACGACAAAGCTTATGACGAAGCAGTTAAGGCATTCAAGTCTGTTGAAGGCTGGGAAAAACTTAACACATTCACCGTTAATGCTTTCACTCTTAAATTACCTGAAGCTGAAGAACTAAAAGAGCTAGATTTGAACACAACTTATACTTGCACCGGCACAATCGTTTTAGCAGTTGTTCTAGGCGTAGTTGAAGTTGCTTTAATCGCTTTCTCAGCATTGTCTGTTGTTGCTTTCGTTGGTTCAAAGAAGAAACAGGCTTAGTTAAAAAACACCACATCAGTGGTGTTTTTTCATGCCTTTGCGCAAAATTTGCTAATTATATGGAAATTTGTTTGACTTGAAACATATAAAAGTATTAAATTAGAAATAGGAGGTCGAAATGAAAAAGTTTTTAGGCAAATTGCCGGTAATGCTCACATTTGTTATCGTTGCAGTTCTAGTTCTAGGAGTTTACATTGGCTTGCTTGCTCGCCCTGTTGCCACAGGTATGACTTACAGCTACACTATGGATAAAGACGAAGTGTCAAAGTCTGAAGAGATGGCTTCAATTACTGGCGGTCAAGATTTAAAAATCTTCAAAAAATTTGACATTACTATTAGTGTCAAATTCAAGAGCAGCAAAGTTTTAGCTCAAAAAATTTCCGTTGATTACACCTATGAAAAAGATGTAAAAGACGAAACTAAAAAAGCTTTTGACGAAGGCTTCAAAGCTCTAGAGAAGACATTGTTAACTGAAACCGAAATCAGTTACTATCGCGATGGCAACAAAATTTATGTGCTTGGTGATGATGTCTTAGAATCTAAAGAGTATGATGAAGCTGTTAAGATGCTCAAAGAATCTGAAGACTGGCAAAAAATGAACTCTTTCACAGTCAATGCTTTCGCATTGAAAACTGCTGAAGAAGGTTTCGTTACAACCAAGTCTTTAACATGCACCGGCACAATCGTTTTAGCAGTTGTTCTAGGCGTAGTTGAAGTTGCTTTAATTGCTTTCTCGGCATTGTCTGTTGCTGCTTTTGTTGGTTCGAAGAAGAAACAGGCTTAGTTAAAAAACACCACATCAGTGGTGTTTTTTCATGCAAATAAACAAAAATCTTTTGTGGGCATACACTGAGATAGAGGTGAAATATGTATTATTTCTTCTATCGCACCGGATGCTATGATTGTGTGCGAATTTCAAATCTTAATTTAGAAATGTTTCGTGCACAAACTTGGTGCAGGTGCATGCCAGCAAATTGCTGTTGCCACACATTTTATGACCCAAATTGCAGAGCAAACAGCGTTAGTTTTAATAACGATTTTATCAATTTTAATAATTTTGAAAGTTGAATTTTAAATAATTTTTCTTCACTTTTTGATTGACAATTTCTCTCTCAAAAATTGCCAAAAATTTTAAGAGTAAAATATTATTTAGTGCATATTATACAATAGAGGTATTTATGAGAGAGATTGCCTTGGCAACCAAAGTGTCTAATAAAAAAATCATTGATTTTTTGCACGCAAACATTAAGTCTAAAATTGATTTTTGCAAAAATATAATCACAGGCTATAGCGACAATAATTTTATTTATCTCTTATTTGCTTGCGATGATGCCTATATTGAGCCGTGCGAAACAATTTTAAGAGATATAATAATTGAATATATCGAAAGTGTTTATAAAGTTAATTATTTAAAGCAAAAGATAAAAAATCCGCTTTGCAACACTCTCACTTTTAATGCCTACATCAAAGTTTTGTCAATTTTTGATAAGTCCACAGATGTGTCCGCTCTAAGCAATATTATTTTGTTTAATCAAACATTTTTTATTGATAGTTTTTTAGAATTTCGCCTATCTCCATTAAAGCGGCATTGGGACAATCTAGCCGAACTATCAAGCGATAATCTCACTTTATTTAATTCTGGCACATTTTTAGATGTTATCCGTTTTTTAATAAACACTATGGATAGCCTTGTTTATAAAGTTAAAGTGGTTTGCGATGGCGATAATTTTTCGGTTTACAACATGAAAAACAAAAATGCGCGCATAATTAAAATTGCCGAATGCCATGACGCGCTCGAACTTATCACCAATGTTTTAAACGCCTGCCCAAGTTATATCGACATTTATCTAAATGACCAGCAAAATAGCGAGGCTGTGAGTTTTTTAAGCAATGTTTTTTCTAATAGGCTAAAAATTATTATGAAAAATTAAAAATTTTTGGCAATTTTTAATCTTTTAATTGACAAATCCCAAAGCGTGTGTTAAAATAATCGCAGTTAAATAGATTTTTGGTTGGACAAGTAGGTCAATATTTAGGTTTACAGAGAGCGCCTGCCGGCTGAGATTGGTGCAACACATTATTCACTGAAACCACCAACTAGGTCAACGCTAGTGAATCCTAGCAAAATTAAGTGGTTGTTCGCAACAATTAGGGTGGAACCGCGGTTTGAAATCGTCCCTTGTAAGAGGGATTTTTTATTTTTTTAAAATACCCCCTATAGGCATATAAACTTATGCCCCACCCGGGCATATTAAAGGAAGGAGGAAAATGCAAAAATTATTAGTTGATATTGACGAAGTGCTGTGCCAATCCACGTTTTTGGATGAAATGAACAAGTTTTTAAAAACAAATTATAAAATTGACGATTTTACTGAGTATTATATAGACGATGCTTTGGGCGCGGACAAAAACAGGCAAAAATTTTATAAGGTTTTGGAAGATAAAGATTTATATAAAAATGCAAAAATATATGACGGAGCAATTGAAAGTTTAAAAAAATTGAATGATTATTATGAAATATATATCTGTTCTGCATGCGTAATGTTTTGTATGCCAGAAAAAAGCGGGATATTCTTTAAACATAAATATGATTTCTTAATTAAAAATTTCCCTTTCCTTAACCCAGATAGATTTATTTTTACAGGTGCAAAAAATATTTTTAAAGCAGATGTGCAGACTGACGATAGATTATCCAATTTAAAAGGGGATGTAAAAACAAAAATTCTCTTTACTGCTTATCATAACAAAAATATAACTACAGACGAATTAAACAAAAACAACTGCATTAGATGCGACAATTGGCAACAAATTGAAAATTTATTATTGAAAAGGAGTTAATTTATGGAAGAAAATGAAAAGCAAAAAATGTATCGCCACAGCATGAGCCATGTTTTGGCAAAAGCAATTAAAAGTTTGTATCCGGGCGTTAAGGTGGCAATTGGCCCGGCTATTGAAAACGGCTTTTACTATGATTTTGACAATTTAACCATTTCACCTGAGGATTTTGCTAAAATTGAGGACAAAATGCGTGAAATTATCAATAAAAATGAGGATTTTAAGCGCATTGTGGTTTCCAAGCAGGAAGCACAAAAACTTTTTGCGGACGAGCCATATAAATTGGAACTTATCCGGGATTTGCCTGCAAATGAAACAATAACCGTTTATTACACGGGCGAGGATTTTTATGATTTATGCCGCGGCCCGCATGTGGAAAACACCAAATTTTTGCGCGGATTTAGTTTTAAAATCAATCGTGTGAGTGGGGCATATTGGCGTGGCAGTGAGAAGAACAAAATGCTGACGCGTATATATGTGTATGGCTTTTTAAATAAAGATGATTTGAAAGAGTGCTTGCGCTTAGAAGAAGAGGCAAAAGAGCGCGACCATAGAAAGATAGGCAAAGACCTTGGCATCTTTATGATGCACGATTTAATCGGCAAAGGCTTGCCAATTTGGTTGCCAAATGGCTTCTTATTGCGCCGTGCACTCAGTGATTATATTATGGATAAAGAGTTATCTCTTGGCTATCAGCATGTGATGACGCCATCACTCGGCTCTATAAATCTATATAAAACATCTGGCCATTGGGAGCACTATCAAGAGGATATGTTCCCAGCAATGGAGCGCGAAAATGAAACTTATGTTTTGCGCCCAATGAACTGCCCACATCACATGATGATTTATAAATCGTTTATGCACTCATATAAAGATTTGCCTATTCGCATTGCCGAAATTGCAAACGATTTTAGGTTTGAAGGCAGTGGCAATTTGTGCGGAATTGAGCGCACCCGTGCTTTCACTCAAAACGATGCCCACATTTTCTGCCGACCAGACCAAATTAAAGATGAAATTCAGGGCGTTATTAATTTGATTTTGGATGTCTATAAAGATTTTGGCTTTAAAAATTATGCTTTCCGCCTATCTTTGCGCGATAAAAAGAACACTGAAAAATATTTTGGCAATGACGAACTTTGGGAAAAAAGCGAAGCTGCACTGCGAGAAATTTTAAAATCTAGTGGCGCAAATTATTATGAGGCAGAGGGCGAAGCCGCCTTCTATGGCCCTAAAATTGATGTGCAAGTTAAGTCGGCAATAGGGCATGAAGTAACTTTATCCACCGTTCAGTTAGACTATCAACTGCCAGAGCGCTTTGAATTGGAATATGTTGATGAGCACGATAATCGCGTGCGCCCGGTGGTTATCCATCGTGCAATCTTTGGCTCGCTGGATAGATTTGTTGCCTTCTTAATTGAAGAAACGAAGGGCAATTTGCCTGTTTGGTTAAATCCCTTGCAGGTTAAAATTTTGACTGTTAGCGAAAAGAATATTGATTATGCTCGCCAAATTGAAGCAAAATTACATTTGAATAAAATTCGTGTTAGTGCCGATATTTCAAACGAAAGCGTTGGCAAAAAAATCCGCTCAGCAGTGCTAGAAAAATCCCCATTTATTTTAGTGTTAGGTGATAAAGAAATGGCAGAGAATAGCGTTGCGGTGCGCACTCGTGGCAGTAAAGACACGGTGTCTATGTCATATAAAGATTTTGAAAAACAACTTTTAGAAACCATCAATAAAAAGGTGTGATATGGAAAAAGAATTTTATAAAGAAATTGCAAAAATGAAGCAAATTTTGCGCAGAGGTTGGCTTTTGCAAAAAGTCCCAGGCCGCGTTGAGAGTGATGCTGAGCACACTTTTTCAATGATTATGTTAGCTCTTGAGATTATGGCGAAAAACGACACAAAACTCGACCAACTAAAAGTTTTAAAAATGATTGCTTATCACGAACTTGGAGAGATAGATTTTGGCGACACTGCGCCCGAAGATAATATTTCGCCCGATTATAAGCATAGAAAAGAAGAGGAATGCTTAATTAGATTATCTAAAACTTATAATATTCCTGAGATGCTTGAAATTTGGGAAGAGTTTGAGCAAGGGAAAACGGCAGAAGCAAAATTTGTGAAAATGATAGATAAGGCAGACCCCGTTATGCAAGTCTATGAATATGACAAAGCTTATAATATGCCAAATGCGGTTGAAGAATTTTTGCAAAATAATGGGAAATATTATAATAAATTTAAAAAATATAAAAGATAGTTTTAAAAAACTAAACAAAAAAATTAAAATTGTAAATTATTGTTATATTTAAACGGATAAATCTCAAATTTGTCCGTTTTTTCTTGAAAAAATTTTGCCTTTTTGCTATACTTATCTCATAGGGGAATTTGTTAAAGGAGAATATATGAACATTTTTAAAAAGTTTTTTTGCCGCGCTTATCAGACCGTTTTTAAAATTGCAATTCCGTTGCTTCCATATCGAGAACCAAGGCTTTTAAAAGACTATGACGCACTAATTAGGCTTTTGCAAGCGAAAGGAAAAAAGAGCGTTTTATTGGTAACGGACAAGGGTTTGAGAAGCCGAAATTTAACCAATCAATTAGAAACGAAATTAAAAGAAGCGGGCATTAACCTGTCAGTTTTTGATGGCACAGTTGCCAACCCAACCACCCAAAATGTGGCAGACGCTTTGGCAATGTTTCAATCAAACGCTTGTGATTGTATAATTGGTTTTGGCGGAGGCTCGGCAATGGACTGCGCAAAAGCGGTTGGTGCAAGGGTTGCTTGCCCTAAAAAGAGCCTAAATAAAATGAAAGGAATTTTAAAAGTTCGCAAAAAACTTCCGCTTTTAATTGCAATCCCAACCACGGCAGGCACGGGAAGTGAAACCACGCTTGCTGCAGTCATCACAGATGCAGAAACTCGCCATAAATACGCCATAAATGACTTTCCACTAATCCCTTCTTACGCCTTGCTAGACGCAAACTTAACTCTTGGGCTTCCAAAGAGTGTTACGGCTTCCACAGGTATGGATGCTTTAACTCACGCAATAGAAGCATATATCGGCAGAAGCACCACAAAACAAACAAGGGATTGTGCGCTTAGAGCAAGCAAATTGATTTTCGAGAACTTGGGCATCGCTTATCAAGATGGCACAAATTTTGAAGCGAGAAACAATATGCTTTTTGCATCCTATTTGGCAGGTGTGGCATTCACAAAATCATATGTTGGTTATGTGCACGCAGTGGCTCATTCTTTGGGCGGAAAATATGACATCGCGCACGGGCTGGCAAACGCCATCATCTTGCCATATGTTTTGAAAAAATATGGAAGAAAAATTCACAAAAAATTGTGGAAAATTGGGCAATATTGCGCGCTTTTCGACAAAGACACATCTGTTGAAGTGGGCGCAAAAATTTTGGTGGAAAAAATTGAGGCCATGAACAAAAACATGGGCATTGGAAAAACAATTGACCAAATTGAAGAAAGTGACATTCCTTTTCTTGCCCAGACCGCCGAGAAAGAAGCCAATCCTCTTTATCCCGTGCCAGTGCTTTTCACTGCCAAACAACTTGAAGAAATTTTCCGCGAGGTGAAATATGGAAAACATTGCTGAAGACAACAAACAACAAGAACTTCTGGAAAAAATCGCAAATCAGCGCAAATTTTTGCAAAAAACGCCGCAAATTCCGCTGAAAACGCGAAAAGAAGTGCTGAAAAAACTTTATCAAAACATAAAAAGCATGATGCCGGACATCTGCGATGCGCTGCAAAAAGATTTGAACAAATCGCCGACCGAAAGTTATATGACCGAAATTGGACTTGTGCTGGAAGAGATTTCATATATGCTTCGACACCTGCGCTCCCTCATGCGCAAAAAGCACGTCTATACGCCAATTTCCAATTTCCCGGCGAAAAGTTTTCATGTGCCGTGCGCATATGGGGTGGTGCTGATCATCAGCCCGTGGAACTATCCTTTCCTTCTTGCCGTTCAGCCGCTTGTTGATGCCATCGCGGCGGGCAACACAGTGATTTTGAAGCCAAGCTCAAATTCCGCAAACACAAGCGCTGTTTTGGAAAGCCTTTTGGCAAGCACCTTTGACGAAGCCCACGCCACAACAATCCTTTGGAATTCCAAGCAAGACGGGGACGCACTTTTGGAGCAAGAATATGACTTTGTTTTCTACACCGGCAGCACAAATGTTGGGCAAAAAGTGCTCCAAAGCGCCGCAAAACACTTCACGCCCGCCGTTTTGGAAATGGGCGGCAAAAGCCCTTGCATTGTGGACGAAAGTGCAAACATCAAACTGGCGGCAAAGCGAATTGTGTTTGGAAAATTTTTGAACGCTGGGCAAACTTGCGTTGCGCCGGACTTTGTGTTTTGCCACGAAAATGTCAAAGACGCGCTTGTGAGAGAAATTGAAAAGCAAATTGTTTTGCAATATTCCATTGACCCAATTTTGAACAAGTCCTATCCAAAAATGATAAACGAAAAACAATTCAATTCCGTTTTGGGGCTGATTGATGCAAAAAACCTCATTTTTGGCGGAAAATTTGACGAAAATGTGCAAAAAATTGAGCCAACACTTGTTTGCGCGACCTTTGAAGACGAAGTTATGCAAAGAGAAATTTTTGGGCCTGTGCTGCCAATTGTGACATTCAAAAATTTGGACGAAGTTGTTGAAAAAGTCGGCACGCTTCCAAAGCCGCTGGCGTTCTATGTTTTCACAAAAAACCGCAAAAATGCCGAGTTTTTGATGAGTTCTTGCCAATTTGGCGGAGGTTGCGTCAATGACACAATCATGCACATTGCCAACAATCATCTTGGCTTTGGCGGCATCAAACAAAGCGGAATGGGCGCTTATCACGGCAAAGTGGGCTTTCAAACTTTTTCGCATTTCAAAAATGTTGTCAAAAAGGCAAATTGGCTGGATTTGCCGATGAGATATCAGCCATTCAATAAATTCAAAGATTGGCTTATCAAAATGTTTTTGAAGTGAAAGTTGAGAATTTGAATTTTCAAAAAAATTGTGCAAAAACTTAAACAAAACATCAAAAAAACAACAATAAAAAAATAGAAAAAGGACAAAAAACATGAAAAAATGGGCATTTTTTGCAAATTTATTTTTCACTTTGCTGATCATGGCTCTGGACGCGTTTTATATGCAATATGGCGGACTTTGGCTGAAAAGCGTGACCAGCGCAGCC